>NZ_CP030280.1:2362500-2662500 GCF_003287895.1 Blautia argi | reverse complement strand
CGCTTTCCAGCAGGTGTCTTGTCTGTCGGTACAAGTTTCCAAGAATAGATAAATTGTGGCTTTCCGTATATATCGGTATATTTATAAACGTATCTTCCGTCTTTTCGCTGGCTCTCTCCATTACGCAAATTGCGATTTTTACTGTCTTTTCGTTTCACATTAGACATAGTGTAAAGCTCCTTTCCGTCATGGAATGAGCCGTGATACGCTATATCTTATTATACCATATCTACGGCTCAATGACATTAGATTTCGTCCAATGTATCTATGATTTTTTCAAATTGTTTTCGCTTAATCTGAATACGGTTGCCGTTCACGATAACCCAGCCAGCGTCAAGATTTTCTTCGGCTAATTTACGCAATTTCTTTTCGCCAATGCGGAAGTATTTGGACGCTTCTTCAACCGTCAGCGTATATTTTTCCCAAATAGGCACATCAGTATTGTTCATAATCTATGCACCCCCTTTACTGTGTGTCGTTTTTTACAAGCAGGCAGACGGCTTTGGAAAGCTCCATTAGTATCTCAACTATTCCCATTCTTGTGGGCAGAACCGCACCATGCGGACGTATCATTATTCTGTGAGGATAGGTCGTGGCAAAACAACTTTTCCAACAGTCGCTCTCGGATCACTGCGTGGGTCGCTCGCTTTCTTTTGAAAAGGTCGTGGCGTACAGTCCCCGTGGCTCGCCATCTCACAAACGTATCTGTCTGCTTTATTCAGTTGTCAAAGAGCTGTGGCGAAAGCGTGTTGCTTTCATATAAAAGCAGGTGGCAGAGCAGGAAAGAGGGGGGGATATTAAATCATGCTCCGCTAAAAACTGCTTATTCTTCTGGTTCTAAGTCCATATCTTCAATATCAAAACCTAAAATCATTTTGATAAGTGCTTCTCTGATACGTCCTTTTAATTCCATGTCTACAACAATATAAACATTGCCATATTCGTCATAAAGTGAACGTAAACAGCACTTTGATATGTACGGGTCATAAAATGCCAGCAATTTCTCAATCGCTTTTTCGTTTCCGTCCATAGCTGATGAAATCAAGTAATAGGACGGCTTTTTAAATAACTGTTTCATTTTCTAATGTTCCTCCTTGAGTATTTTTTTCATAATTTCCAAAGCGTGATGTCGATTTCTAAATACACCGCTTTGCGTGATTTTCTGCAAGTTGGCAATTTCACTTTCTGTCATTTCCAAAAAGTAATACATCAACAGAGTATTGCGTTTTCTTTCTGGAAGTTTCTTCAATGCTTCTGCCAATTCATCATCAAGGACACGAATATCAATGCCACATACTGAAAAGATTGTATAATCTGTTTCGTAGTCGTCCCAAACAGTCATTTTATCAACAATGACATCTGGCAATTCGCTGAAAGATATTTCTTTATTTTTACGACGGTTTAATTCCTTGTAATAATCTTTCACGACACTACGAACAACTTTCTTTAAACAACTTTCAAAACGACATTGAACTGTTTTCTGGAAGTCAGACGGTTTCATCAATCTCACCTCCTTTCCTTTATGATTTGAAAAGTGTTTATCCCTCTTTCCGCACCATATAAGGACAGCTAGGTGTGATTTAATGACCTCTTTGGAAAAATTTTTAAGTTTTTTTCGGGTATGAAAAAAGCCCGCACAAAACATATAGTCTGTACGAGCTTTTAAAGCTAAATAATATTTATTTTTTAATAGTGTACTGTTAGGTGGAATTAAATTGTAAAGAATTGCACTTAAAACATTCCATAACTCAAGCCCCCTTACAGCAAAATACTATGCAATGCCTAATCGAACTTATTGAGGAAATTTTAAAGTTTCTAATTTTCTTAAAATCAAGGATTTTGTTTGTTCTCTTGAATATCCCATTTCTGCTAATTCATGCAGACATTTGATTATCTGTAAATCTGTTTCTTCTTTCATTTTTGTTATTATACAGCAGTTATCTTTTGTAACAAAAAAATCATTTCCTTTTTTTACGATTAACTCTTTCTTTCTCAGTATTTTATAAGATAATTGAATTGTATGTTTACTAACATTTAATTCTTTACTTAAATTTGTTATTGAAAGTAGCTTTTGACCTGCTTTTAATTTCTGTTGAAAAATTTCTCGTTCTATATAATTTGATATTTGTTGTGCATAAGGGTAAACATCATTAAGATATAACTCCATGTGTATCACTTCCTTTGTTTTATCATCAATAAGCAACTATTCAATGCTTAATGTAAATTATGGACTGTTCCTTTTGGGAATGTAATTGTCAGTCTTGTATATTCCGTTTCTTTAGAAGTAATATCCAATTTCAAACCTAGTCTATCAGATAATTTTTTCGATAAATACAGTCCCATGCCCGTTGCATTTGCCTTGTTTCTGTTAGAACCAGTAAAGCCTTTTTCAAATACACGGGATAAATCAGACGTTTTTATTCCACAGCCATTATCTTCTATCACAAGCAGTATATTTGTTCCGTTGTCTTGACTGTATATCGTCAGTTTGTTTTCCTGCTTGTCAAAATACTTAATCGCATTTTGCACGATTTGAGATAGAATGAATGTCAGCCATTTTTCATCAGTATATACAACATTCTCTATGTCATGGATATTGATAATTACTTTCCTTTCCATAAGTGAATGACGAAATTTCAGAATGACATTATGTATCACTTCGTCTAACTGCAACTGTTTTACAAAATAGTCCTTTTCCGTATTTTCACTCCTTGCATAGTAGAGCATTTGTTCCACCAACTGAAATATCTTGTCTGTTTCTTTTTTTAACGTGTAATTTTTCGTATTATCGAACGTCAAAGACAATGCTCCTATCGGTATTTTAATTTCATGGGCGAAACTTTCCACATATTCTTGATAATCCTGCTTTTCCTCTGTGATTTTACCGATTTCATCATTCATAGATTTGCAGGCTTTTTTTAGTGCGTAGTAATAGGCTTCATTTTGAAATTCTTTTGGCTTTGGTAAAACATCTGCAATATAGTAGGTTTCTTCCAATCCGTCTACTAAATCAATAATATGTTGCGAAGCCTTACGTTTCTTCCGATACAAACACCATTGAAAAAGCCCTTGTATGCTGATGAACAGAATTACCAGCAATACAACAAATAGCGTATCTACACCGTAGAAAATCAAGAGAAATGCTACTAAGGCAAGAAAGAAAAGCTGAAACAATATCTCTGTTATTTTTTCTTCTAAGAATGTAAAAAAGCTCACAGTTTCCAACCCTTTCCTCGTATATTTTCCAATAAATGAACAATACCGATTTCTTTCATTTTCTTTTTTAGACGGGTCATATTAACCAGTAATACATTTTCGTCTAAATAATATTTGTCGTTCCACAGCTTTTCCAATAGTTCTTCCTTACTGATAACTTTATCTTCGTTCATAAAGAAGTAGTATAAGATACGAAATTCATTTCTTGTCAGTTCAATGCTTTTCTCTTGATACTTCAAAATGGATAAATGTAAATCAAGGGTACAATCTTTTTTGACAAGCTCACGGAAATTGTTCGGGTTTGATAACTGCAATGCACGCTTGATCTTCTCAAGAAGAATAAGCGTGTCATACGGCTTTGTGATAAAGTCAATTCCACCCACTTGAATACTTTTCAATTCGTCAGCATTTGTATCTCTGCTTGTTACAAAGATAATAGGTACTGGCATAGCTTGTTTTATTTTCCTGCATACTTCATAGCCATTTTCATACGGCAGGTTAATATCAAGCAAAACCAGCTCTACGCAATATTGCTTTAATTCCTCTGTCAGATTTTCAAAGTTAGTCAACAAGACTGTTTCATATCCTTGTGTGTTCAATAGTTTAGAAAGCTCCAGACGAGTGATTTCATCATCTTCGATAATTGCTATTCTCATTTCCACACCCCCTTGATTTACCATTATAATAATTCCACAGCAGGAGAGCTAGAAAAATCTAACTCTCCTCATTGATATTTCGTTTGAAACCGATATACGTTGCTATCCAATAAATTCCATAGATAAAGAAGAAAATCGCCAAACCTACTACGAAGTAAATTAAATAACTATACTCACTTTCTAAATAAATTTTATAAACATTATTGACTGATACCAGCATAAAGAAACTTGCAAGAATTGAATAAATAACTGGAACACCAAATAATATTAGTAATTGCTTTCTGATTGTTTTAAATAATGATTTATCATTCACTCCCAATCTTTTTAATGTTTGATAGCGGTATTTGTACTTTGTAGAGTCACTTAGTGATTGAATAGCAAGAACTGTTCCAACTGCCGAAATCAAAATAAAGGCAATATAAAGACAAATGCTTGCAATCATAGCGGTCATCGTATTTTGTTCTTCAATAGCAGAACCTCTTACAGAAAGTCTATAATATTGTACGACTGTTTCACCATCATCATTTACTATTACTAATCGATGTTTCAAATCTTGTTTGATTTTTTCTCTAAGTTTTGTATCTGTTTCTTCTATGGTATCTATAATCAGATGTTGCTCAGATACTTCCAAGCCTTGAACATATTCATCAGGCACAATAACAGCAAATCTTCCAGTATTATTTATTTGATACCAATACGTTTTTGTATCAATGCCCTTTAGTTTTAATTCTTTTCCACTTGTCAACTGAATTTTTTCAATATCCTTGTTGTTTTCAACTTTATATAACAAATCTTTGCTAGTTACAAGAAAATACTCGTCATTACTTAATTCTATGGTGTCCATATTCTTTAATTTCAGTATTTCGTTATAATCACTTAATTTCATTACTGGGTCATAATCATAAAATTGCACGTCAAAATAATTCTGCATTTGATGTTTCGGTTCTTTATAAACATCAAATTCGATTGCTTTATTTATTGTATAATCTTCATCAACAACATTCACATATTCTTTAAAATCTTTAAATGGTTGTTTTTCTTCAAACACATGAACATCAAACGGAGCTGTCATTTCTATGCTTGCTTTATACACTCCTTTATTGATACTTGAAAAATTTAAACATAACAAAGAAAGTAATATCAACATGGAAAGTGTCCCGAACGTAAAACTCATTGTTCTTGCTTTTGACGCAAAAGTTCTTGTTACAAAAAGGTTATCTTTTTGATATTTAAGTTTTTTATTTTTCAATAAAACCGACAACAACATATCTGCACAAGTAGCTGATACACCATAAATACTGATAATCAACATCATCATGCTAATCATCAAATACGTAAGAGTTTCTTGTTTACCGCTGTTTTCCATTGTCCAACGTGAAGCCCAAAGCAAAATAGCAGTAATTCCTAATATAACACTAACAATGAAAATAATATTTCTCTTTTTATTGCTACGGAACATTTTCTTTTCATTCTGCTTATCAAAATAAAGAAAATCATGTACCGTCATTTTTCTAATTCTTCGTAAAAGATTAAGCAGAACCAATACGTATATTGCCAAAAAGTAAATAGCAAGCAATCCTATGGAAACAAAATTTATTGAAATAAAGATTACTTCTGGAATACCTAATAAGTTTACAATTACCAATGATACAAATTGACTAAATATGAACCCAAGAGGAATAGCCAAAACCAAAGCACATATCGCTAATAACACATTTTCAATTACAAGCAATCGAGCAATTTCTTTTTTTCTAATTCCAAGAAGCATATATGTTCCAAGCTCTTTGCTTCGCTTTTCAAACATAAATTTTGTGGTGTAGTTAATCAAAAAACAGATAACAAATATAATAACAACATTCACAAAAGCTAGAATATACTTAAACGTATCCATGCCTGTCGATAATTCTATTACTTCTTCAGAACTTGCCACTAAGTTAAAAGCAAATATAAGAGAAAATGCGATAGTAACAGTTATCAAATAAATCAAATAATCTTTAATGCTTCTTTTTGTATTTCTAACCGCTAATTTACCTAACATTTCCCACTTCACCTCCGAGCAAGGTTAATATATCCAGTATTTCATTGAAGAAATCTTTTCTGCTTTTTTCCCCTCTGAAAATTTCATTGAATATTTTACCGTCTTTCAAGAACAAAATACGTTTACAAAAAGACGCACTAAACGGGTCATGTGTTACCATTAAAATAGTAGCCTGCATTTTCTTGTTGATGTCAGACATTGTTTCCAGTAACAATCTGGAAGATTTTGAGTCCAAAGCTCCCGTCGGTTCATCAGCTAATATCAGTTTCGGTTCATTGATTAAGGCTCTTGCACAAGCACAACGCTGTTTTTGTCCGCCAGAAACTTCATAAGGAAATTTCGATAAAATATCACGAATACCCAATTTATCAGCGATAGCATGAACTCGTTTGTCAATATCAGCAGGGTTCTGTTTGTTGATTACCAATGACAAAGAAATGTTTTCTTCAATCGTTAAGGTATCTAAAAGGTTGAAATCTTGAAAAATGAACCCTAGATTTTCACGTCTGAAATCAGCAAAATCTTTATCTTTGATTTTGGTAATATCTTGATTGTTGACTGTAATGTGTCCGCTGGTTACGGTATCAATCGTAGAGATACAGTTTAATAGGGTAGTCTTTCCAGAACCACTAGCTCCCATTATTGCGACAAATTCGCCCTTGTCTACATACATAGAAATACCGTCTACTGCCTTTGTGATATTTCCAGAGTTACCCCCGTAGTATTTTTTTACTTGTTCTAAATTTAAAATGTGTTCCATTAAAATCGCTCCTTTCTTCCTGCCACATTTATTTGTTTTGGAATACGATTAAATTATAGCAAGGGCAGTATTCAATTACACTTACAGTTTTGAAAGTAAACAGAGAGTAAAAGAGCCGTGATAATGCAGATCACAATTCTGTGAAGCATTTTCACGACCCGTTACTTTCATTGTCTAAAAAATTACAATTACAAACCTTTTATAAATAGTCGTAAGAAACCAATTCTTCCATAGGAATACGTGTAGCAAAATGACGTTCTGGGTCTGCTGGTGTTTCTTTCCCATAACCAATGACTAATATATTGACTGGTTCTAAATTATCTGGTAATTGAAATTCTCGTTTGATTACATTTGGTTTAAAAAAGCATACCCAAACTGTACCTAATCCCAACTCTGTTGCCTGCAACATCATGTGGTCTGTCAAAATAGTAGCGTCAATATCTGTTGTCTGTTTGTTATCAAAAGGTCGTTTCCACGCTTTTGAATGGTCTGCACAAACAATAATTGCCAATGGAGCATTATATATATTTCCAGCTTTTGCAATGCTTTTCAATCGTTCTTTGTCCTGCACCACCAACAATTTAACTGGCTGTAAGTTCGCCGCAGTTGGTGCAACATGAGCAGAAGCAAGTATTTTATCCAGCTTTTCTTTTTCTACGGGCTTATCTTCGTATGTTCTAACGGAATATCTCTTTTTTGCAATATCTAATACATTCATTTTTTTAATCTCCTTTGTTCTTGTGAATTAGGTCAACCTATACTATAATTATATCCGTAATAGTCTATTGGACAAGAACGCACTATTTTGTAATATACTACCTAAAAAGAAAGTGAGAGAACATCATGGAAAATAATTGTTGTGGTTTTAGTTGTCCCGTTGAAGCAACCATTCAACTAATCGGCGGAAAATATAAAGCGGTCATTTTATGGCACTTAATGAATAAAACATTACGGTATAGTGAAATTCATAAGCTCATTCCAAAAGCAACAGACAAAATGTTAGCACAACAGCTTCGTGAACTGGAAAAAGACGGATTGATTAACCGTAAGGTTTATCCTGTCGTCCCACCAAAAACAGAGTATTCCTTAACTGAATTTGGAAAAACCTTAACACCAATTCTTGATGAACTTTGTAACTGGGGCGAAAATTATTTACTCCAAAACTGATTGTAAGCCGTGATAATCAGATTTCTCGCTGTGAGTTGTTTACCACGGCGTTTTTATTTACAGCTTAACTTTTGTTTTTTTCGTAATCTTGTAAATATATTCTTCTGGCGTAGGACGTTTATTCCCAAAATACTTTTTGAAATTTGCCTGCACCTCTGGGTCTGTACTGTTCATAGCTTCATCAATCGTCGCTTCAATATCAGCCCGTATATCAGCTAAAGACACACCGCTAGCATTTGCACCTGCTTTCAATGCTTTTTTTATATCTCGTTTTTTAAGTCCTATCAAAATATCACTCCTAAATTAAATTTTCTGTTACACCAAATGCGGTATATTTCCTTTCAAATATACCGCATAAGAAAAAATAAATCAATAAATGAACTCTCTTGATTATCCTACAATCTTCCAGTTACTATCCTTATGTAGCACAAGCTCATACTGTGATACCTGCGTTGCCTTTGTCTGATTATCGAGGAATTTCACGGATACTTTGACTTTCACATTGCCCCCGTCCTTTGTAAAGATAGGGTTTACCAGTTCAGAATAAAGGTAGTCCCTGCCGATAGGTTCAAGCACATTTCCCGATACATAGTAGGCAAGTTCTTTTTCTGTGGCTGTCGGGTACAGCTTAAAGAATGTTTCCAGAAATGCGGCAGCGTCATTGACAGTATCAGCGTCCACGCTTGCGTCGGTTTCTGGTGTTTTAGGCTCATAGTCTGATTTTTCGATTGCTGGTGCAAGGGTAGGGTTCTGCACGATTACCATATTCCCGTCAGCGTCTACATGGACTTTCACGGTATAAGTTGCCTTGACATTGCTTGTCTGTTCTCCGTCTTTTATCTGCTGATCTACTTCGTAGGTGGCAGAAAAAGTGTCCGTTCCCGACTGTTCGATACTCCACACAATCACATCTGTAACCGTGGAGCTGGTCGGTATATCCATTCTGATTGTATCCACATTCAAGTCCTGCAATTCCTTTGTCAGATAACCGCTGATTGCCTGCGTCCTTGCTTCAATCACTTCTTTGCTGTTACTCCATGTGTAATAGGACTTCGCAAAGTTCTTTACGAAATTTTCTATCCCGTTGGTGTCCTGCAAGCGAAGCTCAATGATTTCTTTTTCATGGGTGGTGTGCTGGTCGATAGCGGTAAAATTCTTATACACCCCAAAGCTCACGCTTGCGATAAGCACCACCCACAACGCAATCACGGTTTTCTTATGTGTGCCTACTTTGACAGTACGCACCATTTTTTCTTTGACATTTTCTGTCTGTTTCTTATTCTTCTTAAACATATTTTCAAGTCCTTTCTATTGTTTTACTCGTCCTGCACCGATTAAGTGCTGTTGCCAGTAACTACTGCTTAGGTCTGCATATCCTATCGGGTCGCCTGCATGATATATCTGGTTATTCCCTACATAAATTGCAACGTGCGTTACATAAGTACCAGCGTTATAGGTAGAATGGAAAAACACCAAGTCCCCAGCCTTTGCCTGCGAAAGAGGAAGATGTTGGGTAGCGTCATACTGTGCTTGTGCTGTTCTCGGTAAAGAGATACCAGCTTTTCCATAGCACCATTGAACAAGTCCGCTACAGTCAAAAGAAGTGTTGGGATTGCTACCGCCATACACATATTTCCAGCCTTGATATTTTAACGCTTCATTCATTACCTTTTGTGCCAGCTCTCCCGATACCTGCGGAACAGTTAAATACTGATTGACTAATTCGACGTAGAACATATTTCCATAGCCATACCGCCAGCCCCCGTTCTTCGCAACGGCTATCGGGTTGGTGTAGGTTACTTTCTTTCCACCCGATTTCTCACGGGCGAAAATCTCTGCAAGATTGTATGTATGTTTCTTTCCTTTACCTGCCACATAGCCCACATAGCCACCGCCATAGTTATAGGACTGTATCGCTACATTCAAATCGTCGATACCTTGATTTTTGCAGGAAGAAAGCAGGGACGCAAAATACTTACACCCCTGCTTGATTGAACTTTCTGTATCTAAGGAATTAGGCGGTAAACCAAGACTTTCCGAACTCTGCATAACATCTTCTGCCGTACCGCCACTTTCTACTTGAATGATAGCCAGCAATACATTGACATACTCGGAAATACCGTATTCTTTGGCATATTTTTCCACCATAGGCTGATGTTTCAAGACTTCTGCTGATAAGTTCATACCCGTAATGCCAGAAGAAAAATTGCTGTTCTCGTCGTCGCTGTCCGCACTAATGAGGACACCAAAGAAAAGCACCAGAGAAAAGAGGAGAGGAAACAGACTGCCGATAAGAGCGATATGTTTCAGTTTCATTTTTTCTTCTGTCCTTTCTTCGTTACAAGGTTACGGGTTTTCTCTGTGGTCTGCTGGTTCTTCTGGACGCTCTGGGTCTGCTGAACCTTTGTCCTGCGGTCTTTGGTGTAATTCTGGCGTGTTTCCTGCGATACCACTTTTTCTACATTCTGCCTATGTGCTATCTGTGCCGACTGGGTCGCTTTCCTATCAGAAGCACCAGAAGATAACGGACGCTCTTTGATAACAGTTGTCTTGACTGGCTCACTTGCTTTAGAAGTGGTTGCTGTGGCAGGACGTTTGACTTCCTGCATTTTTTCTGCACTCGGCTTTGGAATGGTTGAAGCTGTGGCTGGTCGCTCATGGGGACGGGTAGCTCCCGTTGTCGCTGATCCGTCAGCCTTTCGCTGTGCCTGCCTTGCTTCTTGTGCCTTTTGAAGCTCCATACGCTTGTCAGCGATATTCTGCCTATGCTGTTCTTGCCTTTCCAAGCGTCCCGTTTGTCTGGACAGCTGTTCCTGCACCATGCCACGCTTAAAGTCGGACACGCTGGACTTTGCCTTTTCCTTTGCGGAATACACCGCATAAGCGGTCTGTGTCGGCATATCCTTGATATTCTCTTTGACAGCATTTGCCTTGTCTTTCACTTTATTTTTCGTATCTAAGACAGCCCCCACCTTTGAGCCTGCACGCTGTCCCATGCTGGAAGTAGATGTATTGCCCCGACTGTCTTTTGTGGCTGTGTTCCTTGTCGGTTTTCTGTTTGAAATCGTGCTACCTGCCACCGCACCAGCAACACCGCCAGCAGTAACCGCACCAGCAAGCCGTCTTTCCATACGCCTAGCTCTATGTCGCATAAACAGATATGGTCTGCGGAATATCCTGCGTCCCATGTTTTGACTGTCGCCAGCGTTCAAAGAGAACATACTCATTAAGTCGCCCAGCTTCATGTAGATACCAGCGAAACACACTATCTGTAAGAAAGCTACCATGAAAAACGGATAGTCCGTGGATATGTTATAAAACATACTGGAAATGCTGAACGCCACCGTTACAATGAGCGTTATTCCGGCCCTTGTCATTATGGTATTAAACACCCTTACGATTGCCTGCTTTGCCATGCTTTCATAGCTCGGTATCATAGAAAGTAGAAAACTGATAGGTAAAAACATTGCAAAGATAATAAAAAGTATCTGGCTAAACAACATCATGCCCGTAAGCAAGAATACAAATATCGTTATCCCTAAATTGAAGAACAGTAGGAAGAACACCATACCTAAACGGTTCACGACCTGCGGTATTGTTAGATTGTTGTTGTCATTGTCCTCGATTTCTGTTTTCACGACTTCCTCTCTGGTTTTCCCGTCCTCGTCCTCTGGGCTTGCCGATACAAGAGCTTCGACACGGTCTGTTCCGATTTCCTCTGCGTTGCTGTTACCGAATTGCAGAAGTAGCCACGGCTGTTCCACTTGAATAGAAAATAGGCTGTCCCGTATCAAGTCCACGCTGTCTTTGCCCTCGCTGTCAGAGTTGGGGAGCATGATTTTTGTTCCCAAGTCCAAAGAAGCGGTACTGATGTCGCTTGAAAACTCATTTATCTTTTTGATGTAGTCGGGAGCGTAGGCAATAAATGAAGCGGACAGCACGAACACCACCACAAAGTTGATAACAGCGTGAAGTGCCTTGCTTGTTTCCCGTTTTATCAGTCCCGTATAAGCAACATAAAGTCCCACCACCAAGATAATAAGAAGCAGGAAACCGACATAAAAGCCCGTGGAAGAAAAGCCGTTCTGTGTTACGCCTGCAAGGGTCTGTATGCTCTTTCCGATACTGTCTGCCATATCGTTAATAAAATCAAGTTTATAGGCTTCCTGCACCACATAGCCCGTTGCATTACTCAAATATAAACTGATAGTCCAGACAAAGTTGGTAATGCAATAAAGCCCGTACTGTACTGATTTTCCAATCCCGTCCAGCCAGTTCCACGGAAGCCATGACCAGCTATTATCTACATAAAAATCAAGCTGGTAGTTGGAAAGGGGATATTTTGAGTAAAGATTTTCTGCGTTTATGGTATCGTCCACAAGCCCCGTCGCATGAGCCACCGTCCCCAGAAGTGAAAGCAGGATAAGGGAGAGTGCCACGACAAACAGAGCCATTTTGAGAACGTGAAGTATCTTCTTTTTTGTGAACGCACCTTTTATCCTTTCTTTCATCACTCCACCTCATTTCTCTGTACGGGCGGTCTGGTATCAAAGGCGTGTAGCAGTTCTTCAAAGACTGGGTGTATCTGCACCACACCGACACGCCCGTATAAGTCCTGCAATAAGCATTGTCCGTTTTCCAAATCACGCAAGCGTTTCTGGTTGTTCTCATCGTCCTTGTCGATACCGAAAAACTCTAAGGTCTGTTTTATCTCGTTGATGTCGGTGCTTCTAAAGGCAAACTTCAAGCCGATATTGTTTTTCAGACTTTCTTTTGACACGTCCCCAGAAGATTGTGTAACAAAATAAACGCCTGCCTGCATAGCACGTCCAGCACGAACCAGCTTATTTGATAAAGTTTCGCCTTGTGCCACGTTTAAGAACGCCCACGCTTCGTCCAAATCGACAATCTTAAAAATGCTTCTGTCTGAATGGATAAAATCAAGAGCAAAGGTACTAATCACAATCAGCATAGACACCGACAATAATTCAATGGTCGTGTATTCCTCAAAGGTCGTGTCCTTATCTGGCAATACTAAGTCCGCTACTTGAATGATATTGAGCTGGTTATCAAGGCTGATAGCATTTTCCACCGTACCGTCTGAAAACAGCAGGTGTGCAAAGTCGTAGTCCGTGAAGCTGTCGATATGGTCTGCGATATTTCTTGATACTGGCGTATCTTCACGGCGTAACTCGTCTATCACATGAAGCAAGCCCCGTTTGTCGCTCTGGGTAACGGAACGCACCGCCTTACGAAGTACGGGGAACTTTTCTCCGTCCCTTGAAGAAATACCCGTAAGGAATGTCAAGATGTCGATTGCCAGACTTTCAGCGTCCTTAACATTCTTCATAATCACGAATGGGTCAAGAAGTCCTGCATTGTCCTTGTCGCTGGTAAGATTTACGATATTGATTTCATGGGCTATTTCTGGAAGTGTTTCTTTCCAGTTGCCACGCTATAGCGATAGGTAACTTTTTGATGTTATCTCCAAGTTTTCCCCCGCTTCACACCGTACATGAAACTTTCGCTTCATACGGCGTTCCATCATATCCAAATAGATTTATAAGTTATTTCCCAGTTATTGTCTGGTATCCGTAATTCGTCCGTATTCTGTTCAGTTTTTTCTTCTGCTGACTATTAAGAACATAACCTTTTAACAGTGATTTTGCTTCGTCTGCTGATTCTGTTAGGATTGCCTTTGCAATGGGAATTTCCACAAATGCCAGATTAGAATATCTATCAAGGTTATCTCCTTTGTCTGATTTGTGAATACATATCAGAGTGGACGGAGTTCCTCGACGATTCATTACATAGCAGTTGCCTTGTTGTGCGATATATGCCGAAATACGATTGTCGTTAAACTCTACGCTATCGGCAGGGTTTTCATTTTCCAACAACGCTCGGATTTCTTCTTTTGTTACAACTACAACGTCCTCATGCACCTTGTTTCTCCCTTGCTTTGTAAAATTACAAATATCTTGCGAGAAATTCATAGGATTTTTGTGTTGTACTCCTTGAATCGGCAATAGCGGATTATCCGCAATCATCACTATTTTTGTTTTTGGTCTGATTCCTTTTGTCCTGCTCTGAAATTCTGAACTTGTACTTTCAAATGGAACTGATTTTGCAATGTTCCTTAAACGGATTCGTATGGTCGGTAAGAGAGCGTAACTTACTTCTGTCAGGTTGTTATATACGTTAGTTGCTATGCAGTAGTAATTCTGCATACCGATAACTGTCAGATTATATCTGCTGATATTGAAGCCAGTCGTATGTCTGGCTATATCTTTTACCTTTAACTTTAGATTTGTTTTCGCTTTCTTTAATGCTTTTTGGTTCATATCTGTTTTGGCAACATAACCGTGTTTCGTTCTTCCTTTTGGAATGACTTTGATTTTGAACCCCAGAAAATCTGATGAATTTTTCTTCAGATTTACTACCTTTGATTTCTCTGGACTGATTTCTAATTTCAGCCTTTTATTAAGAAAATCTACGGTACTGTGGTAAAATCTTTGTGCTTCTCCATAGGTTGAACACATGATTTTAAAATCATCAGCGTAACGTACAATAAAACCGCTTTTCAGTTTGGTATATTTCTTTGCGTATTGAAGCCACCCATTTTTACTGCGGTTCTTCGGCTGGAATGTTTCCCACTGACTGCTTACCCACCAGTCTAATTCATTAAGGACTATGAGGGAGAGCAGTGGACTTAACAGACCGCCTTGTGGCGTTCCTTTTTCTGGGACACCCTCGCCGTCAATTTCGGCTTTCAGCATTTTGCTGATAATGCAAATCAATCTTTTATCCCGAATACCAAGTGTCCAGATTTGTTTTAATAGTTTTCCATGATTGACATTATCGAAAAATCCTTTAATGTCTACGTCAACACAGTAATGATATTTTGATAAATTTATCAGTGTCGTTACTCTGCTGACTGCATGGTGGGCACTTCGATTCGCACGGAATCCATAGGAATGATTATGGAACTTTGGTTCGCATATCGGCTCTAGGACTTGCAGGATACATTGTTGTACCAGCCTGTCCCAGATACACGGAATCCCCAATGGACGCATTTTATCGCTCCCAGCTTTTGGAATGAAAACACGTCTGACTGATTTGGGGCGGTAGTTGCTAAGGCTTTCCCGAACGGTAGCAACAATCTCAGCATTGCTGAGTTGTTTTATATCGTCTATCGTCATTCCATCCGTTCCAGCCGTTTTACTGCCACTGTTTGATTTCAGATTACGGTAAGCTAAACAAATATTTTGTTCCGAACCAATAATTTCAAGTAACTTATAAAAGTTATTACCGTTCTTGCTCTGTGCGTATAACTCGTCATAAATATGTTGCATATCATAATACTCGTTATAGCGGAGCTTGTTTTTCTTTAGCATGGTCTGTACCCTCCTTGTTTGCAGGAGCAAGTACATCTCTTAGTCTTACTCGAACCCATACCATTTTTCTTAGTAATTCTATTCTTCATATGACTAGTGGCTATCCCTCCACCGCTTGTTATCACGGTTTCATAGGTACTGTGCCACCACTCTCACTGACATTAACACACCTTATATCATTGCTAATCTCACAATAACTTTCTGATGTGAACACTTCACAGACAGTAAAATCTCCATGTTGTCAGCTTTCAACGTTCCAAACACACTATCTGTACATATATCCTTAGGTTTCCTCTATAAGCCTGCTACCTTGATAACGCCTTTAACGTTATATGGATTTTCATAAATGCGGAGTCTTACTCACCCACAGTAGCGACACTGTTTGTGTCACTGGACATTTCTATCCAGCCCCGATATAGACCTGTACATTCAAGGATTCGTCAGTAGACCTCTCATCTACATTCTAACCATAGATATTTTATAGACTTCCGGCATATAGGACACAACGCCCACCTCTGGGAATCTTTCGTCAGCATTATCTGTTACGGTGTCTGTCTGCCGACTTCACCGAGCTTCTGACAGAGCCTTGTTTACTCAAGTTTCTGCCAGTCGGAGTATTAAAGTAGCCTTTCAGGGCGTTACCCCGTCATTCGACTATTCGTGTGTTTAGTTCTCCAACACACATTAAATATTGATTTAATGAAGTGCTGTGCCTACTCTTTTCAAGTAGGAACGTTTCGCACCTGATTTTGGGTCTAAGATAACCGCTTGTCCCCCAAAAAGAACCGAATAATACACCAGAAGATTGTTGCAGAACGACTTCCCACCGCCAAGCGAACCGACAAAAGCAGACGCAAGGGCGTTGGTAACTGTACCTTTTATACCTTGACTGGCAAGGGACGGTTGCAGGTACACATTTCTTCCCGTATCAACGGAATAGCCTATATAGATACCCGTAGTTTCCCCTAACTGCTGGGTCGCACCAAAGCCAAGCCCTGCCAAGAAGTCTGATTTTACATACTGCACATAGTCATTGATATATCGCTTGCTGGCAGGAAGAAATTCAGAATGAAGCCCCAGCATATCCCCAGCAGGACGCACCAGCTTTACATTGAGGTCGTCGTAAAAGTCCTTGACTTCATCACAACGGCGTTTCAGCTCGTCAAGATCGGGTGCAGACACCCGTATCACGTAGCTTAACTTATACATACTTTCTTTGCTCTGGTCTAAGTCCGTTTCCAGCTCGTCCACGCTGTCTAATGCGTCCACCACATTTGAGCTTGTTTCACTTCCTGCTTGATAAGCGTGATTGTCAAGGTCTTTCAATTCCTTTTTCTTGTTGCGGACGGTTGTTAATGCTTTACGGTTCTCCACGATTTCTACATTCATACTCGTATCAACTGGGAATGTGAATTGCTGTTGCTGGAAATAGAAGATTTCACTTGACGGAAAATCAAGCTCGCCTACAATCGCATTGACGGTAAAATAGGACACATAGCTTTCCTTGTCCTCATGTTCCAAGCGTAAATACCGCTGGCTTTCTTCAATCACACATCTTGTCGGACGGATAAGGTCGTAGTATTTTATCAGCGTTTCTTTCTTCAATTTCTTCTTTGGTAACTGGTACTCATAATCTTCATAGGCGATACCGTCCCTGCCGTAAAGATGTTCCATGAGATACCCAAAATCGTCGATTTCCAAGCGACGCACCTTGAAACGACGTGAGATTTTATTTTCCAGTAACTTTTCCATTTTCATGTAGCGGTTGATTTCATCATTCGGCATGGAAACAAAGTCATTCATCAGCGTGTGGTTCACTTCATGGAGAAATTCCGTGAGCGTCAGCCACGCCGATTTTTTGATGTTCTTCAGATTGAGCTGTTCTTCCGTAACCATGAGCTTAAAGCCAAGAAAAAAGCGGTAGTCCACTTGATTGTCCCCAATCATAGATACTAACGCTTCGGTCTGTTCGTCTATCTTCTGGCAGGCAACTTCCTTTAATTTTCCCGTTACCAGTTTCTTTGACTGTTCCTGCATACTGCGGATTGAGCTTTCCGTCGCTATCTGCAAGGCATGAATTTTACCCTCACGGGACTGTGCGATAAGCTGTCGGAAACTGTCATGCACGATAAATTTCTGCTCTGCGGATAAGAAAGAATAGTTGTACGGTATCAATTCATAGTAAGCAAACACCTCATTGTCCTTGTTCCAGACAAGGTTATTGTCAATATATTTTATCGGGAACATAATTCACACTCCTTACTGCCGTGATTGTTTCATTCAATATCTGCTTATGCAGTTTTACGGCTTTTCCTGCATAAGTGATTTTCGGTCTTATCGCATAGGTTATCTGTGATTTCAAAAAGCTGTACGGCTTCTTTCCGTCAAAGGTCTTTTGCGACATAAACCAAGTGAGAGCAACGGGAATACCAAAGTATTTGAGAAATGCTCCCTCAATCATGGAAAGTGGGGGAATATCCCCAAACAGAATGATGATAAATTCCGTAATCACAAACCATGTAATCTGTGTAAAAGTAACGGGAAAGGGTAAGTTAAAGTCATTGATTGCATACAAGACTTTTTCCACGTTCCAGATACCCGTGTAGCTTTTAATCTTTTTCAAGTTCTTTCAGCTCCTTTCGTAAATTTCTAAATGGAAAAGGACAGCCATTTTCAGACTGTCCCTTAAAAGAGAAATATGCTGTCAGTAGCAACAATGCTTGTCGCTGATCTTCCAGCGTTAGTATGGTATCTCGCACATACCTCGGCTTGTTTCAATGAAGCAACCGCCCATATCCAAATCTCGCCCGTAGGCTTCATAGTCAATGTAGTTCTGCAAGCTGGGTGGAATATCCCCTAGTGCCTGCAATTCGTCTATGTAGTAGTAGGCAACATCTGTCATGGTTTCACAGTCGGGATAATAATAAATATCGTCCTTGTGTTCCACGACTTCTTCCAGCGTCCCAAAGTGGCTGATAAATTCGTCCAGACACTCTACGATATAGTCGGGAAGTTCCTCTATCATTTCATACATATCATTGAGTTCTTCAATGGAAACATACTCGCCAATCGCAATCGGGAAGTTGTCGGTATCATGGATTGCGTATTCCTCATACTGTTCATTTAAGCCGATTTTTTCTTTTACATCTTCCTCGTCAATGGGGAACGTGAACCAAGCACCGACTAAATAGCCCTCATTGTATTTGCCAAGATTAGCAATGTAAACCGCCATATCATCAATCATAAGCACCACCTCATTTCCTACTCTGACAGTTCAAAGATACCGTGTTCCGTTACTAAAAATTTCCCGTGTTCCTGCAAGTGAGAAGCATAGGCTTCAAAGTCAAAATAGTATTCTTGACAGTCCTCGGATAAATGTTTGAACGTCGGGTCATTCATCAGCTTTTGCCTTGCAACATCTATCATGCTTTTGCAGTCGGGATAAACCGTAATCACGTTCCTGCAAATATAAAGTGCTTCTAAATTTTCATACACCGCAAGAAGTGCTGTATATTCTTCCTGCATATCGCTTGAAAGCTGGCGGTACATAAAATCGAATTCGTTGAGCTGGTACACGCTTGTATGTTCGTGAACTTCATCAGCAAAAGGCAACCCCTTTTCGATAATACGGTAATCTTGACTTTCTGCACCGACACCTAGCTTTTCTTCAAACTCGGCAACGTCTATCGGCAGTTCAAACCAGTATGATACTGTTTCTTCGCCAGTTGTTCTTCCCGTTTCCACCAGCACCCTTGTTTCCTGCATTGTTCCTCACGTCCTTTCTGTTGTTTCATCACATCTTTTAAGGTCTGGTACGACATACCAAACACATACTTTGAAAAATCTTCTAACTGTCTTTCTTCATAGTCGGCAGGGTTCAGTCGTTTCATTTCATGCCACACCTTACGCTTGTAAGAGGGCAGGTCGGAAATGTATTCACAGCCGACGTTTGCCTGCATATCCTTAAAAATATCGTTCATTTCATCACTCCAATCTGAAATTTTAGGTAAGAAAAAAGCAGTCAATCCTAAGACTAACTGCTTTGTGTGTATAGATATAATTTGATTAAGTTTTAAAACCAGCTTATTTTTTCATCTCTAAATTGAGGGCTATCGCTGTGCTGATATGGATTGTAGTTATTCAAATTGCAACCATATTCTTTTAATGATTTGATTTTGTTATCTTCTGTCCATTCAATTAAGGAAATACCGTCAAATTCTTCAACACTTCCCGTATTCATTTCATTTTTAAAATACCATTCTACGACAGTTTGATTTTCTTTATGAAAGAACTGTTTAATATCCCAAATAATGACTTTACCACGAGTATTCCATTCATTAAACCAATGTTTTACTGTTTTAAGATTTTTATATTTAGGACACCAACTTTCCGTATAAACAACATCTTCTGTAAAAATTTTATCCATTCCTAAATCTTGCTGTTTAAGCCACATATCGAACCATAAGCGAATGATTTTTTCTCTCTCATTCATAATAAAACACCTCAATCCTAAGACCAATTACTTTGTAAATAATGAAGTTGAAAATTTATTTTATAGAATTTTTGCCATATAAAACTCATCAACAAAGGAACCAGCAACAAACATTGATTTTTTTCTTATTCCTTCAATTTTAAAACCATTTTTTTCATACAAATTTTTTGCAGTATTATTACAACATTCAACTGTCAGTTCCAAACGGACAATATTATTTGTTTTAGCCCATAAATCTAAATTATTAAAAAAAGTAGTTCCAATACCTTTTCCTCTATATTTTTTTAAGATACCTATAACAATATATGCAGTATGAAAATTTCTTTCAAATTTTCCTCTTTCTGCTCTAATATAACCAACTATTTTGTCATTTTCTGTTGCCACTTGCAAAAAATCAAAACCTTGAATTACATTGTCTTGAATATCTAATTTTAATTCTTGAATAGTAGTTTTCGCTTTTCTTTCATTTGGTTCGTACATCATGTAATCT
This sequence comes from Blautia argi, assembly GCF_003287895.1. NCBI lineage: Bacteria > Bacillati > Bacillota > Clostridia > Lachnospirales > Lachnospiraceae > Blautia > Blautia argi. The sequence goes on along the minus strand of NZ_CP030280.1, from coordinate 2,642,287 downwards.
GTTTCAGTATCTAAACGATTTAATAACTCCCAAAAATCTTTTATTCTATTGATTTCCAATTTGCTATAAATAATCATATTTTCAACCTCAAATCGTATTCACTTTATTTCATATTCTAAATTATACCATTCTCATATCAGCACAACAATAAAATTTTATGCACCGATAATCTTATTGAACAGCTCTAACAGTACATCTTTCACACCGCCAGCGTTGAATACCAAACCAACAGCAATCAAGGCAACTACCAAGAAGCCGATAAGTTTGGAAAACTCACGCTTGAACCCTAAGTAGATACCGATAACCACGATTGCCATAAGCACTAAGCTCTGTGCGTTTGATAAAAACCATTGATATAAATTTTGTCCGAAATTCATTTAATTGTCCTCACTTTCTTTTAATTGTTTCATTTCACAGTCAGCTTCTTTGCCGACATTCAAAATACACATCAAGACTACGCCGATACCCATTCCCATAGATACCAGCAGGAAGTCTTTTAATAATACCCACATTTTTTATCACTCCTAACTTTCTACTAAATCTTTTGCAGGGGTCGTCTGCTGTTTGATTATCATTTCATGCTTTTCTGTGAGCTTTGCCTGCTGTTCGATTGTTTCCATGTAATCTGTACCGTTTCCTTTATCAATCTTTTTCAGCATTTTCAAGGTCGGTGCTACCTGCCTTTGTACCCACCGCAATGTGCGGTCTAAGGTATAAGGCTCTGGCTTTGTCGTCAGCTTCAAACTCTGTCTGTTATCGCCGATAAACCAAGCCCAGCGGTCATTGAGTTTCCAGTCATTTTTTCGCTTGTCTGGTTCTTCATCAACAAACCGCACATACTGGTTGATGATAGAAAAGGCGGTCTGCTCTGCGTCATAATAGGTCAGCAAATCTCGTACTGCATAGTAAGCACGTTCATTGCGAAGCCGTATCTCAAAACGGTTGATAATGTCGGCTTCATCAAGTGGTGTCCCTAACTTGACATACTGCTCATAGTCCTTTTCATAGATACAGAAATACACATCTGATTTCAGCGAACCAAGATAAAGGGTACGTCCCATATATTCTCTGTCGTCCTCTCTGTGCTTGATAAGCTCGCCCGACTGATAAAACTTATAGCTTCTGGACTTTCCGATATATTCCCGTTTCCTGCATTTTTCCGCAAGCTCTGGAATATCCAAAATGCCCGTATGGTCGTTGATAGCAAGGTCAATACGCTTCATCACGCCACCGTCTATGAGTGCGTCCATGAGGAAGTCATACCAGCTTCTTTGCTGTGCCAGCAGGTAACTTTCAAACTGCCTGCAACCACGCCCCTTTAATTCTAAAAGGACACCTTTTTCTTCGTCAGCCGACGTATAGATAAAGATGTCCCCTAAAGAATAATGCTCCGTATAACTGTAATGTCCGTAATCTTCATGGAGCATATAATTGATATTCAGTTTTAATATATCTTTGATGATGTGCTGTATATCCAGCGTGGGAAAACGAATTTTCACATAATCAAACAGCATGGTAAGCGGTGCTTCTGGATTGAACCTTGCCAGTTCCTTATTCAAAGTTTCCAGAAGTTCTTTTGACGGCTTCATTTTTCCGCTTTCTATCTTGTTAAGATATTCTCTTGTGATACCAGAAACCACCGCCAGCCTGCCTTGTGAGATACCGTAAGCAATCCGTTTCTCCCGTAATTCTTTTATCCATTGTTCTTCATTCAGAACCATACCCCCAATCTGTAAAGTGTGAAGTTTTTTAAGACGACTTCACAGTCGATTTTTGCTAGGAAACCATGCCAGAAGCCTTATGTTTCCTATGTTTTTTGTCTTTTGTCCATTTGCAAACGTACCCCTCTGTTAGATACCGAGGGGTTTTACCTGCTGGCGTGGCTTACGCCACACCAGCAACGGCTAGTCCGTGCCGTCGCCTTTCGCTTCGCACGTCGCCGTCCCGTCCTGCCTTGCTTGTGCAAGAGAGCCGATAGTCTGCAAAAAATCATGTCCTTTCGGGACTAAAGGCGTGTAAAACTCACTGATAACGCTTGTTCCCACATCACAGTAGCCACGCCCCTTGATACGCTTCTGGAAAAACTGCTTTTTCACATCTGAACCGAACAGCATACCGTAGCCTAATTCGCTGATACGACCAAGCCCCACACGGAAATTGAAGTTATCTCTGATACCGTCCGAGAAATACTTTGCGTCTGGACGCTGGCAGGCAACGATAAGGAAATAACCTGCTTGTCGTCCTAACATAACGATTTTCTTTAACTGGCTAAGTAAGCCCACGCTTTCTTTCGTTCCCAGCATTTCAAAAAACGCCACATATTCATCAAAGATAAGAAAGCAGGGTGGCAGTCCCAGATAGGCGTAGTTTTCGCCCGTCTTATAGTCTGGGTGTCGCTTCATTTCCTCACTTCGCTGTATCATGCCCTCATAAAAAGCATTGACGCAATCAATCATTTCTTCTTTGGTGTGATACACATTTCCCATAACTGTCCCCAAGTCCGCAAGGTCAGCGTTCTTCGGGTCTAAGATGTAAAGGACAGCGTTGGTATGTAGTAAGGCTTCAATGAGCGTCAGCAGAAAATAGGTTTTACCGCCACCAGTTCCACCAGCAATCAGAGCGTGAGGGAGTGCGTCATATTCCCAGACAAGATTTTTCATCAGTCTAAGACAGCCGTTTTCTGCCCGTACTTCATCAATGGTAATGCGGTTCGCTATCATATCATAAAGCAGGGTATATTCGATATAGCCGTCATGCAGGGTCTTGTCGGTTAGCTCACAATACAAGCCACTTTCCAATTTATCCTCTAACCGTAAAAGCTGGTCTTGATATTTCCCCAGTGTAATTTCACAGCGGATATGAAGCAAGCCTTTTTCCATTTGATAGTAAATCTTTGGAAACCAGACGATTTTTTCCCTTGATCTGCTTTGCAGGTCAGTAAAAAAACCGCTGTCTTGTACGGTATCGGCTTCATACCACTTATTTTCCAGTATCATTCTTGCCAGCTTTTGACGGTGCAGGAGCTTCTTGAAATTGTCATAACAGAAGCGGTAATACAGAAAAGCGACCAATACACAAGCACCAGTCGCTATCAATATGGTTATGAAATTGTAAGGGGAGAGCGTGAAGCCGTTTTCTAACAAGCTGAAATGCTCCCAATCGGTACGCATGAGCTGTTTGCTATTCAGTAGCAGGAGAACCGCCACAAATACAAACAGAAGCGTCCCTATGGAAAAGTGGTAGACAAGGTGCTTGTCGCTGGCTCTGATACGGTGTCCTTTGTTCCAAATCATACGCATAAATAAATCACTCCTTTCTGGGTACTAAAAAAGCAGTCAATCCTAAGACTAACTGCTCACTTTATTATCATTTATTTAAAATCTTCAGAGTCTAACACTTTATATCCAGCCTTAATTAAAGCCTGTGCAAATAGACCTTGACCTTTTATCAATCTTCCCGTAAAACTTCCATCATAAATATTCTTTACTGCACAAGTTGGGCTTCTTGATTGCAGAATAACTAAATCTATTTGCATATTTCTTATTTCATTTAGAGCCAACTGTACTGCATGACGGTATTCATTATCAACAATATTTCCATTTGTGTCCACAACAACACCATTTACTATTTCTGCACTAGGACGTGGTGTAGGCATGTTTGCTAATAACTCTGGACAAATTTCGATAACCTCTTTATCTTTTAAAAACTCGACAACTTTTGTATTAAGATTATTCCCACCGTTGTATTTACAGTTTTTTCCCGTAATACATGAACTCACTAATACTTTCATAATATAAGCACCTCACAATTTATAAGAATTATATCATTCCGCTATATACCCCCACAACACTCAAAAATCATTTAACCCGAAGCCTAACTTCCTTGTATATACGGCTATGAAATTGTAAAACTGAAATTCATCATAATTTCTCCCCTAAAGCAAACTACCTTTTAACCCTTTTTTGAAAACCAATACAGCTCTTTCTGTCCCTAAAAATGACATAGTTATAAGCCGATAACTTTCTTTTTCCATTTCTGATATTTTTTTATTTATTTTATCAGTAACATTTTCAACGGTAATTTCTTCAATCAGTTCTGTTTTATACATCATGCTTCTGCCTCCATAAACTCAAGATTTATCTTATCTCATGTCTATATTATAGCAGTTACATATATCTGCTACAATGAAATTCTAAAGTGTTTGCGTCAATTCTTCGCCTGTCCCTGCGGGGCATGGTTCTATGGATTGACAAGCTCCATTTAATATGATTATTCATATTTTTTTCCAACGATATAGGTTACAACTAACAGTCCTATCAGTAGAATGACTATAGCTGGATATTTTACAGTATCCCATAATGAAACACCGCCAATTAAAAAACTGATATAGCAGATAATAGGGTATAGAATAGCAATCCCCAATGTAAATACTCTAAATACTGTTAATACATATCCCCAGTTTGCATTATTAAAGGATAACCCTGCCATGTGTATTCTAAAAATTCCTTGTGATACAAAATTAACTTTATCTGTATCATAATATGTTGGTAATAATTCTTTTGCAAAAATGCAAAGCCAACTTGCAAACAAAAGCATTAACAAAGATATATACAAACTATCTCCCATTTGTTCTATGGAAATTCCAGAAACGGTTAATAATATTGCTTCTACAATTACCACACCGATTGAGATAAGAAATGCAAATATCCAATTCTTTTTTCGTTGGCGAATTGTATTACGCAAAGATAAGTCTAACGAATTTACAACAAGGTTTTCCACTTCATCACTATTCAGTGTCTTTTCTTCTCTTAATTTTTCTCCTTTCAAGAGTTCTGTCACTGTTATTCCAAGCACATCAGCAATAGGAATAAGTAGTGTAACATTAGGCATACTGTTTCCGGTTTCCCTTAGTTAAAAATATTACTCTTGTTGATTACTCAACTTTTCCAATAAATCGGTAATATATCTCAATTTCCTGTATTCTTTCGTTATCCTCATTCGTTGTTGCTTCATGTATGAGGATTTTTTCTATCATGGCATTTAATAATGGTGCTGTCAGTTCCTTTGGTACGGAATATTCCTTGATTAACTCAATCCACTTTTCAGCACCTATCATATCCTGTTCCATTTTACTTAGTTCTTCTCTTAGGCTTGTTATCTGCTGTTCCAGTTCTATCTGTTCTTTTTGGTACTTGCTGGACAACATCACAAAATTTCGCTCTGTTATCTTCTCACAGGCTCTATCTTCATACATTTTCGCAAATAAACGGTCAATCTCATTTTGTCTGTTCTCGGCTTTCTTCAATGTACTTGCCTTTTTCTTCTTTTCCCGTATTCTCTCTGCATTGCCAGCTTTCTGTATCTTGTTCAATACCTTTTCTTCGTCCTGCTGTACTGCCTTAGCCCAATACTGCAAGCGTTCCAATACGGCTTGATACAGCACATCATAACGAATGTAGTGCATAGAACAATTACCTTTGCCAAACTGCCCGTAGTAACTGCAAGCATAATAACTGTAAGGCGTTTTATTTGTCTTATTCGTTCCAAATCTCATAGACCAACCACAATCCGCACACTTGACAAGCCCTGCAAAAATCGGCGTTGCCTTTTCCTTTGTCTGTCTGCGTCTTGATTTTATCTGCTCCTGCACACGATAGAACACTTCCTTGTCAATAATCGGCTCGTGAGTGTTTTCTACTCGAAACCATTCACTTTCGGGCTTACGCACTTTCTTTTTGCTCTTGAACGATACCGTAGACTGCATATTGTGAACACTGTTTCCGATATAAACCTCACTTTTCAATATCGCCTTGACATGAGCAATCGTCCACTCATAACGCTTACTTTCGGGTTTTCCCTCAAAGATATGTGCAAAAGTACCGTATCTTGTAAAATTTAGCCATGACGCTGTCGGAACTTTTTCTGCTCTTAACTGCTTTGTGATTTTTGCACTTCCGTAACCTTGATAGGCTAGGGAAAAGATTTTTTCAATAATCCATTTTGTTTCATCATCAACCAACAGTTTTCCTTTGATGTCAGGGTGTTTCTTATATCCTAACGGAGCATAAGCACCGTAATGAGCCCCCTCCGCAAACTTTGTCTTAAATGCTGATTTGACTTTACGGCTTGTATCTCTTGCCACCCATTCATTGATGATGTTCTTAAATGGTGCAATCTCACTTTCGCCTTTTTCGCTGTCTACACCGTCATCAATCGCTATGTAGCGGACATTATGACTAGGGAAATACAATTCTGTATATTGTCCTGTCATAATATAATTTCTGCCAAGACGGGAAAGGTCTTTCGTTACAACACAGTTGATTTTTCCTGCCTCTATATCCTCAATCATTCTTTGAAAACTCGGTCTGTCAAAATTTGTTCCCGACCAGCCGTCATCAATATATTCATCAATGACATTCAAATGATGTTCTTTTGCATATAAACGCAACATACTTCTCTGTGTGGTAATGCTGGAACTTTCGCCCTGTAATTCATCATCTCGGCTTAACCTAAGATAAAGTGCAGTATTGTAAATCTGTTGTTTCATTGTCAGTTATCCTCCTTTATAACTAACCCGTGTTTACAATACCTGCTTGCAAGTAAAGTATAACACGGGTACTTTTTGTCATTCAATCTATTTCTTACAACTGCACCGATTTTATGCGATTGTCTGCTTTGCTTTTTCCAGCATGACATCAGTTAGAAGTTCTTCCATTGTTTTGCCCTTTTCGGAAAAATGCTCTTTTACTACAATCTTTGTCTTTCCTCTGTTGCCAATGCCACACTTGCCATTTTTCTTTTGAATTGTTTTTACAGCATTATCAATAACACATACCCCCTTTCTGTAAAATCTTTCTAAGCAATTCAACGGCTTTTGTCATAGCCCACAGGAGTTCCACCTCTGCATAGTTCTTATGTAGCCGTACCCATTGCGTGCGACGCTCTTAATGCTCAAGCTGTGGCTGTACGGGAGTATCATTATCTGACAGTACAGGTCATGGCGATAAAAGAGGACAAATCTTTTACAAGAACACAAATAGGTTTTCGCTCGCTCTTGCAGGGGAAAGGTCGTGGCGTATTTGTTTCAACGGCTAGCTGTCTGTCAAACGTATTGAATTACTTTATTCAGTTGTCAAAGAACGATTGAAAGAAAAAAATCGTCTTTCCTATATATCGCGTTGGAAAAGAGGAGAAACGTAACCAAAATCCAAAACTTTTTCCATTATTAGTACAAATGGAACGGTTCATTTTGGCAATCAACGGTTGATTTTCTCCTTTTTCACTACTATCTGTACAGCAAACGTCCATTTGCTAAGTTTAAATGGAAAAATTTTAACTTCTTTTCATGCACCATATAGGGATAGAAAATGTCATTTTGCTAAGTTGATGATGAAAAAAGAATATTTTCCTTTTCACACCCTAACTACCCAAACCATACCGTTACTGCCAACAATAGAATGAAATATTTTCTTTGCACCATATAGGGAACGGAAACCTTAAATTGTTAAGTTGAGAACAAAGTATTTTCATCTTTTCACATCAACACTCAACTGCTAATGCCTGTTTGAATACAAAATGATGATGTTTTTCCTCTTTTCACAGAAGACTGTCCACTAATCACGAATTTCCGTCATTTTTTCAAAACTTTTTTCTTCTTTCACTTCATATAGGGACAGCAAGCCCCGATTTAATGACCTATTTTCAAAAAAAGTTTAGATTTCCTTTTCTCGCACCATATCTGTACGCAAGTAGCCATTTTGTTGCAGATTTAATAAAAAATTTATTTTTCTTCTTTCACTTCACATAGGGAATGAAAACAGCTCTTTGCTGACTAAATCTGAAATTTTTCAATTACATTAAAAAATACCGTCATTCTCTTGTGGAACAGCGGTATCTATACGTTCTTCTATGGTTGATTTCTCTAATTGTAATAAATGTTTATGCTTGTCTTTTAGTTCTGCCTGCTCAATCATATCTTTCAGTATCGTTGTACGATTTTCTCTGTCTAATGCCTGTACCATTTTTATGGTTGGTGCGACTTGTCTTTGTAGCCAATGCAACGCTTTTTGTAAAGTGTAAGGCTCTGGCTTTGTGGTTAAGCGTATCGGCTCTCTGTTTTCCCCTACAAACCATGCCCAATCATCATTTGTTATCCATTGACTTTTTGGCTTGTCGTCCTCTCTGTCAACAAAGCGGACATAATGATTGATGATAGAAAAAGCGGTGCGTTCAGCGTCCCGATAGGTCAGTAAATCTACAACCGCATAATAGGCTCGTTCGTTCTTCATGCGTATTTCAAAACGGTTCTTAATCTCCGTATCTTCAATTTCTGTGCCATTCTTGACATACTGCTCATAATTTTTCTGATAAGCACACATATATAATTCGCTACTTGTTGAACCGAGATATAAGGTTTCTCCTGTATTCTTTGGTAAATCGCTACCGCATTTTTCTGTACCGCTGTAATCTTTCTGCATACGGAAGTAGGAGATACATTCGCCAGCCTTGTATTTTTCCTTTAACTTTGGAATATCCAATATTCCTGCTTTATCATTGATAGCCAAATCAAGCCGTTTCATCACACCACCAGCCGTCATACAATCCAGCATGAAGTCATACCATGAGCGTTCCTGTGCCAGTAGATAACATTCCATTTGCCGACAGCCTTTGCCTTTCAGTTCCAATAAAACACCTAAATGCTCCTGCATGGAACACATGATATTGATGTCGCCAAGTACATATTTGCTTTCATATCCGTATTTTCCATAATCTTCATAAAGCATGTAATTAGATTTCAGTTGTAATACATCACGGATAATCGCCAATGCGTCCGTAGTAGGAAAGCGGACACGAAAGTAATCAATCAATAAGAATAGTGGTTCTTGCGGATTGAAACGCTCAATCTGTTTTTCTATGATTTCTCTTAATTCGTCATTCAATGGCTGTTTTCCTTTTTCAATGCGGTTGTAATATTCACGGCTGATACCACAGGCAACAGCAAGCCTTGTTTGTGTTACTCCGTATTCCTCACGCTTTTGTCTTAGTTCTTCAATAAAGTTTTTATCATTCATTCTTCAATTCCTCCAATCAAAAAAGGCAACTACCATAATTGATAATTGCCTGTCATTAAAAATCTGTATAGAAAAAGCAGTCAATCCTAAGACTAACTGCTTTGTGTGTATGGATATAAAATTGCTTCTAATCTTGAATAGGTATCCAAATTTCAATAACTGAATTATCACTATTCCAATGAAAACGATAATCGTATTTTTCAAAGTGTAGGATAATATCTTTTATAGGAATATACGATGTACTAGGAATAATTTCTTCATAAATCTTGCCATAAGTTTCATATATTTTATCCATAGCACCAATATGCTCCACAACCAAATATTTATAAGACGGTATTTCTTTATACAGAAAGCCCTCTGGGGTAATGGTTCTTTGGGGAATAGAACAGAAATAATAAAGTTTTCCATTTCTTCTTTCCATAAAAGCATATTTTACCCAATTTCCTGATTGTGAAAGATACGCTTTTTTCAAACTACTGTTAAACTTTCTCCAAAACTGTGTACTAATCTGAATATTCTTTTTTTGATAATTAGTCAGTTCTACTTCCTGCCCAATAACTGCAAATGCGTTTAATTCCTTTATAGAAAAATTTATCATTTTACCTTGTGAGAAGTGATAACGGTATAACTGTACGCATTTACCGTTATAATACAATTATCAATCGTTATATACCAGTTTTTTCCTTTTCTTGTGATTTCCGCATTAGAAAGGCTAATTTTTTCTTTGCACCATTCAATTACATTTTCTACATTCAAAGATAAGTTCTTTTTAATTCTAATAACGCCAAGTTCAGTTGTGTGAAGTCTTCCTAAGTTTTCCAGTAATTCATTTTCCATATTTTGATACCTCATTTTTCAGCAAATTTATTTGTATGTTTTATACCCCAATTATAACATTCTCATATCAGCACTACAATAAAAATAATTAAGCACCAATAATCTTATTGAACATCTCCAACCGTAAATCTTTCACACCATCAGTGATAAACACTGAGCTGACAGCAATTACGACAACTACCATAATTGCCTGCACTTAAATTTCTGCAAAAGAAAACGACAATCAATTTCTTATTTTTTGAAATCAACTGTCTTTCTCATATTTACTATTCAATTTTCATAGTGATATAGGTACAATTTATATCACTACTGTAAAAATGGGGTTTTGCCTTATAAATACAGCGTTTTCCGCTTGTTAGTGTATAGTGTTTCTTGTTTTTTGTGCCCCCCTTGTTAGATAACGGGGGCTTTGAACGGCTCGCAAGCTCGCCGAACCGCCGAAGCGAACCGCCCCCTTGCAAGCATGGCGGAAAAATCTTAAGGATTTTCCCGCCAACGTGGTCGGATCGCTCCGTCGGTTTAACAGCTTTTCTGTTTCTCTCTAGTTATCTACGCATATAAATCAAATCGGTTATTCCGTTATAAGTCTGTGTTTTACAAAGCCTTAACTTTATTTCCCTGTCTATGTTGCCCAAAAGACGAACCCCATTTCCTAACAGAGTAGGAATAACAGAAATGTAATATTTATCAATCATATTTTTGCTTACCAACTGCTGAACAAGATTTGCTCCGCCACAAATCCAAATATCCTTTCCTGCTTCTTGTTTTAGCCGTTCCAATAATAAAACAGGATTTTCACTTGTAAAATGAATTTGTTGGGAAGAATTGCACTCTTTATGTGTTAATACATAAGTTGTAAATTTATTATATACCCATTCTTGCGGAGAAAGTTCAGTAACAACCTGATGAGAAGTATTCCACCCCATTAAGACAGTATCTATATCTTTGGTAAATTCTGTATAAGTGTCGATGTTTTCATTGTCATTTCCATGACCATTTAGCCAAGCTACTCCACCATTACCGTCCGCAATATATCCGTCAAGGCTCATGGCAATAAATAAAACTACTTTTCTCATTTTTTCTCTTTTATAAATACAAACAGGAATTTATTTCTCTTTTTTACTCATAAGGGAACAACTGATTGCTACAAATAAACCCATTAAAATCCATGGAAATGCTGCTCTTATAAAATCACTAACCATACTTTATTCCTCCTTAAATTCCAATTTCCTTAGTTCTACAAACTGAAATTTTTGCCTATGAATGTATCTTGTTCTTTATACGCAAACAGGCTTCTGTGTGCATAATCCAATGTCTTGAAAACGGCATTTGAATTAGTCCACAAATATCTTTATTACACCAATAATCAATCAGCCAAATTGCTTTTTCATTGTCGTTTACTACATTCAACGATTCTAAGTATCCTTTTCTTTCTTTCGGTATTTTTCTTTTCAATTCATCATAAGATAACCGTTCAAGCATTTTCTCAGTGCTTTCCCATACTTCGAAAATATATAAATATAATTCTTCCAGATTAAGCTGTTTTGAAAAGTCTGCAATCTGCTGTTTCATGAGTTCATTTCCTGTTGTAATGATAGGTGAATTGATACGCTCTTGATAATTGCCTGCAAAAAATACTTGTTCATCTTCATTTATCACTGTATGCACAACTATATCTTCAATGCGGAAAATATGCCAAATAGAATAAGCAATCGTCTTACTATGATAACCATCAGCGTTTATGAAGGGGATTGAGTTAAAATCTTCTCTGCATAATTCTTCTTTGAAAGATACTAAGGTTTGTATTAACTGACTTCGTAAAGTAAGTAAAGTATCAATACCCCTCTTATAAGTATCTTTCTTTTTTATTTGTGCCTGCATTGTTTTATTAAGTTCAGACCATTCCTTATTCATATTCAATACTCTCTCAAATTCTGATTTTATCGCCCCATACAAATTATTTCGTAAACAATCGGCGTCAGGACAGAGGAAAAAGCAGACTACATTTAGAATGTATCTGCCCATTCCTCTGGACTGCACACCGATTTTTACCAATTGAACCAAATCGCTGCGCCACAGCCTTGGCAGGCCATCGCGCAGCGATTTGGTTCAACTGGAATTTGTCTTACAACAATTTATATATGCATAAAAAGCAATATATTTATGAAAACACCCTAAATCCAAAATTTACTCAATTCATTTTTTCCTTACATAAAATGTTCTCGTATATTTCACTTCCTCACCAAGTGTTTCCCCTATCAAAACTTCAAAATCATTGATATCAAATTCTGGAAAGAATGTATCTCCATCTTCAATATTTAAATCTACTTCTGTGATATACATTTTATCTACTATTTGCAAAGCTTCCTTAAATAGTCCATATCCACCAGATATGTATACATCTCGTCCTTTAGCCAATAATAATGCATCTTCTAATGATTTAACTGAAACTAAATTATCTCCTTGATACTCTGTTGTGGTGGAAACAACAATATTCATTCTATTAGGCAACGGATGACCGATTTCTTCATAAGACTTTCGCCCCATAATAACCACATTACCCGTTGTTAACTCTCTAAATTGCTTTTGTTCTCCCTTTATTTTCCATGGTATATTACCATTCTTGCCTATAACATTATTCTTTGACCTCGCAACAATCAAACCTATCATCTATTTCATCCTCCATAATATGATGTCGTACCTGTGATTCCATCAAGTGCACCACATCTTAACAAACTCAAAATTATCTCGAACTAACCAGCTCGACAAATTCCTTTTTTGTCTTCATCTGCATTATATCATATTGTTATAAGCATTGCCATTTCTTTTCTGCTTTTGAAAAGTTACTTATCAGCCTATGTTTTGTAAAGGGTGATATTCAGCATTTCTCACGCAACAAGCCCTTGACAAACCATAGACTAATAAGTTTTAAGGTAATCAAGCAGAAATGAAATAGTCTGCTGTTTCACGGCAACAAAAAAGAGATACCAACACACTTATGTAGTATCTCTTAGTCTAGTAGCAATATTCTTTTGTTTGCAAGCAGGTAAACATGGGCTGTTTCTTAATATCTTTTTGTTTGGGAAACACCACGCTCCCATTTACTAACCGTTTTATCGGAAACAAACAGCTTCTCAGCCAATTCCTTTTGTGTCATTTGTTTTTCTTTTCGTATCTCGGCTAAAAATTGTCCGAACTTTTCATTATTGATTTGATACATTTGTTGCCACCTCCTAGGCTTATTTTAACCATTTACGATAAGGTAGGCAATCTACTAACAGGAGAGTCCAGTTATTTCTCTAACCTTTGAGGAGAATTTTTATTTTTTCGGCTGTCCCTGCGGTGCATGGTTCTGTGGATTGCCTGCGTTTTGATTGCTTTTATTCTTCAACATAATATCCTCTGCCTTTACATACCAGTCCACATCTGCACCCGTATAGGTTTTTCGTGATACCGTATCGGCTACTGGATTGACAAGCTCCACGACTGCATTGTACTGAAATTCCCTTAACGGTACTTCTGGCGGTACAGATACGGGGATAATTCCACCGTGTAGACTGCACTTCAAATCATAGATACGCTTTTTAAGCTGGGTACTCGGTGTCCCGTCCTCATTCTGCAAGAACACATCACGCACCGCTGTAAATTTTAATTCTCCAAATGTTTTCTCTTTGTCAATAACAAAACCGTTTGATAATCTCATAAATTCTTCACTCCTTTACTTTTCTTCAACTGCTACAATATCGTTAGCAACTAACACATAATCGGTATGTCCCATATCCCCGATTGCGTAACCTCTGCCGTATAATTTCGGATTGACAAGTTTTACTTTCTGCTCATACTTGAAATGCTTTTCGCCAGCCTGCACGGGAATTTCTATCACAACATTTTCGCCTTTCTGTACGTCAGAATAAAGGTTATAGCTTCGTCTGGCTAAAACCCTGCGGTTATTTTTATCTCTTTCAAAGACTGGCTCGCTTTCGCCTGCAAATTCAAGAGTTCCAAAAGACTGTGCCATATCTGGCACGACATATTTCATTTCCATAGTGTTTTACCTCGTTTCTTTCTATTTTTGATAAGTTTATTGATTGTGATTTCTTATTCTGGCGGTTGGGTAAATACCAGCAATCCCCCAGATAGTAAAGGGTAAAATCAATGCATACGCACCCTTGACTATCTGTGTTCTTGCAGGTAAGTAGCAGACAAGCCAGAATAAGCAAAAGTCTGCCGTTTGACAGCTTCGGCGGAGAGCGTGATTTTTCTTTCATCATACCGTTACCGCCTTATGATTTCTTCATTTTACGGCGTTTATAGAAGAAGATACCTGCCAGCCCAGCACCAGAAGTCACAAGAAGTGCAAGCAGTCCGTAAAGGTTGGTGTTATCGCCCGTTTTGGGACTGTCGCTAGGTCTATTTGGCTTCTCTGGTGTCTGTGGTGTTTCGGGTTTCTCTGGGACTTCTGGCTTTTCCTTAAAAATAATCGTCTGTCCCTCGTCCTCAATGTCCTTATGTTCGGTAACTTTCTTCGGCTCGTCTGGATTGCTCAAATCATATAATTCTTCAAAAGTTACAAGCTGTTTGCCGTCAAGAGAAGTAGCGTCAAAGGTAAAGGCAACTTCCACTTTCATAGTTTCGCTGTCAGCGGTAAACATATAATCACTTTCCACACGCTTTCCATTGATAAGAAGCTCTGCATTTTCTTCTTTCAACATCTGCCAGCCCACAAGTTTGTACTGTGTACCGACTTCTAAGCCCTCTAAGGTTACGGTATCAATGATTGTAACGTCTTTTTCAGCTTCAATCTCTTTGTTGCCGTCCTTATCGGTAGCGGTAGTATGTATCTTGATGATACGCTCTGTGATAAGTACCGTTTGCCCGTCGTCCTCAATGTCCTTATGTTCTGCAACTTTCACGGGTTCGTCTGGATTGCTTAAATCATACAATTCTTCAAAGGTAACAAGGGTTTTGCCACCTAAAGCAGACGCATTGAATGTATAGGAAATTTCCACTTTCATTTCCTCATCATCAGCGACAAAGGTATAATCGTTTTCTACACGTTTCCCGTCAATGATAAGCTCGGCATTTTCTTCTTTTAACATCTGCCAACCTTTCAACTGATACTTTGTACCTTTTGTAAGTCCGTCTAATTTTACAGTATCAACGATTGTAACCTCTTTTCCTGCAAGGATAGTCTTTTCGCCGTCCTTGCTGGTCGCTGTGGTATGGATAGAAATTTCTTTTTCGTATTCATCAGTCAGCGTTCCTAAATCAATCACAAGGTTATTTCTTGATACCACGATTTCAAAAGGTGGGATAAGTTCAAAGCCTTTGTTGCTTTCAGAGCGTAATTCCTCGATGATGTAGGTATCATAAGGTAACGCACCCTTGCTGTCGTCTGGTTCAGAAGTCCCAAACCACACACCGTCCTCGCTGGTCTTGCCTGCGTTGGTATTATGCTTATGTGAAGCCCATTCAGCAGAAGTGGAGAACTGCCCGTTATCATCAGTTACCACTACATGATTTTCGCCCGTCGTCTTGCTTGTGATCCTAAACGGAACATCAGCAAGACGCTTGTGTGTGCCTGCACCGATTTTTACACCCTCAATATCCCCTCGCTTAATCTGATTGTAGATAGAATGGGCTTCGTCGGTTAAGTCCACGATTTTTCCATTTTCTGTGATTGTAAAATCAATCGTTTTTGCACCGTCAGTTAAGTAACCGTCGGGAGCTTCACTTTCAACGATACGGAATTTTCCATAAGGTAAGAGGTCAGCAGAAGTAGAAGCGACACCCTCAATATCTGTACGAATTGTCTTTACCACTTCATTTTTCTTGTATAGCTTTCCCTCAACTAAAACAGAATTATCATTTAAGGAAATGATGTCAAAGGCAGTATCTTTCAAAGTGGCACTTCCTTGTGGCTTTGTATCGCCCGTTTCTAAATCTCGTTTCTGAATTTTGACACCGCCACGGATAACCTTGTCTGATACGGAAAACTGGTTACTTCCAGATAGTACGGCAAGGTCGCCGTCCTCGGTAATCTGTGTTACATATAAGCCCTTAATCTGTTCGGACTTATCGCCAGCCTGCATATATGCACCGTCTAACAAGTAGCCGTTTGGAGCTTTTGTTTCTTCAACGGTTAGTGTCCCAAGTGGAAGAACCGCTTTACCGTCCTGCATATAGAAGCTGTCGCCAGATACCTTGTATGCGTCCGCTAATTTTGTGATGTAGTGGGTTGTCCCGTCGCTGTCTGTTTCAGCGATTGTCTTTGTAACCCATGTACGAGTAGTTTCGGCAGGAAGATTGTCTTTAGTATAGAAGCCTGCATAATACTTCCATGTAAATTCCGCACCTGCTAGAGAAGCGTTCCCTTGCGGATTGTCTTTCTGTGTTTCCATATCAATCTTGAAAAGCTCAATCAAAGTGTCTGTTACTTTCGGTGTATCTGATACTTTCAAGGTAGCTGTCTTTCCAGCTTCAACCTTTAAGGAATATACAGTTTTATCTACTTTATATCCTGCTGGTGCGGATAATTCCTTGATATAGACTGTGCCAGCTTTTACCTCTGCAACATCTGTATTGCCGTTTTCATCAGTCGTAAGGGTGGCAAGCTGTTTCGTGCAGTCCTTATATCAGAAAAGACACCATAGGTTGCACCTGCAATAGAGTAATTCCCGTTACTGTCTGTAATGCTGGTATTACTGGAAGTCTTTTGCAGTTTCGCATTTCCGACATTCAGCTTCGCCCAGAATTGTCCCAATTCCTGCCCCTCGCCAGAGTAGATATAACCGCCACATTCATAGCGTCCTTTATTTTCTTTGACAAAGGCTTTTGCACCAGCGAAAACTTCGTCCTGCGTTGCCTTTGGAATTTCATCATAAGAAGCTCGCACGTTATCACATTGCCAGCCAAGATGTACGCTTAATCTCTGCCAGACTACAAGCTGTCTTAAAAGGTAAGCGTGATTTTTGCCTATTCCGCTGTGGCTGTCTGTGTACTGTTTTACATATTCGATAGATAAGGCAACGTCGCTTATCTGGTCGATACTCATGCGTGAGCTTGCGTCAGCTCTGGTCTTGTAACCATTCTTAAAGTCTGTGTTAATGTCAATACAGTAAGCGTCCTCGCCCTCAACAGTTAAATGTCCCTCATTAAAGGTAGAACCAATCGAACCGTCATTCATTACTTTTTCAACGATACCGACACGCTCGTTTGACTCCGTCCAGTATTGCTTACTTTCTGCATGAACGGGTGTAGTCGGTAAAGCAGTAACGACAGTTGCAAGAGCTAAGAAGCCCGTACACAATCGTTTCCATGTCTTTTTCATAAATCTAATGCTCCTTTCATTTTGGGTAATAAAATAGCCGTCCAATAAGAACGGCTGGAAATAGAAAAGGAACGTCATTTTAGGCGTTCCATAGTCTATAAGTTATTCAATTTTTTCTTGTTTCAATACTGATGTGCTGTACCATATCTTTGCATATCTAGGAAAACTTGCGTATCAAGGCTCATTCGTTAGTAGTAAATAAGTAGTAAATTGATGTGTTTGTTTCCTTGAAAATGCTGATAGATACTGTGTTTTAGCGGATAATCAGATTTTTATTGTGTTTTTAAACTAAAAAAGAGTGTCTGTATCAAAGTCTACGAAGAAAAGCAGGCTGTTGCCTCGTAGGGTTTATGCAGCACTCTTTTTTATGGAAAGAAAACCATTTGCTGTACATTGACAAGGGGAAAAAGAATCCCTACAATGAAAAGAAAGCTTTGATATTGCGAAAAAAGAAAGGAAGGATACAAGATGAGAGATATTTTGGACGTTCATACCCATACCATTGCCAGCGGACATGCTTACAACACCATGCGGGAAATGGCGAAGGCAGCTTCAGAAAAGGGACTGGAACTTTTGGGTATTACAGAACATGCAGTTTCCATGCCGGGAACCTGCGGAGCCTTTTATTTTGAAAATCTGAAGATGGTAGAGAGGACCATGTACGGAATAGAACTTCTCTTAGGTGCAGAGGTGAATATTATGGATTACAGAGGTGCGGTAGATATGGCAGACAGCACGATGAAGAAAATGGATCTTGTTATTGCCAGTCTTCATATTCCCTGTATCACACCTGGAACCAGAGAGGAAAATACAAATGCTTATTTGGAGGCTATGAAAAATCCTTATGTCAATATTATCGGACACCCGGACGACGGCAGATACCCGGTGGATTATCTGGCTCTTGTGCAGGCTGCTAAAGAGCATGGAATTTTACTGGAGGTGAATAATAATTCTTTAGACCCCAGATGTACCAGGCAGGGGGGAGAAGAAAATGTGAGGACTATGCTGAAATACTGTCAGAAGTATAAAGTGCCAGTGGTAGCAAACAGCGATGCACATACAGATACTCTGGTGGGATTTCATAAGTATGCTTTTGAGATTTTTCAGGATATGGAGTTTCCGGATGAATTAATCGTAAACCGAGATGCAGCCGAATTGAAAAAATATGTCAATAAATACAAGAATTTATAAAAATTTTAGAAATATTCCTAAAAATATGGATTTGTATGGTTTACTTTAAGATTTTACTGTGCTAATATATAGGTGAAGAATGTGAGGTATAACTGATAAAGTATTAATGTGGAAAAGAATACTATGGTCGGCAATACCTTTCAGGGGTGCGATTACGAATGTAAGGAGATTATTTATTATGAGTAAAAAAATTCATACAGAAGCAGTAGATTCTCTGTTTGATGCAGTTTTAAGTTTAAAAAACAGAGAAGAATGTTATTTGTTTTTTGAGGATGTATGCACAGTAAATGAAATCTTATCTTTGTCCCAGCGCTTTGAAGTAGCGAAAATGCTGAAGGAAAAGCGAACTTATCTGGAAATTTCCGAAAAGACGGGCGCTTCTACAGCAACCATCAGTCGTGTCAACAGAAGCCTGAACTATGGAAACGATGGCTATGATATGGTATTTGACAGAATCGAAGAAGAAAAATGAAAATAAAAAGCCAGGATTCCTATCCGGTTGTATAAAAGAGGCTGCTGTATAAAAGAAATCTTCCAAAGATGGAGAGTTCTTTTATACAGCAGCCTCTTTTGAAATTTTTGCGCTAATGTTTTTTGTGCTTGTCGCTATCCTGAGAAGAGGGAGCCATCTGGTCAATCAGGTTTTCAATTACCTGTTTTTTCACATATACGTCAAAACTTAGCATACAGATGAAAGCAAACTTTTGCAAAAATTCCTGTTCTGCAGAATCGGTCTGGGAAAAAGAGGTTCCCGCTTTGTTGAATTTTCTGGTCACATCTTTTATGAGAGGTTCAATCTGTTCCAGCTCCAAATCCATAATTTCCTGATAGACCTCTGTCAGTTTCAGATTTCCTTCACCTGGGAAGAATTTTTCGGCAACAGGACCTAAAAGCACCTGAATATCGCTGATAGACATAATGTTTTTGAAATAATAAATAAAGGTCAGCATTAAAATATGCTCTTTGGAATATTTCTTCTTTACTGGTGGGGGCAGAAGATGATTTTTGGCATAGTTGTTAATCATGGTTTTGGTAAGAACCTTGTCTTCCGGGTAACGCTTGGAGGAGGAGAGATGTTCTTCCATAAAAGTTGTCACCTGATCCATATATAAAGGAATGCCGGGGATTTCCTCAAGCTTGATATAATCAATGCGGGAAATGCTGGCGAGAATGCTGTTTAAAATATCTTTTGTGTCTATTGTCATATGTTATCACCTCTGCTCTATATTATATGGTTTTGGAAACTATTTGTAAAGAGGGAAAATCATTTAATTACCATATGACGGAAAAACCCAGTAAAATCAAGGGCTCCAGGCACTTTTGCTTGTTTTTTGACGGAACGGAAAATACATAAAAAATCCCCTTTTTGTCCCCTTTTGTCCCCTTTTTGTCCCCTTTTTGTCCCCTTTTTTTAGCCTATTAAATGGATTTTTTTCATCTGTTCCTGTTCCTGCTCTTTCAACTTTTCCGTGACGTGCAGATAGACCCGTCTGGTAATTTCACTGTTTTCGTGTCCGAGCCTTCTGGATATGGCATCGGTACTCATTCCATTTGCCATTAAAAGTGACGCATGTGTATGGCGCAGCACATGAGGAGTGATTTTGCGACCGAGCGATTTCATAGAGGTTTGCTTCAGGACGTTGCAATAAACAAGATAGGATACATAATCACCCTTGGTATTGCAGAGAAAAAGCTTTGTCCGGTATCCACGAAAAAGTCCCTCCTGTTTTATGAAAAGCATGATGTCACGGCAAATCTTCTCAAGCTCTGGCTGTATGTATACATCTCTTACAGACGAAAGCGTCTTGGGGGTGTCTATGCTCTTAAATGCGGGGAAAATAGTCTTTGTAATGTGGATAACATGCCTTGAAAAATCGATGTCTTGTGACTCCAGTGCTAAAGCCTCTCCAATTCTTAGACCAGATAACGTCAAAAAGCGCGTAAGTAATTCCCACTTTCTGCTTTTAAATCCCTTTAAAAGGATATCCAGTTCGTTTGGTTCCAGGAACTTATCCTCTATTTTTTCTCGCTGCGTTTTATCTTTGAAAAGCTTAAACTTTGAAACGAAAGAAATATCGGCAAGGTAGTCGTTATCATATCCCCAGTGGAAAATAGCAACCATTCGGTTTCGGATATTGTTGAGATATCCATTTGGCTTTCCTGTACGAACCAGCGTTTCTCTGAGAAAAATAGGAGTGATATTGGAAACCTTTATATCCTTATCAAAGATTTTCAAAATGGCATTGCAAAGGTAATAAGTGGAGCGGTAAGAGGAAGCTTTCAAAATCAATTCCTGATGACGGAGATACTCTTCGACAAGCTCCCCTAAGGTAATGTTAGAGTTTTGTTTTGGGGCAGACTGTTTTTCTTCAATCATTCGTACCAAAATCGAAGCGGCGTTTTTTCGGGTGGCAGCAGTATTTTTAGGAAGAGTAACTGACACCCTTTTTTTCTTTCCTGTCATGTAATCCATGTACTGTTCCGTGAATTTAAATTTTCCTGATTTCGTTTCTTCAATCCACATTTTCATCTTCCTTTCATTTTGTGCAGAAAAAATAGGTACAAAAATAACAGCCAGCTGAAACAAACGTTCCGCTTGCAGGCTGTATCCGAAGATGATACAATATATTTGCTTGAAAACAGTATATCTTCGGGTATATAGCAAACCGTCTGGTGCGCCAACACTGGGCGGTTTTCACATTTGACAAATACATTCCCTTGACATATAATATACTTAACAAGGGAGCCGGAAGGTGACTGCACTTCACCCGTCCCGGCGAATAAGCTTTAAACTATTAAGGAATAGCCGTCTACTTTTCTCAGGAGCAGGACGGCTATTTCTTATGTGTAAGATTCAGAATTGCAACAATCAGTAGAGCAACGCTTACGATTAGGCTTAATTCCTCGTATGTACTCATAATAATCACCGCCTTCCGTAAGGTCTCGGAATAGGTGAGAGCACGTCCCCCAGCTCCCTGGGTAAGCATATTATATTGTCAAGGTGGACTCTACTAAGTAGTTTTGCTTAGCGAAATTACTGTGGTACAGCAGAACTCATATAAGCATCTGTGATTTGCTGAGACTGTTCCATATATACGTTAGTGAGCTTTCCGGCCCACTCTTCATAAACAGAAGACTCATCTCCATTTTTTAACATTAAACTAGCCATTTTTTCAATGCCTTCATTACTGATTTCGGCAAGTTTGCTTATTTTGGCATTAGAAATTTCGGCTAAAGCATTGATATCTCCAGACTTAGAGGCAGCTTCTGTATTGTATTCTTCTATAAGTCCAGGCGTAGCTTCCTGTATCTTTTTTGTGTATTCATCTAAAATTTCTTGATATATAGTATCTGCAACGGCTTCTGAGGTTACTGCATCTACAGCGTCCGCAGCATCTCCCAAAACTTCGTTATCAGTAGTATTATTTTCAGAATGAAGTTCTGTATCCACATCTGATTTTTCAGAGAAATTTGTTTCAGCTTCTTTTGTAGATTTTTCATCAGCTAATGGAGGAAAACTGATTGAGTTTATAATTTCTTCAAAATCTTTCATATGGCTAATGTATGGGGCATCAGTGATAAAATCGGAGTATATAAAACAGTACAGTAAATCACCATAAGTAAACACATAGCTTTTTCCATCAACATGTTCTTGGGATATTATTCCATTAAATTCAAAAACTAAAGCATCTACGCCAGCTATATCCGTAGTGTATCTATCTAGTTCCTGGAATTCATCTATTTCTGAACTAAAACCATCAATATAATTATTTTGCTTATCATGTTTAGTTACTTGGAATGGAGATGCATCCGTACTTACATAAAGCATTCCGTTTTCTGGATAATAATAATTTCCATTATCTGCATTTGAACAATCCCAGGAAAGCGGTACTTGATAAGAAATAGCAAATAAGTTCTCGTGACTATTAGAATCAGTATCAAACTCATGGGAATATGATATGTTTTCGCTTGCCTTTGTAGAAGATACTTCTCTTTCGGCGTTCCTGCACCCTGAAAAAGCCAGTGCTGTTGTAATCATTACACATAGATAAAATTTCTTTTTCATAATCTATTTCCCTTATAAATATTAATGTTAAATTCTAAATGCAATTTAATCAATAGTTTTAAAATCCATAATCTTTTCGTTATATCCGGCAAGTCTTGCCAACTGCTTTTTGGTAAAGCCTGGATTTTCGTAAATGAGTGAATCAGGGATAAGCAGTTCTGCAGCAAATGTATTTGCCTCCCGTTCTATCCATGCAGTAGACAAAAAAGTCTTGTTACGAATAAAATAACAATTTTCTGTTCTGTGTAAAATAGCGTGTCCAAGTTCGTGAGCCATAACAAATGATTTCTCGTTTTCAGATAATTCATCGTTTAAAAAGATACATCGATGCTTCTTTAAGTATAAGTAGCAGCCACTGTAATGCCCCATGGGACCAATTATGTATTCAATTTTTAATGCGTCCGCTATTTTGAATGGATTTTGGGTATTGTATTTTTTTATAAGATGCAAAGCTATCTTTTTAATATCTCTATTCAATATATAGCACCTACTTCTTATTTTTGTTTGGGTTGTACAATTCTTTGTTTATCTTTTTAAGTCTGGTGAGCATCGCTTCAAGCTGTGCAGCGAACAATTCTCTATCGTCTTCAGGAATATCGTTTCCGTCAAAACTCGCAGGACCAGATTCTTGAGAGTTTAATTTATCCATAATAGATTCCAGATCTTTAGCAATGTCTTTTTTGTCTTTAGTGTTTAATTCAGAAGATGTTTCTTTAGGCAAAACATTTTCTTGACCTGTTGTTAAATAATTTACTGTTACCCCGAAGTAATCGGCTATTTTTTGCAATCTTTCTAAAGTTGTATTTCCGGTTCTGAGTTTTCCGATAGAACCTCGACCAAATCCTAATTCTCTTTCTAACGCAGTAATGGCAAGATTGCGATTTTTGCATAATTCTGAAATTACATCATACGTCGCCATAGTTTTTCCTTTCTAAGATGTAGAAAAAAATCTACATAAAGTATTGACAACGTAGAAAATAATCGTTATAATACAGCTATGAGGTAGAAAAAGTTCTACAAAAATGCTGAATAAATATGAAAAAGTTCTACGTCGTTTGTGGTTATTCTGATTATAGAATATTTTCTATATAAAGTCAATAGAAATAGAACATTTTCGCTTCATGATATTTGCTGTATTGAAAACAAAAAACTGTAAGGAGGACCATTCCCTACAGTTCTTGTCTAAATTTTTTTACCCTATGTACTTTGCAGGTTTTCACCACACAAGATGGTCCCAAGCGCTTCTATCAAGCACTGTGTCACTTTCGCAGTTTTAGTTCTGCAAGATGCCTTACCGCTGACACATTACGAGGAGTACTTAGCATAGTGCGGTAGTTATATCAGATACCGACTGAAGCATTTTTAAATGTGGTTCGCGCCACAGTTGACGCTATGCTAGTAATCTACCTTAACCCAGTTTTAGGTGCTTTGGTGCCACCTTGGCGACCTCACATTAAGGGAACAGGCAATTTCAAAAACTCGGTCAAAAGACCAACCCCTTTCATTGCCTTGTAGGCATAGGGAAATAATAGCATGAAAATAGAAAATTTTCAATATAGCATAATTTTATAGAAGGAGGAAATTATGATTTTAAAAAAAATTGAGAAGATTGCCAAGGATAACAATATTTCTATTGGAACACTTGAAAAAAAACTTGGATTTGGAAATGCAACAATACGCAGTTGGGACAAGTGTTCTCCATCGGTAGAAAAGTTGAAAAAAGTAGCGGATTACTTCGGTGTAAGTATTGAGTATTTCCTAGAGTAGAAAGCGGGGTGAGGAAGATGGAGGAGGACATAAATACAGTATTGGATGAAGAACTGAATAATTGCATTCAAAAACTTAGAGATGCAACATTCGGATATGAAGTCAGGACGTTTATCACAGAATACGAAGAACTGATGTTAAGAAAGTCAAGTATGATAACTCAGAAATTTGTAAGAGATACTGGACTAATCCAGAGAACAACGAGTGAAGAGTTTATGAGGTACAAAAGAAAATTACAACATTTAATTGTTCTCCAGATCGTACAGGGAATTTCCATTATCCTATTAGCTATGTCTGTAATAATGCAATGATAGAAACAATCAAAGCAGCTAAAGAGATAAATGTTGGAATTAAGAATTTTAATAATTCTACATATTTTGTATGTTTAGCTTTTAACAACATGGAGTCATGTTCTTTTAAAGAGGCACGCCCAAGCTCTGTGATTGTCATTTGTGCATCAGAATTCAACTTGATTAATCCATGTTTCTCTAATTCTTCTATACGGCCGTCTATAGTAGGGTCAGTAAAGAAAAAGGAAGCTGGCGTTCTTCCTGGATTTTGTAAGATTAATTCAAGAGTTTGAAATTCATCTTCGGTGATATTTTCAAAAAGTGACTTCATAAAAATTCTCCTTTCATAATACTCGGCATGGCAGTGCCTGTATCTACAGTATAGGAGAAGAACCAGAAAAACTCAAGAAAGGAGGTTGATAGCATGACAGTTATGCAGATTATGTACGGCAATCCGGTTATGACAGTAAAAGGGATTTCAGAACAGTTCCATATCAGTGATCGGACAGCCAGAAAACATATGAAAGAAATCGAAGAAAACCATGAACGCTATGGCGATTATGCAGTAATGGGGGAAGGTACACTGAAGAGAGTGAATTTCCTTGCCTTCTCCGACTACTGGAAATGGAAAAAGATGCTGGCAGACAAAAACGCAAGAAAGCATGTGCCGGAATACAATCCACAGGAAATTGCAAAAGCCATGGGATTCTACGGGAAAGAAGATTTGTAGGAGCTTGCAGGTCATGGAGAGGCAGAAACGAAACAAAGCCTTTGCGTATTGATATCGACAAAGGCTTTGTAGGTATAATCTTTAGACACTTTGATTATACCATACGATTTCCGAATTGCAAGCGTATTTTTACATATTTTTACAAGATTATGTAAACCAATAGGCGGCAAAAACAAAAAAAGATAGAACAGGCTACAAAGGGCTGAAAACGGCTAAATAAGCCGTTTTACAACTCGATAAAGATATTAAAGTTAGGATAAAACGTATGGCTACAAAAAGAAATAAATACATCATGAAGCACGGAGATGTGATTGATATCGAGGAATACCATGACGGGAATTATGGGGCGAAGGGAATTAAAAGGACACCAAAGAAAAAGCTGACTAAAGAGGATGTGCAAAAGGTCAATGACCAGAATAAAACAAAGAAATGCCGGCAAAGGCTTTTACAGTATTTCTCCTTCGGTGATTGCTTCGCTACATGGACCTATGGGATGAAAAACAGACCTCCTACCATGGAGGAGGCATTGAAGGATTTTCAAAAGGCAATAGGAAAGGTTCGGGCACAGTACAAGAAAAGAGGGCAGGAACTTTTCTGGATCCGGAACATCGAAAGGGGAACAAAGGGAGGTTGGCATATTCACCTGGTAGTAAACGAAATTGGAGATACTGCCAGTATCCTGCAAAAGGCATGGAAGAAAGGCGGCACCTGGTTCACGGAAATCCGGAAAAGCAAATTTTATGACGAGGATTTCACCAAGCTTGCCAATTACATGACAAAAAGCGAACGTACCGTGGAGTTAAAGGTGGACGGAACCCAGGCAAAGCCCAGGATAAAAGAAGCGAGCTACAACATATCCCGGAACATGCCCCTGCCGGAACCGGAAAAGCAGACCTTGGTACACTGGCCAAAAGAACCCAAACCAAAGAAAGGGTATTACATAGCCAAAATCCATGAAGGCATCAATCCGGTAACCGGATACAGCTACCGGAGATACACATTAATCCGTCTAGGTAAAGACCTGGAAGAAAACAAGAACCGGAAACAGAGATTCCGGAAGAAAAGGAGGCGAAAGCGTGAGCAGATTTGATTCTTTACAGGAAGATATGAAAGGGATATCCGAAGCAGTAAAAAATGTGAAAAGTAAATATGGGATTACCAGCCTGGGCTTTGAAAGCTGTAATGGCGTAGAGAGATTCTGGACTTCCTGCGGAGGGAAGAACGACCTCGCCGGAGGCAGACAGGGAAAACATGGCAGGGATCCGGACGGGAATTTTGAAAAATTATAGGAGGAATCAAAATGTTGAACTTTGTTATTTTCGCATGGGAGCTGTTAGGGGTATCCTTCCAGGCGCTCCTGCTCTATGCTTTTGTCTACACAGTAGTTGCAGAGGGGAGGGACAGATACCGGAAATGGAGGAACAAGCGAAAAAAGTAAGCCTGTACCTGGAATGCAGCACCACAGCGTTGGGAAAAAAAGAGCGCATGTGCGGCTACGTTTTAGAGTACATCACGGAAAAAGGCCCTGCAACCCTGGTAAATTACCGGGAAGGCTGCGGTACCTACAACCGGGAGTTCCTTCTTGGGCTTGCTGAAGCACTGGAACGAATCAAGACGCCCTGTGAGCTCCGCATATACGGACAGAACCGCTTTGTCCTGTGTATGCTCCGGGACAGGCTGGCAGACTGGGCGGCAGAAGACTTTATGTCTAATGGCAAACCAATAGTAAACCGGGAGGAGTGGCGCCGGATATGGGAACAGATACAAAAACATCAGGTCAACATAGAACTGGGTGAGCATGCTTATTCCCGGTGGCTGCTGACAGAAATGGAGGAAAAATGCAGGAATTACCAAAGAACAAAGTGTTAAGCAGTTTAAAGGACATAGACAGAAGGGTTGTCCCTCTGCCTATGGTGGTTATCTATAAAAACCCAACGGATTTCCCGAAAGGCTGCGTTGCAAGGGTATTTGACGCTAAAACCGGAAGGCCGACCTCACTGTGTATTCTGCGGAAGACCGTGCAGGAGTGCCGCGAAGACGTGGAAAAGAGTGGATTCCGGGTAAAATTCCCGAGGGCAGCCGTAGACGATAAGTGCATCGTAGAAAGCTGGGTGTAGGCATGAAAAAACAGAAAAGCATCTTGCAGAACCAGAGTAAAAAGCAGTGTTACCTCTGCATGGTCTTATACGGGGACTACAGCTACAAATACGTGGAAGACCACCACATCTTTTTCGGCACATCAAACCGAAAAAACAGTGAGAAGCACGGCTTTAAGGTGAATCTCTGTCTGGGACACCACCGGGAGAGTAATGAAGCGGTACACAACAACCGGGAAACAGACCTGCTCCTGAAAAAAATGTGCCAGGAGGAGTATGAAAAGACCCATACCCGGCAGGAATTTGTCCAAATCATAGGGAAATCCTATTTAGGTGGGGAATTTGTCCGTACTTGATTTACCAGTACGGAGGGGCATTTTGAACCCCTGATTTTGAAAAAGAGGACGAAAAAATGGGATAGAATCCCCACTTTCCACAATTTTTCTGTGGACAGAAACCCGTCAGTACTGATAAACGTTAAACGAAAGACGGTGGGGGACTTTTTGGAAAAGAAAGGAAAAACCATGAATAAAGTAATTTTAATGGGACGCTTAACCCGTGACCCGGACGTACGTTATACCCAAGGTGAGAACCCAATGGCGATTGCCAGATATACATTAGCAGTAGACCGCCGGTTTAAAAGGGAGGGAGAAGCCACCGCAGACTTTATCAGCTGCGTGGCTTTCGGAAAACAGGCAGAATTTGCCGAGAAATACTTCCGTCAGGGAATCCGGATTGTGATAACCGGACGTATCCAGACCGGAAGTTATACCAATCGGGACGGGAACAAGGTATATACCACAGACGTAGTGGTAGAAGAACAGGAATTTGCCGAAAGCAAAAATGCCCAGAATGGTGCAGAAGGAAGCAGCAATACACAGAGCAACACGGCAGCAGGACAGCCAACGGTAGACCCAGACGGCTTCATGAACATTCCGGACGGAATCGATGAAGAGTTGCCATTCAGCTAAACAATACAAGGAGGAAGCCATGAACAAGAAAGAAGAAAAGTGGAGAAATGAGGGCGCAGCTTACGCCCTCCGGGTAGCAAAGGAAAAAGGCGTGGACTACCTGGAACAGGACTTGAGAAGACGGGGGGCATTAGGAATCTCCGTTATCCTGCCGGAAAAGGCAGTAGAAGAGCTTTATGACATGTTAGCAAAAAGAATTATGAACACCATGAAAACCGTTGCCATGTGGGTACTCTACGCAGAGCATGGCTGGCGTTCCGTCCGTTTACAACGGTTTGAGAAACAAATGGACAAGCACAGCGAAGACTGTATGAGTTATGACCGGTTCGGAAACGCCTATGTGACCTTATCCGACATGGCAAAGACTATGCAGGAAACCTGCGGCATACACCCGGACATGGAAACACTGGAATTGATAGAAGAGGAAAACAAGCGGGAGCAGGGAAGGTTTGTATCTCTAGCAGCAGTCATTGAGGTGCTGGAAGAAACCGGACATCAGGATATCGCAGACGCCCTGACCCGGAAGATTGAGAACGCATAGGAGAGGATTATGGGAAGAAACAATTTTACAGCTTTTATCTACGGCAGACAAAGCGGGAGATGCGTAGGCAGCAGGAAACCAAAGAAACAGATAGTCAGAAACGCAAAGAAGAGGAGATGAGCATATGTTTTTAAAGATGAATGCATTTAAAGCCCTGACAAAAAAAGCATATAACACTACGGGGCTTACTGTAGGCAATGACGGCGAGGGTATTTATCTTATGGGAGGATACTGGAGCATTTGGCTGGAAAGGACCATGATGCCGAAGAAAGCCAAGGCAGCCATTATTGAACTGATTGGTTCCATACCGGCGCCGGGAAGGGCAGCGGCATTTTATAAAAGCGATGACACAAACTGGGAAGAGCGGGATTTGCTTCCGGAAGAGGTTTACAGACCGGATACTACATACTTCAAGACAGCTTACAAAGACACCGACATCCGTATCCGCACATACAGAAGAGAACTGGCAGTCCTGCAGAACCGGAGCACCATGGAGTGCGTCATACTCCCGGAACATATCGTAAGTATGATAAACAGCGGCAGCAGGGAAAAAGAAGAGGGTCCTGTAAGCCTGCCGCTGGGAAATAACAGGTATTCAATCTGGTGGCAGAACGAAGCCTGTACCTTAAAATGCGATATTGCCATTGCAGAGGGAGATCCAAAAGAAGAGTTTATCCTTCAGGAGCTTGAAAAATGGGATTTTACAGAAAAGAGGAAAGTGACATGTTGACAGCTTTACTTACCATAGCATTTTTGGAAGCTGTTGCCGGAATGGCAGCAGTCTTCCTGACAAAAGAATTTGCCCTAATCAGAATCTTGGACTGGACGGAGGATAAGGGAGTCATCGGCACGGCAGCAGGCCTGTGTTTTGCATTTTTATTATTACCGTATCTTATGGCAGAGGTGATATTTGCACTGATATGGACGGCTGTTACGGAGAGGAGGGAAAAGAAACGTGGGAACAGACACACTGGAAGGAAAATGATTGATGAGCAGCCAACAGCGTATGAAGCTAATGATTGGATTCCACGCAGTAAGCGTCTGCCAGAGCAGGAAAGATGGGTTTTAGCAACTGTAATGCATTCAGCATGGGTTTCTGATTATGACAGCAAATGGGTTAAAAAAGAAGAAAAAATCCATCATCAAAAGAGTTTCGGAACTTATCTTGCGCATGTGAATACATTTGGAAAATGGATATTTTTAGATGAGGGTTATGAAACGACATGCGAAAAAGAAGTCGGGAATGACCATGGGAGAGTCTATGATGTTGCAGTAGCCTGGCAGCCGCTTCCAGAACCATATAGAGCAGCAGACAGTAAACCAGACTGGAAAGAACATATGCTAAATACGTTTCTGGCAGGGCATTAAGGAGGTACGGAATGGAAAATGGAATAAAACTTAAAAGCTACCAAATCAATTTTAGAAAATAAAAAAAGAAGATATACGAAGAAGGAAAAACGTTAGGATTGGAATTTGAGGAAGTAAAAGCTGATATTTAGTGGAGGAAGAAAATGAAAGCATCAAAAGAAATAGCTGAAAAAGCAGAGAGATACGAACAATTAAAAGCAGAAATCGACAAGCTTTATGAAGAACTTGAAGAATTTGCGAATGAAAATGGACTTGAAGATGTTTGGGTAACTGGTTTTGGAGTATCTCAAGAACCGGAAGGTGAAGAACGGTTAAATGGGGAGTTCTGCGACCAATGTATACGTGGAGAAGACTCTGGTGACGGAACTTATTACTATCCGATTGAAGGAAGCACACAATATTTATGGGTCGGATATTCATTTTGAGATTTAGTGGAGGTGCAAAATGGAAAAAATACATATAACCTTGGAACTGTTCTTCGAAATCAAAAACGCTGAACTTTACGGTGGAGAGGGAACTACCGGATACGCGCAATTAATATCAAATTTGCGCATGGAAAGCATGAAAGATTTTGATTTACAAGAGTACGCAAAAACCAATATAGAAGGGTTTGCTAAAGCTTGCGAAATTGAAGTAGAAGACGTGCGGATTATCCCGCGAGAAGAATATAAAGAAAACACAGAGGAAGGAGAACCATGAACTGTAACAACTGTAATAAATGTAAAACAGACCTGCAAACAGGAGATTGCTACTGTCAGCACCGGGGATATTTAATAACTCCCCGGGAAGACCAGATGGCAGCAGGACGTTTCCGGGAGCATATCAGTAACCGGTTTAATAAAAAGGAGTAGACAAATGACGAGAGGAACGATGTTAAAAATTATAAAAAATATCCATTCGGACGAGTACGACCCAGAGGACAAGCTTACCGCAATACAGGAGGTGACTCAGGGGATGCATATTAAAAACATCACAAAGGCAGACATGCTGGAATCGCTACGGTGGATTGTGGAGGAGTATCTGTAGACTATGGAAGATAGATGCGTATGTTGCGGGGAAACAATCCCAGAAGGGCAGCAGGTGTGCAAAAACTGTATGAAAGGAGAAAGTGGCATGATGAAAAACGGCTCAGGAGTTCCGGATCCAACCCCAACACAGGCTATGTGGGGAATCCGCCAGGAAGAAAAGACCAGGGCGCTGGAAAGAAAGCACGGAGTATATCGCGGGGAAATCTACAAAATGCTAGTAAAACGTCCTTCAAATGACCCCAAAAGCGAAAAGTGGGAAAAGAAATACAAAAAAATGAAAGTGGTAGGTGTATCTCCTCACATAGTCACTCTGCAAGACAGCAGAGGATTCCGGGAGAGCTTCCGCTGGCATGAGTTCCTTCAGAAACGGAGGTGATACCATTGCAGAAAAGATTGAGAGATATGACGTGGGAAGACTACGGGATATCGGAAAACCGATACAAGGAATTAAAAGCCTTCTGCCTGCAATACGACGAAAAGAAAAGCAAGATAAAATACGGTATATCCGCTATGCAGTATGATGGACAGCCGAAAGCTCATAATACAGGTAGCCAGGTGGAAAATCAGGCAATAGCAAATGACATATACAAAAGGGATTGTGCGTTAATCGAAGAGGCTGCTATACGGGCAAATCCGGAGATTTGGAGGTACATACTTAAATCGGTTACACTGGGGCTTTCGTATGAATTTATAGAGTATGACGACGAACAGGGGAAAATCCCCATGTGCAGAAGAGATTTCTACGGAACAAGAAAAAAGTTCTATGCAATTTTAAACGATTTAAAATTGGACCACAAATTGACCGACATTCCGTGATATTATGATAGAGGGAAAAGTTGCAAGAGATATGCATAACGGATTCCTCCTTTGTATTATTGTAACGGCAGCAGGGTGTCACAGCCCTGTTGCCGTATAAAATAAATAAAAATATATGGGCATCTGATTTTAGCTGATGCCTTTTATAAATAAAGATAATTCAACAATTTGTTGAATTATTAAAATTATAGAATAATTAATAAAATAAGAGTTGACATATTAAACAGAAAAATATATAATACAAATGTATCAAGGGGAAACCAATGAAAGGACGGGAGTGCTATGTTAACTAATTTTGGCAAGGAGTTAAGGAAACTTCGGATAGACCATGATGAATTATTAAAAGATATGGCTTCTAATTTAGGTGTTACCGTGGCATATTTATCCGCAGTGGAAAATGGTAAAAGAGAGGTTCCGGATACATGGATAGATGTGTTGGGAGAAAAATATCAGTTATCTTCAGATGAACTGGCAATTTTGCAATCGTTAGCTTATGAAGGAAAAAGTTCCTTAAAAATTGATTTGAGTAAAATTGAATCGGAGGAAAGAGAGTTAGCGTTGGCTTTTGCAAGAAGTTTTAAGAGTTTGTCAGATGAAGAAATGAAAGAAATACGTAAAATACTAGGCAGATAGGAGTGAATCTATGGGGTATATGGCAAAACCTAAATCACGAGACGATATAAGAAATACAAGCAGGCTTATCAGAAAGATTCAGAGTGCTGAGAAAGAATTGTATTTTCCAATTGTGGATTTTTTGGAAAAGACATTACCAAGGATTATACCTGGATTTACATTTCGTGTAGGTGAAGTGGAAGAGATGGGCGAGTGTCATGGATTAACATTTCCAGAAAGAAATGAAATTATGATAAGAAGTGATGTGTATCTGAGGGCTTGTGAAGGTAGTGGCAGGGATAGATTGACAATGGCACATGAATTATACCACTACTTGGAACATTCAAAAGAGACGGTAGTGTTTGCCAGAACGGGTACAAAAAATATACCACCGTATAAAGATCCTGAATGGCAAGCGGATGCGTTTGGTGGAGAATTATTAGTTCCTTATGATTTAGCAAAAGATTTGACTATAGATGAAATTGCTGAATATTGTGGAGTTTCGCTGGCAGCAGCAAAAGTTCAGTACAGACAAATTCATAAATGATGTTAAGGAGAAATCCTTTACATAGAAAAAACCAAGCACACAAGATGCTTGGCTACTAGTTGAAAGTATGAATACAGTCAACAAGGTTTAATTTAATTCGCAACTAAATTATAACACTGTAATCGTACTTTCGCAAGTAGAAATTGCGAAAGGAGATGATTGAATGTATATTTTCCGTGCTTGGATTACGGCAAAAGATGGAACTAAAGTTTATGCAAAAGATCATGGGAAAAAAGCATTTAGATTTTGGGTAGGTCCTGGACCAAAACCAACTAAAAAAGCTAATTGATGATTTGCAAAAGACGTATTTTCTTGTTGAATATGTCTTTTTGTATTAATAATAAAATTGGAAGGAGCAAAGGTTGAGTATTTCAATAATATATTGGTGTGTTGTAATCACTATACTGATATTTGTATTTAGAAAAATAGGAGAATAATGGATAGAAGATAATAAAAATCTGAAAAAAGAATCTATAGACAAATTATACTCTATAAAAAGTATGGGAGAAGGTTTAGAAAAGGTATTAGGTGTTGTTTATATCCCGTATTTGATTACTATGGTAAATGAACAAGATATTATAGTAAATATAGTAGTTATAATATCAGGATTTTTTTTGGGTGGTATTACTACATGCAAAAATAGCAAAATGCGAAAAAATAATTAGAAAAAAAGAAAATTAAAAAATCAGAAGGCACCCATCCCGGGTGTCTTTTTTAATCCCCATAAGGACCTTTAACTCAGCAGGTTAGAGTACCCGGCTCATAACCGGGCAGCCCTGGGTTCGAACCCCAGAGGATCCATTTACAAAACAAACGAAGAGAGGTGGTGATGTTTGGGTGGAGAAGTAAAGGCAACAAATGCAGAACTTGCCTATCAGGATTACCTAAATGGCATGAAGTACAAAGAAATAGCCGAGAAATACGGTGTAACAATAAATACAGTAAAGTCCTGGAAGACCAGATACAAGTGGTCGAAGGAAGGTGGAAAAAGTGTGCACACAAAAAAGAAAAAGGTGTGCACACAAAAAAACAATGAAAATAGCATCAAAAAAGAAGCCATTGCAGAAGCGGTTGAGCAGGTGATAGAAAATACTGAACTTACCGATAAGCAAAGGCTTTTTTGTTTATATTATGTAAAATGTTTTAATGCTACAAAGGCATATCAGAAAGCGTTTCAAGTTGATTACGCAACAGCTTGCGGAAATGCATCAAATCTATTGAAAAGTATTGAAATTAAAAGTGAAATCCTCAGGCTAAAACAGAACCGTCTAAACCAGGAAATGTTAGATGAATCTGACATCTTTCAGAAATACATGGATATAGCCTTTTCAGATGTAACAGATTTCGTAGAATTTGGCCAGGAAGATGTCCCAGTGATGGCAGTATACGGACCAGTGCAGGTAAAAGATGAGGAAACAGGAGAAAAGAAAACCCTTACAAAAAGAGTGAATGTTGTTCGCTTCAAAGATTCCTCAGAAGTAGATGGAACCCTGATTGCAGAAGTAAAACAGGGAAAAGATGGCGCAAGCATTAAATTGCCGGACAGAATGAAAGCCCTGGAATGGCTTACAGAGCATATGGATATGGCAACAAAAGAGCAGCAGATCAGAATAAGGCGTGCAGAATTTGCTATGAACCAGGAACTTGGAAACCATGATGAGGATAACGAGAACATTACCTCCTTCCTGAAAGCCATGAATCCAACCCAGGAAGACATAGATAATTTGTTCAGCAAAAAGGAGGAGCAAGATGCCGAAGAAAAAGAAAAGACCAGCGAGATTTGATTTTAAGCCCTTCTCTGAGCAGCAAAGGCGCTTGATACATTGGTGGCGTCCAATGGCGATGTCCAGTGAGAATGATATTGTTATTGCAGACGGGGCAATCCGTTCCGGAAAAACCATTGCAATGATTATTGGCTTCCTCACATGGTCCCAGGAGATGTTTTCCGGGCAGTCCTTTATCCTGGCCGGAAAGACCATGGGTGCGCTAAAGAAAAACGTGGTACGTCCTATGCTGCAGATGCTAGAAGCGTGGGG
Source organism: Blautia argi (assembly GCF_003287895.1). Taxonomy (NCBI): domain Bacteria; kingdom Bacillati; phylum Bacillota; class Clostridia; order Lachnospirales; family Lachnospiraceae; genus Blautia; species Blautia argi. Next base: position 2,606,990 of record NZ_CP030280.1, on the reverse strand, counting down.
CTGGCCTTATGAATATGTCCGTTCCGGCACAGATGCAAGGATTGAAATAGGGACAAATACCTATTACCTGTATGGAGCTAGTACAGAAGCTAGCCAGGATGCTTTACAGGGACTTACAGCAGCAGGAGCTTACGCAGATGAGGCGGCACTATTCCCACAGAATTTCATAGACCAGATGATGGGGCGCTGCTCTGTAGAAGGTTCCAAAGTGTGGATGAACTGCAACCCAGAGAATCCTCACAACTATATCAATGAAGAGTTCATCAGAAAGGCAAAAGAAAAAAGAGTTTACCATCTGCATTTCATGATGGAGGATAATCTTACATTATCTCAGAAGAAAATCGAAGAGTATAAGCGGAAGTGGCCACACAGCAGTGTGTTCTATAAACGCTTTATCTTAGGTTTGTGGGTGGCAGCAGAAGGTTTAATTTATCAGCAGTTTGCAGATAATGTGAAAGATTATTTGATAACAAGTGAATGGCTTGAGGAGAATCCAATTTCATATGCAGTTATCGGAGTCGATTTCGGAGGGACGAAGTCGGCTCATTCTTTTACCCTGACAGGATTCACAAGAGGATACAAGCAGGTGGTTGTTCTGGACGAGTATTATTGCAAAAAACGTATTAATCCCAAACAGCTTCAGGAGGATTTTATAGACTTTGTAAAACGTGCCCAGAGCAGATTTAAAGTCTATGAGGCTTACTGCGACAGTGCAGAGCAGACTTTGATTGCCGGGCTTGAAATGGCATGCATAGACGCCCATGTATCCATAGAGATTAAAAATGCAATCAAAGGCCCTATCAATGACAGGATTGCTTTCTATAACAGCTTGATTGCCCAGCACCGCTGGAAGATTATGAAGCATTGCGAGCATATCAAAGAAGCGTTTGAAAATGCGGTATATGACGATACAAAGAAAAACGAAGATGTCCGGCTGGATGACGGGCTTATGAACGTGGATTCCCTGGATTCCACAGAATACAGCACAGAAAGCGTCCAGGAAGATATTTTATATATAGCAGCGTAGAGGTGAAGGAATGAGTAATGTAATACGCCAATATCTGGAATCACAGCAGTATAACACAGTTCCAGATGAAACCTACAGCCATATTGATGAATGGCTGGAATGGTACCAGAATGATGTGAAAAAATTTCATCACTATAAGGTTTACAATGGGGCAGTTACGACGGAACAGGAACGCTTCCGCCTGGGAATGGCAAAGACTATTTGTGAGGATTGGGCGAATCTCCTGTTAAATGAAAAAGTATCCATAAAGGCGGGAGATTACAGCACACGGCTGGAAGAGGTTCTGGCTTCTAATAAGTTCCGGGTCAATGGAAATCGTTTGATTGAATTGGCGTTTGCTTTGGGAACCGGCGCCTTTGTGGAATACATGGGCGGAGATGATGAGATTATCATTGATTATATCCGGGCAGACATGATTTATCCGCTGTCCTGGGATAACGGGGAAATAACAGAGTGCGCCTTTGGCAGCACCAGAGTTGTAGACGGAAAGGAAAGAGTGTATCTGCAGATACACAGATTCGGGAATCCGGAAGAGGGAGAAACTGCAGATAGCTATTATTTGGAGAACAAATATCTTGATGCAGAATCCGGAAAAGAGATAGAACCGCCTGAGGACATCATACCGCTTATCAATACAGGCAGCAGGATTCCTCTTTTTCAGATTTTGACGCCAAACATCTATAACAACATAGATATGGACAGTCCTCTGGGTGTTTCTGTCTTTTCTAATGCCATAAGTCAATTAAAAGGCTGTGACGTTGTGTATGACAGCTACATAAACGAATTTATCCTCGGAAGGAAAAGAATTTTGGTACCCATTGCCATGGCGAAAATTCAAATGGAGAAGGAAGGTATCAGGCAGCCAACCTTTGACTCAAAGGAAACTGTATATTATATGATGCCGGGTGACCGGGAAAGTGACATGAAGCTGACAGAGGTAGATATGTCTATCCGTGCCCAGGAGCATGAACTTGGAATCCAGAGGAGCATAGACCTTTTAAGCTTTAAATGTGGAATGGGAACCGGAAGATACCGGTTTGAGAACGGTGGCGTAAAAACTGCCACAGAGGTTATTTCAGATAAATCTGATTTATACCAGAACAGGCAGAAACACAACCTTCTGGTGAATGATGCCATACAGTCCGTTGTCCGGGCGGTTTCCTTTTTGGATACAGGAACAGTTGTGGAAGCTACGATAGACTTTGATGATTCTATCATTGAGGATTCCAATGCTACGATAGACAAGAACATTAAGCTGGTCAACGGTGGGCTACGTTCTAAGTTATCGGCAATCATGGAAATCAATAAATGTGATGAAAAAGAAGCCCAGAAGGAGCTGGAGAGGATTGCAGGAGATAATCAGATTGATGTGGATAATGTCAATTGGACAGATGTGGAGGGTGAAAATGAATCAGAATCGGAACATCGTGAAGAAAATGAAGAAACCTCCAAAGAAGAGAAAAACAGTAGGGATTCTGATGAAAAGGTTTCTGGGAAAGATAAAGCGTAGGTGGTTTAAATGCTAACAAGGGGAGAAAGGCAGGAAATATCTGATTTTGGCACTTCAGTCTATGAAGATATGGAAACCCTCATTATGCAGAACATTATCCGGCACATACAGAACTACGACCAGCCAATAGACTCAGATACCTGGTTAATGCAGAAAATGGCCGAAATAGGAAAATTGAATGAAGAGAATATTAAAATCATTGCAAAAGCTGCAGGGCTTGGAGCTACAACGGTAGAGCGTATGCTGCAGGAAGTAGTAGATATTGTGATGGAGAGAGTAGAACCAGGGCTGACCGAGTTGGAACGTCAAGGGATTGTGAAGGGTACAGTTCCTGTAAAAGAGAGTAAGAATGTTCGAGAAGCTGTAAAAGCAGTCAGAAGCCAGGCGATAGACTCTTTAAATCTTTGCAATACAACCATGCTGTATAAAGCGAGAGATGTATATAAAAAGCTGGTGCAGTCTGCGGTAGATAAAGCAGAAGAAATTACCAATAAGCAAGAATTTCTTGATGTTCTGGGGAAGCATGTAAATGCAGAAGCTATAGGAGCAGAATCCAGGCAGCAGGCAATCAGGGAAGTTATCAAGGAATTTAACCAAAAAGGAATCCCAGCTTTTGTGGACAAAAAAGGCAGGGAGTGGACCCCGGAAGCGTATGTTTCTATGACGCTTCGTGCGACTGCTGGAAATGTCGCCAATAAAGCAACTTTTGCCAGAATGGACGATAGAGGCTTAAATCTGGTACAGATGAGCAGTCACCCTGGAGCCAGACCTAAATGTTCAAAAGACCAAGGGAAGATATTTGACCGGAATAATGGAAGTGGATATACAACCGATTTGCATAACAAAAAGGTGAGATATTATCCTTTGAAAGACTCATCTTATGGAGAACCAGATGGAATCCTTGGTATTAATTGCGGACATCACCCAGTACCTTTTATACCCGGCATATCCAGAAAACGCTATTTCCCTACGGAAGATTTTGAAGAGAACGATAAACTATATAAAAAGATGCAGATTCAAAGGAGTATTGAAAGGGATATCCGGAAACAAAAAAGAGAATGTATGCTTTATGATGAGATAGGAGATAAAGAAGCTTTTGAGGCGGCATCTGTAAAATTAAAGCAAAAAGAAGCACACATGAAAGAATACCTACAGAAAAATCCTAAATTAGTACGGAGGAAAGACAGAGAGCAGGTTATCGGGTTTGACCGGAGTAACAGTGCCAAAGCGGTAGCTGCAAAGAAAGCCTATACAAAAGCAATGGAAACTGATACAATACCAGTAAAGGATATTAAGATTCCAAAGAGTGTTGGGGCAAAATTCAAAAATTATAAGGTTGTAGATAAAACAACAGGTGTAGAATATGAATTTGCTCCGGGAACCAGAATACAAAACGGAGAAGTTTTTGCCGGAAAGGGTACGAAGCATCCGCTTCATGAAGGAGTTGCAGAAGGCTTATCGAAAGAATTTGGCGGAACACCATCAAAATGGCAACATGCAAAAGGCTTTGGCATATTACAGGACGAAGAAACGGGAGAGGAATTATCGGCAGAAGTACACTGGTTCCAGGAAGAAACCGTTGGGAAGGTTAAGTTTAAGGTAAAGAGGTGGCTGGATGATGAAGGTTAAATTCATTGGAAAGACTGAATTTTTAGTTTTAACAAACGGGAAAATATATGATGTGATGTCTGTAGAGAAAGGTTTTTACAGAATCGTAGATGACTCAGGAGAGGATTATTTGTATCCTCCAAAATATTTTGAAGTTGTAGAAGAATAACCACCAGTCGTAATGGCCGGTGGTATTTTTATATCCATTTTCAGGAAAGGGGTGGTACAGCTTTGATTGTAGTAAATATTACACCAACTGGTCTTACAGTAGACGGCCATGCAGGTTATGCAAAAACTGGAAATGATATCATTTGTGCAGCGGTTTCTGTTCTGACACAGAATCTGGTAAATTCCGTAGAAGCGCTTACGGAGGATAAAGTTCTTTGCTACATGGAAAACGGGCACATGGATATAAAATGGGAGAATCTTTCAGAACAGGGAAAGCTGCTGGTGGATTCTTTTTTTATTGGCATTTGTGGAATATCAAACACATATGGCGAGAACTACGTGCAGGTATGCATGGGTGCCGACGGGCGTTAAACGGAGAAATGGAGGATAAAATGAAGTACAAAAATTTAAAGGAAAAGTATAATGCCTGGAATTTGCAGCTTTTTGCAGATGAAGGTGGAGAAGATGACGCAGACGAAGATGGCGGAGAAGATGAACCGGAGGAAGACGAGGGAGAAGACCCGGAAGAGAAGAGATTCTCACAGAAAGAGGTTGATGAAACCGTAAAGAAAAGACTTGCCAGAGAAAGACGGAAATGGCAGAGAGAACGGGAGAAAAGAACCCAGAATGAAAACTCTGAGAGCGCAGATGAAAAAACGCAGGAGGCAGAATCAAAAGCTTCTAAGTTGGAGGTAAAGGTAGCCTGTTTTGAAGCTGATGTTGCCAAAGATTCCGTAGACGATGTGGCAGCTCTTGCACACGCTTACATGGAGGCAGATGATAGCCTTGACCTGGAAGATGCCATTGAAAAAGTGGTGAAAAAGTATCCGCACTTCAAAAAAGGCGGCTCTTCCGAAGAATCAGAAGATGAAACAAGAGGGAAATCATGGGGAGAAAGACAGAGGGGAAAGAGAACCACAGTTTCCGGAGTGGAAGCTGCTTTCCTTAAGAAAAATCCGGGACTTAAAATTTAGGAGGTAGAACATGAAATTTAAAATCTTATTATTACAGTTATTTGCACATGAACACCAGGAAAGATGGTCTAAGCTGGTGCTGGCCAAACTCAGAAATGAACTGGTGTTAAAAGACGGGGTAGTATTTAACAACGATTACGAAGGCTCACCGGCAGCAGGGATTGTAAAAATCCCGGTAAGAGATGAGGAGGTAAAGGTCAGCGACTATGACAAAGCCAATGGAATTGACGGCACGCATGGTTCCACTGCTTACACAAATATGCCGATTACCAAGGATAAGGCAGTAAATGAAATCATTGACGGATACGATGCAGAAGCAGTTCCGGATAATCTGGTGGCAGACCGTCTGGATTCTGCGGCTTACAGTATGGCAAAACAGATTGATGCTGACGGTGGCACTACTTTATTGGCAGCAGCAACAACAGACAATGAAACCGCATTAACCAAAGACAATATCTATGAAAAGATTGTAGATATCCGTACCAGAATGAACAAGGCGAATATCCCAAACGATGGAAAACGTTATCTGCTGGCTCTTCCTGACGCAATGGCTTTGATTTTAAAATCTCCGGAATTTATCTCAGCCTCTTCTCTGGGTGATGAAGGTAAAAGTCACCGGAGCAGTTGGAAAGATTGCCGGATTTTTGGTCATTGAGTGGAATGACACCACTGCAAACCTGCAGCTTTTAGCCGGACACCCCCGTTTTGCTACCAGAGCCATGGATTTTGCAGTAGATATCCATTTGCAGGATTTAAGCGGTTCTGGCAAGTATATCGGGGCTTCTGCGGTGCAGGGACGTAAGGTGTATGATCATAAGGTTTTACGATCTGTTGCAATCCGCGCTGTATATTCCCCGAATGGCTTAGTTCTTGGCGCTGCACAGGGCACAACTGCAGGAAAGACCAAGCTTACAGTAGTGTCCGGCAATTCCGGAACCACTTATGCATACAAAAAGAATCCGGCAGAAAGAGTGACCTATGGAACAACTAAAACGACATATGCCGGAACAGATTTAACCAGTGGAACTACAGAAATCGACGTAAAAGAGGGAGATATCCTGGAAGTTGTAAATCTGGTAAGCTCCAAGGTAACAGCCGTAGGATATTATACCGTTAAAGCAGGGGACATCAAAACTGCGTAAGAGGGAAGCAAAATGCTTTATGTAGATGAAGAATTTTACTTAAATATTTTTCGTGGGGAACCAGTCCAGGAGGCTGATTTCCCTGCCCTTGAAGAAAGGGCTGCTGAGCTGATAGAAGAGATGTGCAGGTACCGGATAAACCCTGAAAACTTCACAAGCTACAGCGAAAGGATACAGATGCTTATCAAAAAAGCTGTCTGTGCAGAAATAGAGTACCTGGACGCTAACGGAGGTTCTGAGATGGACAATGGGGCTGACCTGCAAAGCGCCGGACTGGGAAAATTCAGTTTTACAAAGACTTCTTCAGAAGGTAGCAGCGAGCAGAGCCTTTATGCACCAAGAGCAAGGAGGCTTCTGGCGCCTACTGGGCTTTTATACAGGGGAGGCGGAAGCGTATGAGGGCGATACCGAAAAGTTTCCTGATACATGAAGCCATACTGTTGCAGGAAGTTCCAGGAGAATGGGGAGCGGAGAGCCTTGAAATAATTGCTGAACTGAAACGTATCCGCATAGAACCGTCCAGTAAGCTTGTACGGGATAAAAATAATGTGGAATGGCAGCTTTTGGCGGTCATGTTTTTTGATTGCAGGAATAGTTCTCCAAGGGACTTTGAGTTCAAAGAAGACCAGATAGTGGATTTTCACGGGCTGAAACACAGGATTGTTTCCATAGAACCATTATATGATAATAAAAAACTTCATCATTGTGAGATAGGAATGGTGCGATATGCCGGCAAAAGTGATAATCAAAATAGACAAGGCGGCAGAGGCGGCGAACATCAAAATGGCTGGCGATGAGGCATTAAGTGATGTCAGAGATGATATCATTGATGACATCAACCAATATGTTCCGGTGCAAGGCGGAAAACCTCAAAATGGAGGTGGAGGAGGACTACAAAGCTCTGCCAGAATGCACTCTGACCAAACTGCCCATAAAGGAAAACTTACTATCCGTTGGGATACTCCTTATGCCCAGTATCAAAACAAGGGCGAAGTCATGAAAGGAAGGCCAGGACCTACCCGTACTTATGGGCCGGAGAAGCTAAAATACACCAGCGAAGCTGCGAAAGCAGAATGGGAAAAATATGCAGAACAAAAACATGGAGAAGATTGGGTTCTTGCAGTGGGAAAAGGAATAGAACAAAGATTGGGGTGATGAAATGGAACCGTTGGAAGAGCTTATGTTGAATATAAAGAAAAAATGTGGGGAAGACCTGAAAGAAGAACTCAATCTGGCAGAACTTCCGGAAAAGGGAGGCTTATATGCAGAACTTGGGGCAGCCACGGAAAAGAGGTATATTCGCATGTCAATCAGGGAAATACATGCCCCTGTTCTGCTTATGTGCAAAGGCACTGATGAGCCGGAAAGTATCCGTGTATTGAGCAGGATATGCGATTATATGAAAAAAAACAAGCAAAAACTGAAAGGGCTCACCTACAGAGTAAAAGGAATAAGTGTACAGTCTGGTCCTCATAAGACAGGAAGAATGGAAGATGGACAGGTTGTTTATTCCAGCATTATCAACTTTGAAATTTATTGAGAGGAGAAAACAGAATGAAATTAAAAGAATTAATGGGAAACTACAAACCAGAAACGGATTATGAAGGATTTGCAACTAATGACGATTACGTTCTGGCAATCGATGCGGGAGAATCAACCTCTGAAAATGACTTTGAGGTTGTAGAACTTGGGGTTTCCGGGTTGGATTCCCAGATGAACCCGATTACACAGGATAAAACCTATATCCGTGCCGGACAGTCCACCATGAAAACAGGAACCCAGAGAAGCTTTAAGGTGTCCGGCGATAGATATATCGGGGATAAGGCTCAGGATTTCATGCTGGCTCACAATATGAAATATGGAACCGGAAACGGCGTTGTGACAGATTACGTTTATTTTTGCCTGCTGAATGGAAAAGGCGAAAAGGGAAAGGTGTCCATTATTGTAAATAGTGATGGCTCTGGCAATGCTGGAGAATCCTCTGCGGTCGATATTGAACTGAAAAAATCCGGTTCTTTACCTACAGAATATACATACACTCCGGATAATGCAAGAGCAGCCGTCAGAGCTAATGCAAAGGAGTAGGAGAGGCATATGAAAGTAAAATTATTAGGCGTAACGCTGAACATGAACGTAGAAGAACTTGCAAATCCGGATATTGCTAAAAAGTATGAAGACGGAATCGCAAGAGCCTTAATTGAGATTGTAGATGCAGGAGAAGAAACGGTAGGGTCAGAAGGAATCCGGAAACAGTGCCAGGCAGTGATTGATACATTTGAAGACATGTTTGGAGAAGAGGATACCAAAAAAGTACTGGGGGAAAGGACTAATATTTTCCGGTGTTTAGATGCCTTTGACGAATATGTTAGTCTGTACTCCGATGTGGTAACACCGGCTATTAATGAACGGGCAGAAAAGTACAGAAGAGCCCGTCTGAATGAACGCTAATATTATCCTGAACCGGCTTCCGGACAGAGTAGAAATTGGAGGTAAGGAATATCAGATACGTTCTGATTTCCGAACCTCTATTTTGTTTGAAGCTATGATTCGGAGTACATTGAATGACAAAGAGAAATTAATACAGATGCTACACATGTATTATCCTGTTATTCCACAGGAAACGGGAGAAGCAATTAAGAAAGCTGTATGGTTCTATAACTGCGGAAGAGAGCCGCAGAAAGAGCAATGTGAAAAAAACCACACCAAACAGGAGTTTAAAAGACATAAAACTTCTTATAGCTTTGAACAGGACGCACCTTATATTTATGCCGATTTTTTGAGGGAATATAAAATAAATCTTCGGAGGATTGAGAGTGAGGAACTTCATTGGTGGGAATTCAACGCTTTGTTTGATTCTCTTTCAGAAAATAGCAAGATTAAGAAGATTATGTACTGGAGGACCTGTGACACAGCAGGAATGAGCAGGAAAGAGGTACAGCGCATCAATGAACTTCGGAAATACTACAAACTAGAAGATGAATTGTCATGCAGCGCAAAGATTTCTCTTGCTCAAAGAAATCAGCGCATGAAGGACTATGTGCAGAAGCGCTTCCAGGAGGTGAACAGACGTGTCGAAACATAAAGTAGAAATAGATGTTTCTTTGAACATGGACGGGCTTTCGAAGGATTTTGATGCCTTAGAGAAAAAAGCAAAGGCTGGGACGAAAACAACGGTTTCGGCAGTTAGTCAGCTGGCATCTGTTATGGAGGAAACCGGAGCAGCTACAAAAGGAGCCGGACAGGATTTTGAAAAAGTATCCGATGATATGAAAAAAGCGTCTAAGGAAACTTCTGAGGAGATAGAAGACCTAAAGAAGGCCATAGACAACACAAAAGATAGCACAGAGGGGTTAAAAGATTCTGAAAGGGAATTTGGAAGGCAGTCCAGGGAAACAGGAAAAAACCAGGAGGAATTGGGGGAAAAGACAGAAGAAACCAGACAGAAATTAGAACAGTCAAGAGAAAGCTTCCTGTCATGGGGGAATGTGGCAAAAACGGCAGTGAAAGGCGCGACGGTAGTCACAGGGATTTTATTCGCTGCCATGGGAACCGCAGCTGGTGTTTCTGCCAAATTCGGAACAGAATATAAGCAAGCCTCAAATACTATACAGACTTCTACGGGAGCGACTAAAGAAGAGATGGAAGGGCTCTCGGAGGTTATGAAAAATGTCTATACCGGAAATTTCGGAGAGGACATGAACGAGGTTGCGCAAGCAGTTGCTACTGTGAAAAAAAGTCTTGGGGGTACAGACCAGGAAATTCAAAAGGCTACAGAGGCTGCTTTTGGTTTCCGTGATACCTTTGGCTATGATATCTCTGAATCTACAAGAGCTGCAAGCATGCTTATGAAAACCTTTGGTACAGATGCGGAACATGCTTATGATTTAATGGCGAAAGGCGCACAGAAGGGGTTAGACTTTTCGGGAGAAATGCTGGATTCTATCATAGAATATGCACCGCAGTTTTCTAAAGCCGGACTGTCAGCAGAGCAGATGTTCAATATCATGGCATCAGGATACGAAGCAGGAGCCTGGAATCTGGATAAGGTAGGAGATGCCGTAAAGGAATTAAATATCCGTCTGGTAGATGGTTCTAAGACAACCGCAGAAGGCTTGGAAATGATTGGCATGAACGCAGACGAAGTTGCAAAGAAAATGTCAGAAGGCGGAGAAACGGCTACCGAAACTTACAAGCAGGTTGTAAAAGGTCTTGCCGAAATGGACGATAAGCAGGCTCAGAACATTGCAGGCGTAAATCTTTTTGGAACCATGTGGGAAGATCTTGGTCCTGGTGTGGTTGAGCAGCTTGCTGTGATGGAAGGGGCATATGATGACGTAAAAGGCACCATGGAAGAAATTAACCGAGTAAAGTATGATGATGTCGGAAGTGCCCTGGAAGCTTTGAAAAGGAAAGCGGAGGTTTCTCTCTTACTTCCTATTTCGGAAAATATCATGCCTGCAATTTCTAATGCTACAGAAGCAGCAATTGGATACATTGATGAGCTGGCAAATGCGTATGAAACCCAAGGAGTCAAAGGGTTAGTAGAAGAGGCTGGAGAAATTTTTGCTGATATAGCTACGAATGCTGCCGAACAGGCGCCGGAAATGGTAGATGTGGCGGTGAACTTTATAGATAATACAGTAAAAGGATTACAGAAGAATAAAAGAAAGCTTGCCAATGCAGGGAAAGAACTTACAAAAGCTTTGTGCGGTGCAGTTGTGAATTTACTTCCAAAAGAACTTCAGGAGCCTGTAGAAGATGCCATGGACAGTCTGGTAGACAGCATTACCGGGGGCGGTATCCGAAACGGGGTAAAGACCTTTTCTAATATTTTTGAGAATGGGTTTGAGGTAGTGGCCAAAGTAACAAAAACGGTATTGCCACCATTTATAAAAATAGTAGATAAGACAGCTGATAACCTGGATATCTTAATTCCTCTGGTGGCAGCAGGAGCCGCCGCATTTGAGGGGTACAAGGTAGTAGACGGTGTGACAGGTTCAATCAAAGCGTCTGCGAAGGCAGTTGAACTGTTGGCAGAAGCAGAAAAGACGGGAACGGTTGCACAGTTGGCCTCTACAGGGGCTGTGAAAGCAAAAGATATAGCCGTAGCGCTTCTTACCGGCAAGATTAAACTGGCAACCGTAGCACAAACAGCCTGGAACGCTATTATGGCAGCGAATCCTATAGGGCTTGTGATTACGGCGGTCGGAGCGTTGGTGGCTGGATTGACAGTTTATAAACTGGCTACAGATGATTCCAAAGAATCCCAATACGCCTTAACCGAAGAACAGAAGAAAGCCAACAAAGAAATCCATAAACAGTATGAGGCTTACAAGGAACTGGATTCTGCAAGAAAAGAATCAATGGAAAGCATCGATGCCGAATATGGTTATCTTACAGAGTTAAACGATGAGCTGAAAGGGTTGATAGATTCCAACGGACAGGTAAAAGCCGGATATGAAGACAGGGCAAATTTTATTGTCAATCAGTTGTCGGAGGCTCTTGGCATTGAAAAAGAAAAAGTCTGGGAAATCATTCAGGCCAATGGAAGTTTGGGCGATTCCATAGACCAGATTATCGAAAAGAAAAAAGCAGAAGCCCTTTTGACTGCCAATGAAGAGGCATATGCAGAAGCAATTAAGCAGAAAGACAGTGCGCTTAAAAGCTACACGGACAAGTTATCTGAATACGAAGCAGCACAGAAAAAATACAACGATGCACAGGAAGCGGCAACAAAAGCTCAGGAAGAGTACCAGGAGATTTTAAAGAATTCACCGGAAGCCGCAGCTGCTCATCAACTTGCCAGCCGGGAAATTTATGAGGCTGCAGATGAGGCAAAGGCGGCATATGATGAAACAAAGAAAACTCTTAAAGAAGCAGAAGAAACTTATGTTGGATATAATGCGACAATTCAGAATTATGAAGGTTTATCCAGTGCAATTATTTCCGGCGATGCCGCAAAGATTAATGAAGCAATGCAGAATATCCAGAATAGCTTTATCACTGCTGAAACCGGGACAGAAAAAAGCCTTAAAAAACAAGTCAAAAATACGGAAGACCATTATAAGGCTATGAAAAAGGCTGTAGAAGACGGGACTCCGGGTGTTACGCAGGAGATGGTAGATTCTGCAAAACATATGGTGGATAAGTCTAAGGCAGAACTGGACAAGCTTCAGCAGAAGGCAAAGGAATCCACTGAAAAAGCCGGAAACAGCGCCGCACAGGGAATTGCAGGAACAACCCCTCATATGATAGAGGTTATGGAAAACCTGGCACAGTCGGCAATGGATACATTAGATTCAAAATCTGGAGAATTTGAGAAGACGGGAGAAGATTCTGGAGAAGCCGTGAATCAGGGGTTATCCAGTAAGAAAGCTGATATTGATAAGACCTCAAAGGAGATTGCAGATTCTTCCAATAAACAGCTTGGCAGCGCAGATACTAAAAAAACTGGCGAGAGAAAAACTGATGAATACGATAATGGGGTTGCCAGTAATAAAGGAAAGATTGAGCGGACTTCGAAAAATATTGCCGATTCCTCTAACGAAAAGCTTGGCTCTGCAGATACTCAGGGCACAGGAAGCCGAAAAACCAAAGAGTATGATTTAGGAGTTGGAAGCAATAAAAGCAGCATAGACCTTACATCAAAGGCTATTGCCGATTCCTCTGATAGCTTACTCGGAAGTGCAGATACAGGATATACCGGGCGAAGAAAAGGTTCTGAGTATGATAATGGGTTGGGAAGTAATCGCTGGGGCATAGATTCCACTTCCCGATGGCTTTCAGATACAGCAAATGCAGGAATGGGTTCTTCTAATACAAGGGCTACAGGTGAGAGTCAAGGCGGAGAGTACGTTTCCGGTGTAGAAAGCAACGATCGGGGAGCAAATGCGGCGGGAGCGTCATTGGCGGAAAATGCCGATTCCGGCGCACGGTCTTATGACGGTTATGGACCCGGTTCGGATTTTGGTTCAGGCTTCACTTCAGGAATAAGAGATTGGTTTTCAGACGCTGTAGATGCAGCAACAAGTTTGGCTTCAAAAGCCTTCAATGCGGCAAAAAGATGGTTGGATGAACATTCTCCATCAAGAAAGACGAGAAAAGTAGGACAGTATTTTAGTGAAGGCTTTGCTCTGGGCATTGAAGATAAAGAAAAAATGGCTGAGAAGGCTTCTGAAAATCTTGCGAAAGCGGCTCTTGATTCTGTGGAATTTCCGGAATTTAACCTTGGAATGAATTCAGAAGAAATACAAGAAGCTGTGGGATTTATAAATGAAGCAGTTTCCAGGCGGGGAGAGATTTTCGCAAGGACGGCATTTGCGGTGAATGCAGAAAAATATGAAAAACAGCAAAGTGACAGGCTGTCAGACAGAGAAATCCAGGCAATCGGAAAAGCTGTCGCTGATGTTGTGAATGACCGCATGGAAGAATTTAAGTTTGTGGTAGGCACCCGGGAATTTGGACGAGCAGTAAGGGAGGTTAAGAAGTGAGGATTTATTATAAAACTGGAACAGGCAGTGAGATTATAAATTTAGACCAGCCCCCTTACTGGATGCAGACAGGGGATTTCTTGGATTATGTCTGGGAGTATGAAATATCAGGTAGGCATATCGGGAAACTACGAAAAACAGTCCAGGAAAAAGAATTTACCATTACTGTTTTCGGAAAGACAGAGGAAGAATACGCCCATAATATAAATACGCTGCATCAGGCTTTTGAAAGAGATGTTTTGAAGAATACCCCAGGAAGGCTTTATTTTGGAGAGTATTACCTTTCTTGCTTCGTCTATACCAGTGAAAAGACAGAATGGGAATACGGCTGCAATTCCATGGATAACACTCTGGGAATTATAGAAGCAAATTCATTTTGGAGAAGGGAAACTACTCATCGTTATCTTCCACAACAGAAACCAGTAGAAGGGGACGTCCAAAATCCAGATATTTCAGGGGAAAAACTGGAAGGGGAACTGCTCGGGCATGGAGCTGTGGTAAAAGATTTCCCATTTGATTTTTTGAAGCCATCTAATCTAAAAATCACATATCCCCTGTTTGGGTTTCCGTTTGATTTGGTTGGGACGCATGGAAGAAGGACACTAAATAACGAGGCTTTTACAGACACGGATTTCGTCATGATCATCTATGGATTTGTGGATAATCCTAATATCCAGATTGCAGGACACCCGTATACCGTATATGCAACAATTTACGAAGGGGAGCGGCTGATTATCGACAGCGCAGCCGGAACGGTAAAGAAAATCGGACGCTTGGGAGAAGAAACAAACCTGTATAACGCCAGAAGAAAAGACTATTCCGTATTTCGAAAAATACCTCCGGGAGTACAGACGGTTAGCTGGCCGGGAACTTACGGGGTAGATATTATACTTTACGATGAAAGGAGTGAACCGAAATGGAGTTTATAATCTGTTCAGCAGATAAAATGGAAAAAGGAAGGATTTCGGATTCCGCTATACTTGACTTTGACATAGGGGATACCAATGACGTGGAAATTACCTGTGAAAAAGGGCTTTTGGATTTTGGCATGTATCTGATATGTCCCGGGACAGAATACGGCGCTTTAATAGAGGAAACGGACTCCTGGACAAATGAGGCAGAAGAAAAGTGGCTGGGGAATTCTTTCCGAAGGTTCTTACAGGAATTTATCATTGAACCGCCGGCAGGACAGGATTATAGGATTGTCAAAGGGGACGCTCATGACGTTATGCGACAGGTGCTGAATGGTGCCTTTGACGGTCTGTTTACCATTCCGGAAGAACCCAGTGGCGTAGATGTAGGCACTTACCAGTTTGACCGCTATACAGATGCGCTCACCGGCTTCACGAAGATGCTTCTAAGGAGAAATGCCAGGATTCATATAGAGATAAAGCAAGGCGGCTCAAATGAGCCGTTTTCTGTTGTACTTTCTGCTGTGCCTATCCGGAATTTATCCAGCGAGATTGAATATTCACAGGATAGTAAAATTGCAATCAATCTCAAAGAATCCAGACGGGGAATCAATCACCTGATTTGCTTAGGAAAAGGAGAACTGAAGGACAGACAGGTGGCGCATCTGTACGCTCAGTTGGACGGCAGTATACGGCAGGATAAGAAATATTATAACGGGCTTTTGGAGCGTACGGCTGTTTACGATTACAGTAGTGCAGAAGGAATGGAGGACTTAATTGAAAATGGTACGGAAAAACTGCAGGAGCTGATGGGCAAAAAGACCATGGGTATGAGTGTTCAGGAGGCCGACCTGCAGATTGGGGATATCATTGCCGGACGGGATTACGAAACAGGTGTATATCTGCAAAAGCCGGTTGTGCAAAAGATTGTAAAAGTGGAAAATGAAACTCTGACAATAGAATATAAGGTGGAAGGAGAGAGTTAGAATGGCACTGAATTTGGTAACCGGATATAAAGGCCGGGACCATATCACTGCAGAACAGTGGGCAGACTTTAACCGTGGTATTTTTGGGGAAGCAGCTATTCTGCCGGTAGGAAATAAAATGGCGGTGGCAATCCAGACCGCGAACCAGATTACAGTCAAAGACGGGGTGGCGGTTTTTGACGGAAGAGAGGTATATATTGGATACGGGGAATCTGAAAATATTACCATACAGTCCGGAACGCAGGGCATGCAGCGAAGAGATATCGTAGTAGTAAAATATACCAGGAATGAAGAAACAGGAGTTGAGGAGGTAGCTTTTGAAGTGGTGAACGGGCTTCCTGCATCTTCAAACCCTGAGGACCCGGTTTATCAGAATACGGATATCAGAACAGGGGTGTTTGTATCACAGAAGCCGTTTTGCCGCGTAAGGATTAATGGAACAGCGATTGAGGGCATTGATATGCTGGTTGCTGAAAAAAAATTCAAAACAGTAGCTTTTACCGGAAACTATAACGACCTTTCAAACAGACCGGCGTTAAAGGCGGTTGCGACAAGTGGAAGTTACAACGATTTAACGAATAAACCTGCCTCTTTGCCTGCGGAGGGAGGAAATGCTGCTACAGTAGGTGGAAAAAACACGGAAACACTGCAAAATTACAACAATCTTACTAATAAGCCTAAATTAGGTAGTGCAGCATCTCAGGGAGTGGCAAATAACTTCACGACAAATACGGCTGGATATGTTGCAGATGCCAGGACTGTTAAGCAGTTAAAAGATGGTTTGTCCGCGAAAATAGTAAGCGAATCCGGAAATATCTCTTTCAAGGACGGCGGGAATGGTGAATCCTACGGATATATAACCATTCCGTCCGGTTACGAAATGCTTGCCGTATATATGCAGGAAGTATCTGGTAATGTTAAACTACGCTGCAAAGGATTTAATAAAAATGCCGGGACAGGGGGATATACGGTATGGCTGGATTTTGCGATAAACAGCAATGTTTTTATGCATTGGATTTATGCAAAAATATAAAAAAGTATCCTTGCACCTCCAACCCGGCATTATTGAGTGATATAAGTAAAACCGGTTTTAACATTAACGCCTGAAGTTGGCTTGTGGTACCAATTTTCGTGGATCTCTCCAGTTACACCAATCTCTAAATTTCCGTTTTTGCAATTACCGTTTGAATCTGTTGCAGGGAAAAAGAAGTTTTGATTGTATGCAGCTTTCGGCAATCCAGAAAAAAGTAGTGCATAATCGGTTAAAATCGTCTTTGTTGAAAAAGTCATTTCAACCTGGCATATTTTTCCACATTTATGCCACTTGTACCACTATTTAATACATTTGTATTAGCGTTTCCGCTGCCCTCTGAGTATGACATTGACGCGGACAAATCATCTTTTAACGGAGAAACTAATACCTAATCATTTTTTAGAAAGGAAAGAAAAATTATGGAAAAAATTATTTTTGCAGACAAGACAGAATTTGAGCTCCTCCCGGGAGCAAGCCTGGGAGAAAACAAAGTAATTGTACCAGACTTTGCAGATTTAAAGGCAGTAGCGGAAGCGCTTACAAAAGCAGGAAATCTGGATGCCGTACAGTACAAGAGCAATGAGCAGGTAACCGGAGATTACAAGGATATGAAACTGGAAGCGCCCCTGTTTAAATCTGTGGACTACACACAGGAAAAGAAAGTAATTGCGGTATTCGGAATTCGGGAAAAAACAGAAATGGAAAAAGAAATCGATGAAATTAAAGCGCAGCAGGCAGTACAGGACGGGGCGATTTTAGATCTGGCAGGAATGGTAGGGGGTGAAGCGTAATGGTAGCATTTTATGCCATGAAAATCAAAGACGGTACCATCACTATTGAGGACGTACCGAAATTGTGGAGAAACAAAGTGGAAGCAGCGCTGAAAGAGTAGGCGAAAAACATATGGAAATCAGGGCAGGACCTTAACGGGTCTTATTTTTATGAAATCATAAGCAAAGCAGAGGAAATAAAATATGTATATTGATATCGAAACAATTTTAAAGCTTGCAAGCCTCATAGGTGCTATAGGTGTTATCGGTGGTCTTTTAGTTGCCATCTATAAATTTTACCAAAAGCCCCATGAAACAGAGAAAAAACTAAAGAAGCTGCAAGAACAGCATGAGGATGATATACGCAAAATAAACGAAGAACAGTGCCTGATTACGTATGGATTGCTGGCATGTTTGAAAGGTTTGCAAGAAAAGGGGTGCAATGGGCCGGTAACGGAAGCGATTAACAGAATACAAAAACACCTAAACAAACAAGCACATGATATGGAGGAATGAATATGGAACAGATTATGACTTATGTAAAACCAGAACTGATTGTAGTAACCATTGTCCTTTATTTTATCGGTATGTGGCTAAAACAGTCCCAGACAGTAAATGATAAGTATATCCCCCTGCTTCTGGGAGGTATTGGCATTGTAATCAGTGCAGTGTATGTATTCGCTACCTGCCAGTGTAGCAACGCCCAGGAAATCGCTCTGGCGGTATTTATAGCAGTGACACAAGGCGTACTGGTGGCGGGATTGAGCACCTATGTGAACCAGATGGCAAAGCAGTTAAAAAAAGAAAGAATGATACGTAAAAATACGTGATAAAATATTGACATACGTAAGAATACGTGATAAAATAGAAACATGATAAGGAAAGGAGTTACATAAAATGCCAATGACACCAAGAGAGATGGTCAAACATCTCAAGCAAAATGGGTTTGAGGAAGTCAGGCAAAACGGTTCTCATATTACCATGAAGAACCGGTCTACTGGAAAAACAGTGGTGGTTCCTTATCACTCCAAAGCCATGAAAAAAGGATTGGAGCAGGCAATACTCAAACAAGCGGGGCTGAAATAAGCCCTGCGCCTGAAATAGAAACGGAGGTATTACGTATGGGCAAATTATTTTATCCGGCAATTTTTCACAAAGCAGAAGAAGGCGGTTTCTGGATTTCATTTCCAGATATTCCTGAATGTCTGACTGAAGGAGATGATATGCAGCAGGCATACGAAATGGCAGTAGAGGCTTTGGGTCTTGCCCTGGTAAATCGAAAAGAAGAGAAAGAGGAAATTCCAGTACCTTCTGAAATAGATAGAATCCAGGAAGAAGATGGAACGCTTGTGATTGTGGAGTTTGATATTCAGGAATATTTACGGAAACATAATTCAAAAGCAGTGAAAAAGACATTGAGTATACCGGAATGGCTGAATGAAGAAGCAACAGCAATGGGGGTGAATTTTTCCCAGGTACTTCAGGAAGCATTGATGAATAAATTGAATATTGGAAGATAAAGCAAAGAGAACTTGGAAACAGGTTCTCTATTTTGTTGCGCCGGCGCAACCGGCAGAAAGGAAGATAATATGAGTTTAAGAGTTATTGACGCAGCATCACATCAGGGAGATATGGCACAGGGAAACATGAGTTTTGATGCATTAATTGTAAAGGCGACAGAAGGTTGTACTTATGTGAATCCTTATTGTGAGGGGGAATTTCAGGAAGCCTTGAAACTGGGGAAGAAGCTGGGAGTGTACCACTTTGCCAGAAATGCCAATGGAAACACTCCGGAAGCAGAGGCGGCGTTCTTCATCAAGAACACAAAGGGCTATATTGGAAAAGCCATTCCCGTTTTGGACTGGGAAGACACGGATCCGTCAAATGTAGCCTGGGCGCTTAAATGGCTGCAGCTTGTAGAAAAAGCGTATGGCTGTAAGCCTTTAATCTACATGAGTGAAAGCGTAGTGAACAGATATGACTGGTCTGCTGTGGCAGGTGCGGATTATGGGCTCTGGTGTGCGAAGTACAAAGATAGTGTTCCAGATTATAACTGGGATATGGCAGGCGCGGGACCGGCACCGTCTGTAAAATATTGGAAAACTATGGCTTTATGGCAGTGGACGTCTGCAGGTCGTATTGACGGCCACGGTGGAAATCTGGACTGTTCTATTTTCTATGGAGATGCAGCAGCATGGGATAAATATGTAGGCAAAGGTAATACTCCAACACCGAAACCACCAAAGCCCGCAACCCCTACCCACAAACACAAAGTAGGAGAGCATATTGTGTTTAGCACCTGCTATGCAAGTTCTTCAGACCCAATCAGCAAAGCAATTCAGGCAAGCAAAATGGCAAGAAACCATGGTGTAATCACTAAAATCCAGTCCGGTGCAAGGAATCCGTATCTCCTGGATGCCGACTTGTGTTGGGTAAATGACGGAGATATTCGCGGAGCATACCAGGCAGAGCAGTATTATACAGTAAAATCCGGAGATACTCTTTCTGGTATTGCTGCCAAGTATGGTACCAACTATCAGCATTTAGCACAACTTAATGGGATTGCAGACCCAAACAAAATTTACACAGGGCAGAAAATCAGAGTGAAATAAGTTTTTTTAAAATAAGGCATGGCATAACGCTGTGCCTTATTTATTTTTTGTGAACGTCAGAAAGGAAAATCAGAATATGAAAGAATTGCAGATTTTTAATAACAGGGAATTTGGGCAGATACGGACAATAGAACTGGAAGGGAAGCCATATTTTATGGCGAGTGATGTAGCGAAAGCATTAGGATATATAAGACCAAATGATGCAATTAATCAGCATTGTAGGGCTACGGTAAAACACAGTACCCTTATCAGTGGTAAAATGCAGGAAGTTAATTTCATTGGAGAAGGGGACATGTACCGCCTGATTACTCATAGCAAATTAGAATCGGCAGAAAGATTTGAAACCTGGGTATTCGATGAGGTGCTTCCTTCCATTCGTAAACACGGAATCTATGCTACGGACAACGTAATAGACAATATCCTCAACAATCCGGATTTTGGAATTGAACTGTTGACAAAATTAAAAGAAGAACGTACTGCCAGAGTAGAGGCAGAAAAGAAAAATGCAATTCTTACCCACATAAACAAAACCTATACCATGACAGAAATTGCAAAAGAATTAAACATGAAATCTGCGGTTCAATTAAATAAAATGTTGTCAGAAAAGAAAATCCAGTACCATATCAATGGAACGTGGGTTATGTATTCTAAATACAGTAACTTAGGATACGAGGAGATTAAACAGGAAGTCCTTGATAACGGTAGAGTAATTTATCATAGAAGAATTACACAACTAGGGAGAGAGTTTATTTTGGGGCTATTCTCTGGAAATGTTATAGTTTAAAATACTTCCCCGGTTGCCAGCCGGGGAAAATATTGTATCATCTTTGGAAAAATTTCTGCTGTAGTTATGTAGTGTAATGTCTTATAATATTTATGTTTGTCCCCTTTTTGTCCCCTTTTTCGCATTTTTAACATTATGCAATGCTTAAAACCCTTGTAAATAAAGGCTTTCTTGAAAATACAATGGTTTTGGAAACTATTTGTAAAGAGGGAAAATCGAATAAAATAGCAGCAATATAGTCCTCGTATGTACTCATAATAATTACCGCTGTCCGGGTAAGTATATTATACTGTCATAAATATAATCATGTGAAAAATAGTGAATTGCAAAGAAGTGAAAATAGGAATGCCATTGCAGCATTTTTGAAGAAGCTGTCACATGAAATACGCTCAATCTGTATCCAATGTGACAGCCTCGATAGGCACATGACAGTTTCTGTCACCTCGTGCCTTTATTTTGCATAATTGTCAAAGTATCCTTGAATGTAAATAATCGGAGTACCTTTATCTCCAGAGCCGGAGGTTAAGTCAGCTAAAGAGCCGAGCAGGTCTGTTAAGCGTCTTGGAGTTGTTCCCTGTGTTACCATGGTACCCTTTAAGCTGGCAGCCTTTTCGTCCTTTTCTGTGATATAGTTTTTGATTGCATCTTTTAATTCTGCGCCGGACAGGTCTGCAAAATCATTGTCAGCCAGGTATTTCAGCTTCACTTCATTTGGCGTTCCTTCCAGTCCCTTTGTATAAGCAGGAGAAACAACCGGGTCAGCCAGTTCCCAGATTTTTCCCACAGGATCCTTAAATGCACCGTCGCCGTATACCATAACTTCCACATTTTTTCCTGTTTTTTCCAATATGGAATTGTGGATTGCAGATACCACTTCTTCACATTTAATAGGGAAGAGTTTTACCGTGTCTTCGGTTGCCTTGTTGGAACCCAGAAGTCCGTAGGCGTCATTGTATCCACTGCCATTGATGCTTTTTGTCATAATGTCATCTAAAGAGTAAACCTTTTCAGCGCCATTGGCCTTTAAGATACGTTTTGTTCTCTGACGTGTATGAATATCGCAGGTTAGCACACTCTTTGTATAGGAAAGAATTGCTTTTGGATTGTTGGCAAAAATGATTTCCACCTCTGCGCCAGCTTCCTGGATTAACTGTTTATAGTATTCTACATAGTCTACACCTGTAAATACATGCTTTTCATAGCCGAATAATTCTCTGTATTTTTCTTCTGTGAGAATGTCAGACCATGGATTTACATTTTTCTCATCTAAAAGGTCTAAGTCTACCAGGTGGTTGCCCACTTCATCAGAAGGATAGCTGAGCATCAACACGATTTTTTTGCAGCCCATAGCAATTCCCTTTAAGCAGATAGAAAAACGGTTACGGCTTAAAATCGGGAAGATAACGCCTACCGTATCATCACCAAATTTTTCCTTTACATCGGCTGCAATATCCTGTACACCGGCATAATTGCCCTGAGCTCGTGCAACAACAGCCTCTGTTACAGCAATCACGTCTTTATCGCGGATTTCAAAGTTTTCGCTTTCGGCGGTTTTTAATACACAGTCCACAACGATTTCAGAAAGGTTGTCGCCCTTACGGATAATCGGCGCTCTGACTCCTCGTGATACAGTTCCCACCATGCGGTCTATATTTTCCATAGTATGTACCTCCATTGGATTCTTACAAATTCCGGGCAGAATTTCCTGCCTATTTTATAATACGTTGAAATCCCTTTGTATGCAAGGGAAAACTGTAGGTTTTATGAAAAAAAACCGGATTTTTGTGAAAAATACAGGAATCCCGGCTTTTTGCCTGGTGAAATCCCCCTGGGGGGCTTGTGATACAGAGGAGAATTTGATAAACTGACTCCGCAGAAAGAATACGAAGAAAAGAGAAAATTGACAGATAGAGGATATAGAGAAATGAAAGAAAACAAGACCTTTTGCCTGGGAAATTTCCGGGCAGAGCCGGGAGAGAAAAAAATAGGGTATATTTGTATTGGAAACGGGGAATTCGAGCTTCCAGTTACCGTATTAAACGGGAAAGAAGCCGGAAAGACGGTGCTGGTGACTGCAGGAATCCATGCAGCAGAATATGTGGGGATTCAGTCAGCTATAGAATCGGCTGACCATCTCCAGGTGGAAAAAATTGCAGGTACAGTGGTCATTGTAAAGGTGATAAACCGCCAGGCATTTGAACAGCGAAGCGGCAGTGAGGGCTTTGAAGATGGTGTAAATCTGAATCGGGTTTTTCCGGGAAAGCCAGATGGCAGCCAGATGGAGCGCCTGGCTTATGCCATAGAAAAAGAACTGTTTCCGGGCGTAGATTTTTATATTGATCTGCACAGTGGGGACAGCTATGAACGGTTGACGCCTTATGTATATTATGCAGGTGTTGCCAGGGAGAGTGTGGTAGAACAATCAAGGGAAATGGCAGAACAGACAGATGTACCTTATATGGTTCGTTCCTGTGTGGCAAAAGGAGGTTGTTATAATTATGCAGCAAGTCTTGGAATCCCTTCGGTATTGATTGAAAGAGGACAGATGGGAGGCTGGACTTTGGAGGAAAGCCATTCTACCAGAAGAGATGTGCGGAATATTCTCTGCCATCTGGGGGTTTATCTGGGACAGAAGGATTACCGGAATTATTATCCTCTGGAAGTAAAGGACGTCAGCTATCAGGCGGCAAATCAGGCAGGACTCTGGTATCCCAGCAAGATGCCCGGAGATATGATCCAGCAGGGCGAAATACTGGGTATGGTAAAGGATTATAATGGAAATATTCTGGAAATATGCCGGGCAGAGTATGAAGGGGTGATTCTGTTTCAGACAGGAAGCCTGCAGGTTACAGAAGGAGGTTCTGTTATTGCATATGGAAGGATTTCCAGAGAAGCGGACAATCGGAAGAAAAGGATAGCAGGATACTGGACAAAGAGAAGCAGTAGTTTTAAGGAACAGAGAAGGGCAGAGCTGCACAGCTCTATGGCAGACCGCTGGCTTACAGAAATCAAAAAATACCTGCCGGGAAAGAAGCTGAAAATTTTAGACGTGGGCTGTGGAACTGGATTTTTTACCATTTTGCTGGCAAAGCAGGGACATGAAGTGATTGGGGTGGATTTAACACCTGATATGATAGAGAAGTCAAAGGAGCTGGCAAAGGAAGAAGGGGCAGACTGCAGATTTCAGGTCATGGACGCAGAAAATCCGGAGTTTGCGGACGAAACCTTTGATATGGTAATTTCCAGGAATTTAACCTGGACACTGCCGGATGCAGGACATGCATACAGAGAATGGCTGCGAGTATTGAAACATGGCGGTATTTTGCTGAATTTTGATGCCAATTACGGGGCGAGTGACTGTGCAGATACCTCCCACTTACCGGAGAATCATGCGCATAATCAGTTGGGAGATGCGCTTTTGCAGGAATGCGAGGCTATTAAACGCCAGCTTCCTATCAGTTCTTATAGCCGTCCTGCCTGGGACGTGGAAACTTTAGGAAAACTGGGAGTTGCAGATCTTTCCCTGAATTTTGGAGTAAGTGGGCGGATTTATATTGAAAAAGATGCGTTTTATAATCCAGATCCACTGTTCACCCTGTGTGCGAGGAAAGAATGAGGAAGACTATGGGAAAATATGCAGCGAAACGTTTTTTACAGTTAATTCCGATTCTGTTTGTCATTACTTTTTTATCTTTTGGTATGATGCGGCTGGCAGGAAGTGATGCAGTTCTGCAGAAAATGGAGAATACGGGTATGGTGCTTTCCCAGGAAGCTATAGACCGTGCAAGAGCAGAGCTGGGACTGGACAAGCCGTTTCTTACCCAGTATTTTGTATGGCTTGGAAATCTTTTACAGGGAGATATGGGAACCAGCTATATATCGGGAAAAGAGGTTTTTCCCACCTTTCTTTCAAAACTGCCGGCAACGTTACTGCTTACCGGGGTTTCCATTTTGCTTACTATTGTGATTTCCATTCCTTTGGGAGTGCTGGCAGCGGTAAAACAGAATCGTTTTACTGATTATCTCATAAGAGCAGGAAGCTTTCTGGGGAACAGTATGCCGAATTTTTTTGTGGCGTTGCTTTTAATGTATTTTCTGGCAATCAGGCTCAATGTATTCCCGGTTATTTCCACAGAGGTGAGTATCCAAAGCGTAGCCCTTCCCAGCCTGACGCTGGCGATTGCCATGTCCGCAAAATATTTGAGGCAGGTGCGGGCAACGGTGCTTGATGAATTGAGCAAAGATTATGTCATAGGAGCAAAGGCAAGAGGGGTACGATTTTCTGTTACTTTGAGCAAAAGCGTGCTTCGGGCGTGTCTGGTAACGATTCTTACCCTGCTTACGCTTTCCATCGGAAGTCTTTTAGGCGGAACCGCCATTGTGGAATCTATTTTTTTGTGGGATGGAGTAGGAAAGCTGGCAGTTGATGCCATTAATATGAGAGATTATCCCATGATTCAGGCGTATGTTATGTGGCTGGCAATTATTTATGTCTGTGTCAACCTGATTACAGACCTTTCTTATCGGGTCTTAGATCCAAGAATACGCTTAGGGGGTGAGGAAGCATGAAGGAAGAAAAGGCTATCCCGTCTGTTCGGAAACAGAAGGTGAAGAAAAGCCATATGAAGGGCAGATTTCTTTTTTTTCTGATTCTGGCGGGATTGTTGATGCTGGTGGTGATTTTTGCACAATATTTCTGTCCTTATGACCCCAATGCCCAGAACATGGGAATTTCTCTTCAGCCGCCAAGTACGGAACACCTGGCAGGCACGGACCGGTTTGGACGGGATATGTTTTCCCGCATTTTAGTGGGACTTCAGACCAGCGTTTTGGCAACCTTGTCTTTGGTGGTTATCATTACGGTTGTGGGAACCATTGTGGGGATTCTGTGCGGATATTTCGGAGGCGTGACCGATGCGGTCATTATGAGAATATCTGATGTGTGTCTGGCATTTCCGGGTCTGGTGTTTGCATTGGCAATCGCGGCCCTGCTAGGCGGCGGTCTGGACAATGCCGTTTTTGCTCTGGCAGTGATTAGCTGGCCCAAGTATGCCAGGATTGCAAGAAGTCAGACTCTGGCGCAAAAGAATACAAATTATATAGCGGCGGCGCAGCTTGCAGGAAACCATTCGCTTGCAATTCTTGTAAAGCATATCCTTCCAAACTGCATGGGACCGATTTTGGTCACTTCGATGCTGGATATCGGCACAATGCTCATGGAACTGGCAGGTCTGTCCTTTTTGGGACTGGGAGCGCAGCCTCCCACAGCAGAACTGGGAAATATGATGAGCGGCGGGAGAAGCATGCTGCAAACCTATCCGTGGGTCATTATCGGACCGGGAATTGCGATTTTTATTGTTGTGGTAATATTTAACCTTCTGGGGGATACGGTGCGGGATTATTTAGACCCTCGCAACAGCCGCAGAAAATAAAAGAGAAATCATTTTAAAGGAGAAAACATGAGAAAAAATTTCAAAAAAATATCGGCAATGGTTATGGCAATCTGCCTGGGAATGGGGCTTTTGACCGGCTGCGGAGCAGAGGAGAAGAAAAAGGCGGATACAAAGCAGGAAGCAGATACAGGGAAAAAAACGTTTGTATTTGGTGACACTACCTTTAATCCTGAAAATGAAGAACCGGATATAAACCCTCATAATATGTATTCAGGCTGGGCATGTATCCGATACGGAGTGGGAGAAACACTTTTCAAGTATTCAGACAGTATGGAAATCCAGCCATGGTTGGCAAAGAGTTATGAAAATGTAGACGAACTGACCTGGAAAATTACCTTGCAGGATAACGTGAAGTTTACCAGTGACCGGGCAATGGACGGCGAGGCTGTGAAAGAATGTCTGGAGCATTTAGTAGAAGTCCATGACCGTGCAAAAGGCGATTTGATGATAGACACCATTACGGCAGAAGGGCAGACTGTAACCATTAAAACAAAAGAACCTAAGCCTACTTTATTAAATTATTTAAGCGACCCTTATGGCTGTATTATTGATATGGAAGCCGGGGTAAGTGAAGACGGCATTGTGGCGGGAACAGGCCCTTACAAGGCAGAAACCCTGGTGTCCGGTGAGGAATTGCAATTAGTGAAAAATGAGGATTACTGGAATGGCGACCCGGGCTATGACGAGATTACAGTTCGCACAATTTCAGATGGAGATACTTTGACCATGGCGCTTCAGTCAGGAGAGATTGACGCAGCATATGGTATGCCTTATGCCAGCTATCCGTTATTTGAAAACGAAAACTATACTTTCTCAAGCTGTGCCACCAGTCGTACATTTTTTGCACATATGAATTTTGAAAGCCCTGTGATACAGGATAAAGCAGTGCGCCAGGCGATTGCCATGGGCATTGACAAAGAGGGCTTTGTAGATACTCTTCTGCAGGGAAACGGCTATCCGGCAGTTGGCGCTTTTCCGGAAGAATTTGCCTTTGGCGGAAATCAGGTGAAAACAGAAGCTTATGACCCGGAGGGAGCAAAAGAGGTTCTGGAAAAAGCAGGCTGGGTAGATACAGACGGAGATGGAATCCGGGAGAAGGAAGGACAGGATTTGAATATCCGCTGGCTGACGTATCCGAGCCGTCAGGAATTGCCGCTGCTTGCAGAGTCTGCACAGGCAACTTTAAAGGAAATCGGCATGAATGTGGAAATTAACAGTACTGCAGACCACAACAGCATACGGGCAGATTCTTCTGCCTGGGACGTATATGCCAGCGCTATGGTAACAGCGCCTACCGGAGATCCGGAATATTTCTTTACTACCCATTGTCTGGACAGTTCTGCGGTAAACAACGGACATTATCACAGCGACAAGCTGGAGGAACTGGAAGCAGAGATGGCAAAGACCTTTGATACAGAACGACGCAGTGAACTGGCTGTGGCGATGCAGCAGACCATACTGGACGATTATGGATTTGTTTTTTGTTCTCACTTGAAAATGAGCATGATTAGTAAGTCTACCGTTACCGGCTTAACGGCACACCCGTGTGATTTTTATGAAATTACCGTGGATTTGGCGCCGGCGTCATAAGGCAGGATTCCGGTTGGAGGGAAGATAAATTTATGGAAGAAATACTGGCATATCAGTCGGTGGAGGTTTGTTTTGCAGGACAGGCTGTGGTACACGATGTGAGCTTTTCCCTGCATGCGGGAGAAATCCTGGGAATTGTAGGGGAGTCAGGAAGCGGCAAAAGCACGATTTTAAAAGCCTGTATGGGACTTCTGGGAAATAGCGGAATGGTGACAAGGGGAGATATCTGGTTTCAGGGAAAAGATATCCCCGATTTGTCTGAAAAGGAACTCAGAGGGTTGAGAGGAAAAGAAATCGGCATGATTTTCCAAGATGCAGGGGCTTCTCTTTGCCCGATTCGTACCAT
The DNA here is from genome assembly GCF_003287895.1 of Blautia argi. Taxonomy (NCBI): domain Bacteria; kingdom Bacillati; phylum Bacillota; class Clostridia; order Lachnospirales; family Lachnospiraceae; genus Blautia; species Blautia argi. The sequence goes on along the minus strand of NZ_CP030280.1, from coordinate 2,578,586 downwards.
TGGCGACCAGATTTATGAAAGTGTTGCCGCGCATAAAAAAACAAAGAAAGAAGAAGTACAAAAAGATGCGCTGGAACTCTTTGAAAAACTGCATTTTCACAATACGGACCGTATCTGGAGCAGCTATCCTTTTGAACTTTCGGGAGGTATGAATCAGAGAGTCGGCATTGCCATGGCAATGCTGATGCAGCCTTCTGTTCTTTTGGCTGATGAACCTACCAGTGCGCTGGACGTAGCGGTGCAGCGTCAGGTTGTGGAGGAAATGCTTCGCCTCAGAGAACTATTCGGCACAGCTATGATACTGGTCAGCCATGATATCGGCGTTGTATCCGCCATGGCAGACACCGTGCTGGTGCTTAAGGACGGACAGGTTATGGAATATGGAAAAACGGCGCAGGTACTTCAGACGCCGAAAAGTGAATATACACAGAAATTATTAAAGGCAGTGCCGAGATTGCGGAGGATATAGATGGAGCCTGTTTTAAAAGTAGAGGGTGTAACAAAGGTTTTTAAGACAGCGGGAAAGCCGGACTTTAAGGCAGTTGATAAAGTGGATTTTGTACTTTATCCGGGAGAAACCCTTGGAATTGTAGGAGAATCCGGCAGCGGAAAGAGTACTCTGGCAAAACTGATTACCAGATTAGCTGATGTGACGGCGGGAAGCCTTTCTTTATGCGGGGAGGATATTACCCATGCAAAAGGCAAGAAATTGCGGAATGCATATCAGAATATACAGATGGTCTTTCAGAATCCGGTCACTTCTTTTGACCCCCGTCAGACTCTGGGAAAGGGGATAGGAGAGAGTCTGAAGAATCGTGGCGTGTCCGGTTCAGAAAGAAAACAACAGGTTCTGGGGCTGTTAAAGCAATGCGGACTTTCAGAGGAATTTTACAATCGGTATCCCCATGAGGTCAGCGGAGGGCAGTGCCAGAGAGCCGCCCTTGCAAGAGCATTGGCAATTGAGCCACGAATTGTCATCTGTGACGAAGCCACCAGCGCGCTGGACGTAACGGTACAGCAGCAGATTCTGGAACTTTTGCAGGAGTTTAAAGAGAAAAAGAAGCTGTCTTATCTTTTTATCTGCCATAATCTGGCGCTTGTGCAGATGTTCTGCGACCGTGTCCTGGTAATGAAGGACGGGAAAATTGTGGAGCAGGGAACACCAAAGGAGATAATCTTCAATCCTCAGAATGCATATACAAAAATGCTGGTGGAGTCTGTGTTTTAGAAAAAAAACAAAAATGTATCCCCCGGGCAGGCTTGCGCAAGCAGGCTATTTGAGATAGGATATAAGTACAGTTACCGTTTCAAATAACTGTAGGAATTCACTGCATGAATATGCAGAATATATGCAGTATAAAACCTCCGCACACTGTATTGCATATAAAGAGTTTGAAATCCCATAAAAAAGAAACTTGTCGTTGGCAGGGCAGGTTTCTTTTTTTTTGCGTGCGTGGTATAATGAATATCAGCTTGCTGCCACATGGTGGCAGATTATATTTGGGAAGGACTATGGAACTTCGTAGATACCGGTTATCAGACTGCCGGGAAGGTGGAAAGGCAGGGCGTGTTTCTGAGGAATTTTGTTATGGAAAAAGGAGAGAAACCCATGTATCGAATTTTTATTGTAGAAGATGACCCGGGTATTTCCGGAGCTATAGAAAAACAGACCAATGCCTGGGGCATGGACGCCAGGTGTGCAGAGAATTTTCATGAGGTTATGGCAGAATTTGCAGCGTATGAACCTCATCTGGTTTTAATGGACATTTCCCTTCCCTTTTTTAACGGATATTTCTGGTGTCAGAAAATCAGAGAGGTGTCCAAGGTTCCGGTGATTTTCATTTCCTCTGCTTCTGATAATCTGAATATTGTTATGGCAGTGCAGGCAGGGGCAGATGATTTTATTGCAAAACCCTTTGACTTTGCTGTTTTAATGGCAAAGATACAGGCAGTTTTAAGAAGAACCTATGATTACGGCAGCCAGGTGTCTGTGTTGGAACACAGAGGCGCGCTTTTGTCAAAAGAGGACGCCCTGCTGCATTTTCAGGGAGAGAAAATAGAACTTACGAAAAACGAATATCGGATTTTACTCACCTTAATGGAGCAAAAGGGAAAGATTGTAAGCAGAGAACGGCTTATGGAAAAGCTGTGGGAAAATGACAGCTTTGTAGATGAAAATACCTTAAGTGTGAATGTAAACCGCCTTCGCAAAAAGCTGGAAAAATCAGGACTTACGGATTTTATTACCACAAAGGTGGGAATGGGCTATCTGATTGCCGAATGAAAGGCAGGAGTTGAGAGGAATGACAAGAGCGTTTTTAAAAGATTTAAAAGATTATTTGAAGCAGCATAGCAGGGTGGTGTTTTTATATATAGCGTTTTCCTGTATTTTTATTCTGTTCTTTGTTCTGTATCAGATACCGGCAGCAGCAGCGCTTTATGCCAGTGCAGTTTGCGGATTTCTGGGATTTGTGGTGTTGATTCCCCATTTCAGGAAGTTTCGTCAAAATCGCAGACAGCTTGGAAGGCTTTGCACACAAAAGGAGTTTTTTGTGGACAGTCTGCCCCTTACAGAGGGAATTTTAGAACAGGATTATCAGGAATTAATCAGGGAGCTGGACAGAAGATATCGGGAGTTAGAAGCAAGGGACAGTCAGAAATACCGGGATATGATAGAATATTACACTCTTTGGGCGCATCAGATCAAAACCCCCATTGCTTCCATGCATCTGAATCTGGAAAATGAGGATACCACGCTTGCCAGAGATATCAGAAGCGATCTGATGCGGATTGAACAGTATGCGGACATGGTGCTTTGCTATCTTCGTCTGGACAGCGAAGATACGGATTATGTGTTTCGGGAATATGCCACAGACAGCATTGTGAAACAGGCGCTGCACAAGTTTTCCTCCTTCTTTATCCGGGGAAAAATCCGTCTGGAATACAGGCCCATAAAGGGTTGTGTACTGACAGACGAAAAGTGGATTCTGTTTGTTCTGGAGCAGGTATTGTCCAATGCCCTGAAGTATACCAAAGCCGGAGGGAGCATCTCTATAGAAGAAACAGAACCCGGCGTTTTATGTGTCCGGGATACGGGAATTGGTATTGCGCCGGAGGATTTGCCCAGGATTTTTGAAAAGGGGTATACAGGCTGTAACGGAAGGCTGCAAAAAAAAGCCAGCGGAATCGGACTGTATTTATGCAAACGCATCTGTGAACGTCTCGGACATAAAATCCGGGCAGAATCCTGTATTGGGGAAGGAACTGCCGTGTATCTGGATTTGAGAAAGGCACAGCTGGAAACCGAATAACAGAAAATTACAGCCATCTTACAAAAATGTAAGACGAGAGCAGGGAAATGTAAGCCGAAGTTATGGCAGGACATTTCCCTGTTTTGTTACAATGGGGTTGTAAGTTAAGAAGAAAGAAACAGGAGGAACAAAACGAGATGACAATTTTGGAAGTGAAAAACCTGAAAAAAACCTATACCACCCGTTTTGGAGGCAATCAGGTACAGGCATTAAAAAACGTAAACTTCAGTATAGAAGAAGGTGAATATACAGCAATCATGGGGGAATCCGGTTCCGGAAAGACCACGCTTTTAAATATTCTGGCAGCTCTGGACAGACCCACAGGGGGAAGCGTGCTTTTAGACGGCAGAGATATTTCCAGAATCAAAGACGCAGACCTTTCCGTATTTCGGAGAAATCATCTGGGCTTTGTTTTTCAGGAATTTAATCTGCTGGATACCTTTTCTATCCGGGACAACATTTACCTGCCTCTGGTGCTTGGGGGAAAGCATCACAGGCAAATGGAGGCACTTTTAGAGCCTCTGGCAGCAAAGCTGGGTATAAAAGAGCTGCTGGATAAATATCCTTATGAGGTGTCCGGCGGGCAGAAGCAAAGAGCTGCTGTGGCAAGGGCGCTGATTACAAATCCCCGCCTGATTCTGGCAGATGAACCCACCGGAGCGCTGGATTCCCGTTCCACAGACGAGCTGCTGCGCCTCTTTGGAACCGTAAACGAAGACGGACAGACCATTTTAATGGTGACGCATTCTGTAAAGGCAGCCAGTCATGCCAACCGGGTTCTGTTTATTAAGGACGGAGAGGTCTTTCATCAGATTTATCGTGGAAAGGACACGAACCAGCAGATGTATGAAAAGATTTCCAGCACTCTGACCATGCTGTCAGCAGGAGGTGAAGAGCAGTGAAAAGAGGGTTTTATTATAAAATTGCCTGGACGGGGATAAAGAAAAATAAAAAAATTTATCTGCCGTATATTCTGGCAAATATTGGCATGATTTTTATGTTTTATATCCTGATTTTCTTATGTACCAGCCCTACTGTTCACGCCATGCAGGGCGGGGCGACCATGCAGTCTGTTTTATCCCTTGGCTGTGGGATTATGGGAGGATTTGCACTGATTTTTATTTTTTACACCAATTCTTTTCTCATGCGAAGAAGGAAGAGAGAGTTTGGCCTATACCATGTATTGGGTATGGGAAAGAAGAATCTGGCAAAAGTGATTGCCTGGGAGTGTGTGCAGGTGTCTGTAGTTTCCCTCCTTTTGGGAATTTTTACAGGGATTCTGTTTTCAAAGGCAGCAGAGCTTGTCATGGTTTCTCTTCTGAACGGAGAAGCAGATTTTGGTTTTACAATCAGTATGCAGTCCCTGGCTCTGACCTTAAAGGTTTTCGGAGGAATTTTTCTTTTAATTCTGATAAAGTGTCTGATTCAGGTTTCCAATTCCAGACCCATTGAACTTTTAAAAAGCGAGGCGGTGGGAGAAAAGCCTCCAAAGGCAAACTGGTTGGAAGGAATTTTGGGCGTTGTGATTCTGGCAGGAGCCTATTATATTGCCGTATCTATTGAAGAACCTCTGGCAGCCATGATTTGGTTCTTTGTGGCAGTGGCAATGGTTATTGTCAGCACCTATATGCTGTTTCGTGCAGGTTCTGTACTGCTGTGTAAAATTTTAAAGAGAAATAAAAATTATTATTACAGACCAGGACATTTTATTTCCGTTTCTTCTATGATGTATCGTATGAAACGAAACGGTTCCGGACTGGCGTCAATCTGTATCTTGTCTACTATGGTGCTGGTTATGGTGTCTGCGGTTTCCTGCATGTTTATCGGTGTGGAAGACCAGCTGCGTGCCAGGTATCCAAGGAATGTTGAAGTGTATACCTACTCCGGGGACACGCAGATCGTACAGGGCGTACATGAGATGATTGAAAAAGTACTGGCGGAACAGGGACAAAAAGAAGAAAACACCCTGCATTATCGATTTTTTGCGGCAGCAGGACTGGCTGATGAGGAGAATATTTTTCTGGAAAGGGAAAACTTTGCTGCTTTTAATACGAATACGATGGACAGTATCCGTCAGCTTTTTATTGTGCCTTTAGAGGACTATAACCGCATTATGGGAAAAAAGGAAACGCTAAAGAAAGATGAAGTGCTGCTTTATCAGACAAAAACAGAGTATGGATATGATGAAATCTGTTTTGATGATGGCACAAAGTGGAAAGTAAAGGAGGAAGTGCCTGAATTTATAAAGAATGGCATTGACTCCATGCAGGTGATGCCTTCTATGTTTATTTTTGTAAAGGATATGGATACGGTACAGGAGTACTATGAAAAATGGAAGGTAGTGCAGGGAGAGCCTTTACTGGAAATAAATGATTATTACGGCTTTGATCTGGACTGCAGTTATAAAGAAAATATGAAGGTGGCGAAACGTCTTCAGGAGGAAAGGGATAAGCTGTTACAAGAAGGATATGTACGGATAGATATTGAAGACAGTACCTCTGCCCGGGCAGAATTTTATGCGCTCTATGGCGGTATGTTTATTCTGGGAATCCTGCTGGGACTGGTGTTTATTGTTGGCATGGTTCTGATTATGTATTACAAGCAGGTAACAGAAGGATATGAGGATCAGAAACGGTTTGACATCATGCAGAAAGTGGGAATGACAAAACGGGAAATCCGTAAGAGTATTAATTCTCAGGTACTCACCGTATTTTTCCTGCCGCTTCTGGCAGCAGGAATCCATACAGCTTTTGCTTTTCCGATGATACAGAAAATCCTGCTTCTTTTAGGAGTTATGAATACAGGGCTTCTGATTGCGGTTATGGTGGGCTGCTATCTGCTGTTTTCTCTGTTTTATATTATTATGTATCTGGTAACCTCCAAGGCGTACTATGGCATTGTCAGCAGCAGGGACTAAATGGTTTTATACTGTTTGCGCTTTTCGCTGGGGGACATGCCGGCAATGCTTTTGAAAATCCGGTTAAAATGGGTGAGGTTGGAAAAGCCGGTTTCTTTGCTGATGCGGGTGATGTTGTAATCCGTTTCCAGAAGCATGCGCTGGGCATGGAGGACCCGGGTCATATTTAAATACTGGACAATGGTTTTACCGGTTGCTTTTTTAAATTCTCTGCACAGGTGGTAAGGACTGACATAGAGCATCTCTGCCAGCTCGGGAATGGAAATTTCCTCGGCATAGTGTTCATGGATATAGTTTACCGCCTGTGCAGGTCTTGTTTTCGGGGTGCTTTGCACAGGGGTGTAATCTGCTCTTAAAATTGTGAGCAAAAGCTGGTTTAACAGAGATTCCAGATATTCCTGCTGGAAAATTCCTTCTTCTTTGTCCCACTCTGTATCAAGCATGGACAGAAGGAAATACAGCAGAGATTTCTTCGTTTTTTTTAAAGAAAAAATCCGGGGCTTTTTCTGAAGATAGGTACAGGGTTCAGGATAAGCAATCATATCCGGTGTAAAATAAAGAACAATTCGTTTAAAGGGTACGTTCTTATCTCCGTAGGAATGGTGCATGACATTGGGAGGAAAAATGACAACCTCATTGGCTGTGAGATGATACAACTCACCCTCTATCAGGTGATACCGTTCCCCGGATTCTAAATAATACAATTCAAAAAAATCATGGAAGTGGGACTGACACATATTGTCATTGACCCCTTCCGCATATCCATAAGCAAGTTTTTTTCCATGTGACATTACGATGGCGGCAGTGTCCAGCATGAGAAGGCCTCCTGTGTAAAATTTGAAAGGGACGGGGGCATCGCTGCAAATACACAGATATCCCAATGGTACGTTTTCGATGCCCCCAGGTTTTAAAGGCAGGATAGCATGAAAGAAAAAGAAAAGCAAGAAAAAAGATAAAAAAGAGAGCAAGATAAGTAAAAAATATAGCGATTTTAAGCAAATTTTGTCTATGAAATTCCTTTTCGTTTTCTTATAATGTGGGCATGAAAGAAAAAAGGAGAGAACCAATGAAAGTATGTTTTAAGGCAGAAGATGTGAAACAGGAAAACGGATATGTTTCTGTCCGGACAAATTGTGTGGAAATCCGGGTGCTTTTTCTGACAGATTCTATTGTACGAATTCGGGCGGGATTTGACGGGGACTTTGCAGAGGAATCTTACAGTTTGGTTATGACAGGCTGGGAAGACCGCATGGATGGATTCCTGGAAGGGAAAAGAAAGCGGGTACAGCTTGCACAGGCGCTTCTGGAAGACGGAGAAGAGAAGGCGATTATCCGGGGAAAAGAACTTCGGGTAGAGATTGAGAAGAATCCGTTCCGCATTTGTGTGTATGATGCAGAGAACACACTGCTGCATGCTGATATTGTGGATTTGGCTTATATGGAAGACAGCAATCACCGCAGAATCCATACCAGTGAAATTACACCGCAGGACTGCTTCTATGGATTCGGAGAAAAGAGCGGAGAATTTAACAAGGCACAGAAGTTTATGAACATGAGTCCAAAGGACGCCATGGGCTACAACCCAAAAGAAACAGATTCTCTTTACAAGCACATTCCTTTTTATATCAAGCTGAATCGGGAACATAAAAAGGCTGTGGGATATTTTTATCACAACACCTATGAATGTGATTTTGATATGGGAAAGGAAAAGAGTAATTACTGGAAAATGCACAGCCGTTACCGTGCAGACGGCGGAGATATTGACTTATTCCTTATTGCAGGACCTTCCATAAAGCAGGTGGTAGAGCGCTATACAGATCTGACCGGAAAATCTGCCATGCTTCCAAGATACGCATTGGGATACCTGGGTTCTTCCATGTATTATCCGGAACTTGAGAAGGATTGCGACGATGCAATTCTGGAATTCATTGATACCACAAAAGAAGAGGGAATTCCGGTGGACGGTTTCCAGCTTTCTTCCGGCTATTGCGCCATTGAAACAGAGGAAGGCATTAAGCGTTGTGTATTTACCTGGAATGACAAACGTTTTAAAGACCCAAAAGACTTTTTTAAACAGATGACAGACAGAGGCGTGTGTGTTTCTCCAAACGTGAAACCGGGTATGCTGCTGGTACACCCTAAATTAAAAGAAATGCAGGAAAAGGGCATGTTTGTAAAGGACAGCCAGAGCGAAGAGCCGGGAATCGGAACCTGGGTGGGGCGGAAAAGGCATGTTTGTGGATTTCACCAGCGAAGATACCAGAGAGAACTGGAAAGAAATGCTGAAGGAAAATGTTCTGGAATACGGCACCAGCTCTGTGTGGAATGACAACTGCGAATACGACAGCATGGTGGATAAGGACTGCCGCTGCAGCTTTGAGGGAAAAGGCGGTACCATCGGACAGTTAAAATCTGTGATGTCTAACATCATGTGCCATATTACCGACGAGGCAGTACATGAAACCTTTGACAACACCCGTCCGTATATTGTGTGCCGTTCCGGTCACTGCGGAATTCAGAGATATGCACAGACCTGGGCAGGAGATAACCTGACCTGCTGGGATTCTCTGAAATACAACATTGCCACCATTTTAGGTATGAGTTTATCCGGTGTGGCAAACCAGGGCTGTGACATCGGTGGATTTTACGGACCTGCACCGGAAGCGGAATTGTTTGTGCGCTGGATTCAGAACGGAATTTTCCAGCCCAGATTTTCCATTCACTCTACTAATATTGACAACACCGTGACAGAGCCGTGGATGTACAGCAACTGTAAGGAATATATCCGGGAAGCCATTTCTTTCCGTTATCAGATGATTCCATATCTGTATTCTCTTATGGAAAGAGCCCATGAATCAGGTCTTCCTATTATGGAACCCATGTGCAGCGCTTTCCAGCAGGATGAAAACTGCTATGACGAGGGCGTGGACTTTATGTTCGGAGATTCCCTTTTAGTAGCAAACGTGGTGGAAAAAGGTGCGAAGACAAGAAAAGTTTATCTGCCAAAGGGTGAAACTTTCTATGATTTCTACACAAGAGAAGCCTATGAAGGCGGACAGATTATTGAGATTCCGGTAGATTTGGGAAGCATTCCGCTGTATGTAAGAAGTGGTGCTATGATTCCTATGGCTCTTAACAAGATGGATAACCTGATGAAGCAGCAGACAACAGGAATTTCTCTTCTCTGTGCAGCAGATAAGGACAGTGCGTTTACTCTTTACGAAGACGACGGCGCAACCATGGATTACGAAAAAGGGGTTTATTTAAAAACCAGAATCTCCATGAAAGCAGGAGAGAAAACTGTACTTACCTTTACAAACGAAGGCAGCTATGAAACAAAGGTAGAAGACATGCAGATTGACATGATTCACAGAGAAAAAGCGCCTTACTGGGTAAAGGTAGACGGACAGGAACTTCCTCATTTCCTGCACAGAAGAAAGTTTGAAGAAGCAGAATGCGGCTGGTATTACAGTCAGAGACTGAAATCTGTGCAGATAAAATATAAAAATCCAAAGAAGGATTACGAAGCAATCGTTTCCTTTGAACAGTTTGACATGATTGGAATGTAAAAAAGAGAAAGGAATGTGAAAATGAAAAAGTTAGCAGCAATAGCAGTTCTTGCGAGCCTGTCTTTGAGCATGCTCCCAGGCTGCGGAAATGAAAGCGCGGCAAGCAGTAAGGAAGCCACCGCAGAAAATCCCATGGTGCTTACCCTGTCCCACGGGCTCAGTGAAACCCATACCGTACACATTGCCATGGAGGAATTTGCCAAAGAGGTAGAGGAGAAAACGGAGGGGAGAATCCAGATTAAGATTTTCCCAAACGGACAGCTTGGCTCTGAAACAGAATCCATGGAGCAGTTAAATGCCGGAGTAATTGCCATGACAAAGGTGGCGGCTCCCAACCTGGCAACCTTTGAAGAGGGATATAATGCTTTTGGTATGCCATATATTTTTGATGACGAAGAGGATTTCTATCATGTTATGGACTCTGACGCCATGCAGGATTTCTTCTTGTCCACAGAGGACGAGGGCTTTGTAACATTGACTTATTACACATCAGGCGCCCGTTCTTTTTACACAAAAAATACTCCAATCCGTACACCGGAAGATTTAAAAGGACTGAAAATCCGTGTGCAGGATATGGAATCCCAGACGGATATGATGCAGGCACTGGGGGGAACTCCGGTAGCGATGTCTTATGGTGATGTTTATACCTCTTTGCAGACCGGAATCATTGACGGTACAGAGAATAACGAAACCGCTTTGACTACAGGAAAGCACGGAGAAATCTGTAAGTACTATTCCTTAGACCAGCATGCCATGATTCCGGACGTTATGGTTATGAGCAGCAAAATCTGGAATCAGATCAGTAAGGAAGACCAGGAAATCATTCTGGAGGCAGCCCACAATTCCACAGATAGCCACAAGGTTCTGTGGGAGGAGGCCATTGAGGATGCCATGGAAGAGGCAGAAACAGAAATGGGCGTTACCTTTGTAAAAGATGTGGATAAAGAGGCTTTCCGCCAGGCAACCGAAGGTATGGTAGAGGAATATTGTGAGCGTTATCCCGGTGTGGATAAGCTTTTAGATACCATTCACGCAGTACAGGAAGGGAGTGAAAAGTAATGCTGGAAACATTGACAAAAATTAAAAAGGGCATGAACTTTGTTTTGTCCAGAATTGCGGCAGTGCTGTTATCTGCCATGACACTGTTAGTTTTATACCAGGTCTTTACCAGATACGTTTTAAACAGCCCGGCGGCGTTTACAGAAGAAGTGGTGCGTTATCTGCTTATCTGGACAGGCTTTATCGGTGCGGCTTATGCCTTCAGCACCAGACAGCATATGGCTCTGGTGATTGTAAGAGATAAGGTATCTCCAGGGGCGAAAAAAGGTCTTATGGTTTTTGTAGATGCCCTGATTCTGTTGTTTGCAGTGTTTGTTGTAATTATCGGCGGAACCAAGCTGGCGCTCAGCGCTGTGCATGAATATTCTGCGCTTCTGGGCATTTCCAGAGGTCTGGTATATGCCATGGCTCCTGTAGCCGGTGTGTTTATTGTACTGGCACAGGTGATTAACCTGTACGAAGATGTAACAGGAAATGTGATTGAGGAGGGAGAAGAAGCATGAATATAGTACTGACAACCATACTTTTATTTGCAGTTTTCGGAATCCTGCTGTTTATCGGCTGTCCGATTTCTGTAGGAATTGTAATTTCTTCGATTGTAACGGCAGTGTCTACACTGTCCTGGGATCAGATTACTTTCATTACCATGCAGAAAATGAACAGCGGTGTGGAGAGTTTCTCTCTTCTTGCAGTGCCTCTGTTTATCCTGGCCGGTAATATTATGAACAACGGCGGTATTGCCAGACGACTGGTAAACTTTGCGAAGCTGTTCTGCGGCTGGATTCCGGGTTCTCTGGCACAGGCAAACGTTCTTGGAAACATGTTGTTCGGCGCTCTGTCCGGTTCTGCAGTTGCAGCAAGTTCTGCCATGGGCGGTTGTATTTACCCGATTCAGGAGGAAGAGGGTTATGACCCTGCATTTGCTACAGCAGTCAACATTGCTTCTGCGCCTACCGGACTTCTGATTCCGCCAACCAGTGCATTTATCGTGTATTCCACAGTAGCAGGCGGCGTGTCTATTTCCGCCTTGTTTATGGCAGGCTACATACCGGGGATCCTGATGGGTCTGGGTACTATGGTGGTTGCATTTATCTATGCAAAAAAGCACAAATACCCTACTTCCGGACGTGTGCCAATGAAGGACGCTTTAAAGATTACCTTTGAAGCCCTTCCAAGTCTGCTTCTGATTGTGATTGTTATCGGCGGTATTGTTGCCGGTATCTTTACTGCAACAGAAGGTGCAGGTGTGTGCGTACTGTACTGCCTGATTCTGTCCATTCTTTACAAGAGCATTAACATGAAATCTTTTATGAAGATTCTCTTAAACAGCGCGGCAACCAGTGGAATTATCCTGTTCCTGATTTCTGCTTCCTCTGCCATGAGCTGGGTTATGGCATACTCCGGTATTCCGGCAGCTATCAGTGAAGGACTGATGTCCATTTCCACAAACAAATATGTAATTCTTTTATTAATGAACATTATTCTGCTGGTAATTGGTATGTTTATGGACATTACCCCTGCGATTTTGATTTTTACACCGATTTTCCTGCCAATCGCAGAAAGCCTTGGCATGTCTTCCATTCAGTTTGGTGTTATGCTGATTTTCAACATGTGTATGGGAAGTATGACTCCGCCGGTAGGTTCTGTACTCTTTGTATCCTGCGGAATCAGTAAAATTACCATTGAGCAGGTAACCAAAACCCTGCTGCCTTACTTTGCAGTGCTTCTGGGAATCCTGCTTGCCGTAACGTATATTCCGGCGCTGTCTATGGCAGTACCTACTTTGTTGGGCTTGATATAAAGGAGAAGAAACATGCTTTTTGGAAAATTTCAGGGAATCGAAAAAACAGAAAACGGATATCTGGTACAGGGAGAAAACGGAGCCATCAAGCTGATTTTTTTAACAGACGATATTATCCGTATCCGCGTATCCTTTGACCGTATATTTAAGGAAGCGTCCTATGCTCTGGTGACAACTGCCTGGGAGGACGAGTTAGACGGACTTTTGAAGGAAGAGAGGCAGCGTATTGCTGCCCTTGCCCTTCCTTATGAGGAAACAGAAGAGCAGCTTGTCTTTCGGACAAAAACCCTTTGCCTGGTGATGCAGAAAAATCCGTTAAACTTCCGTCTTTATGATAAGGAAGGAAATTTGATTTATGCAGACTTAAAGGAAAGAGCCTTTGACAAGGACCAGCTTGGCAGAATCACCCATTATTCAGAAGCGGATATGGAAAAAGACCATTTTTACGGTTTTGGAGAAAAGACCGGACATCTGGATAAAAGAGGAAAGCGTATGCGTATGTCCCCCAAGGACGCCATTGGTTTTGACCCGGAATTCGGAGAGCCTTTATACAAACACATTCCCTTTTATATCCGCGTAAACGAAGAAAAGCTTCATGCTCTGGGACTGTTTTATAACAATTCCTATGACGCTGTGTTTGATATGGGAAATGAGAGAAGCGGTTACTGGGATTGCTACTGCTATTATCAGGCAGACGGCGGGGACATTGATTTGTTCCTGATAAACGGACCGGATATGCCCTCTGTGTTAAATCGCTACACCTTCCTTACCGGGCGGCAGGCAATGCCTACCAAGCAGTCCCTGGGCTATACAGCTTCCACCATGTACTATGCAGAGCTGGAAAAAGACTGTGATGAGGAAATTTACAAAGTCATTCAGAAGCACTTTGATGAAAACATTTATATAGACAACTTCTGGCTGGCAAGCGGTTATTCTTCAGGAGAAAAGGATAATCTGCGCTATACCTTTAACTGGAACAAAAAGAGATTTCCGGATCCGGAGGGCTTCTTTGAGAAAATGGAAGGCATGGGAATCAATGTGATTCCAAATATGAAGCCGGGAATTCTGGAAAACCACCCCTATCGGGAGGTCTTTGAAGAAAACGATGTGTTTGTGAAAACCCCGGATAAGAAAGACGATTACCGCGGACGCTGGTGGGGCGGAGAAGGACGCTTCGTGGACTTTACAGGAGAAAAGGGAAGAAATACCTGGAAGGAACTGTTAAAGGAAACTCTTCTGAAAAAAGGTTCAAAGACGGTGTGGAACGACAACTGTGAATACGACGGCATTGAGGACAGAGATGCCTTCTGTGAATTTGAAGGCATGGGCGGAACCATGGCGGAACTGAAGATTATTCACTCCAATATGATGGCATACACTGCCAAAGAGGCGCTTGCAGAGGTTTATCCTGAGGAACGCCCCTATATCATCAACCGGGCAGGCTTTGCAGGTATTCAGCGTTACGCCCAGGTATGGGACGGAGATAATCTTACAGACTGGCGTACCGTGAAGTTTAACATTGCCACGATTTTAGGCATGGGACTGTCCGGCATTGCCAATACAGGCTGCGACATCGGCGGATTTGCAGGACCGGCGCCGGAGGCAGAGCTTTTGCTGCGCTGGATTCAGAATGGAATTTTCCAGCCCAGATTCTGCATTAATTCTGCAAACAGTGACAACACAGTGACACAGCCGTTTATGTACGAGGAAACTCTTCCTTATGTACAGGAAGCCTATGCCCAGAGATACCGCATGATTCCGTATCTGTATTCCCTTATGCGGGAAGCCCACGAAAACGGCATGCCTGTGATGCGGCCTCTGTTCCTGGAATTTCCGGAGGACAAAAATTGTTACACAGACGAGCATCTGACATTCCTGTTTGGTTCTTCTGTTCTGGTGGCAAACGTGGTAGAAAAAGGAGCAAAAACAAGGGAGATTTATTTGCCCAAGGGTTCTGTGTGGTATGATATGAATGACCATTTTAAAGCCTATGAAGGCGGACAGACCATAGAAGTCCCGGTTACTTTGGCGTCCATACCTATGTTCTTCAGGGACAGTGGTATCTATGTTACCAGCGAAGATGTCACACAGATTAAGAGAGATACGCTGAAAACTCTGAACTTCCTTGTAAGCTGTAAAAACGATGTAGAATTTACTTATTACGACGATGACGGCTGGTCTAAGAAGTTTGAAGAAGGAGAATATGCTTCAACCTGTATCGAAGTAAAGGCAGGGGACAGAAAAACCATTACCTTTACAAAGAGCGGCTCCTTTGAGGAAACCTGGGACAAGTTGGAACTGAATCTGGTAAGTAAGGAAAAAGGCGCTTACTGGGTAAGCGTAGAAGGTGAAAAAATTGCCAGATTCCTGACAAAAGAAAGCTTTGAGGAAGCGGAGAGCGGTTGGTATTATGATATGTCTGACCGCATTATCCGCGTAAAATGCCCGAAACCGGAAAAAGACAGCTTTACGGTTGTGATAAGCTGCGAGAAATTTGATTTGATTGGTATGGAATTTACGGATTAAAGGGCAGAAAAATCCCCCGGATAGGGATATAAACCTGATTTTATCTACAGAAATCCGCAGAACAATCCAGTATTTACACGCGGAAAAGAAAAGAAAAAAGAAGAAAAGAAATAACCCCCAGGGTGGCTTACCCCGGGGGATTTTTTTGTCTATAATAGGCGTTGTCCAAAAGGAATATTGAAAAAATAGAAAAAACAGGGAGGAAACAGTCAAATGAGAAAGAGAATGAAAGCACTGGCAGCGCTGTTGTGCGTGACTGCCATGGTAACCGGGTGCGGAAGTCCTGCAGCAGATTCCGGTACTTCTTCTGCAAAAACAGAGATACAGAAGGAGGAAGGTGCAAAGGAAACAGAAAAAGACGGAGAGAAAAAATCAGAGGTTACCATTGGTTTTTCCAGTGAGGGAGATTCTTTTGACCCATGTACAGGGTTTGGATATGTTGGTTCCCCTATATATTCTAATTTAGTAAAAGTAAATGGTGATGACCAGCTGGAAAATGACCTGGCAACCGATTATACAGTCAGCGATGACGCCCTTACCTGGATCTTTACCATTCGGGACGATGTAAAATTTACAAACGGAGATTCGCTGAAAGCCTCCGATGTGGCATTTACCTTTAACACAGCAAAAGAAAAGGCAACCTACATGGATTTAACCATGATGGAAAGCTGTATTGCCAAAGATGATACGACCGTAGAATTTAAGCTGACAAAGCCATGCGTCACTTTTATCTATACGGTTGCACAGATGGGAATCGTACCGGAGAAGGCGTACAGTGACAAATTTGGACTGGAGGCAGACCAGATCATCGGTTCCGGTCCGTACAAAATGGTACAGTGGGACAAGGGACAGCAGTTTATTTTAGAGGCAAACGAAGATTATTACGGCAAAAAGCCGGAAATTGAAAGAGCAGTTTTCCTGATTCAGGAGGAAGATGCCAGATTTGTAGCTGCAAAGGCAGGAGAAGTGGATATCGCCCTGACCTCTGCAACGCTTGCAACCACAGAAATCGAAGGCATGCATGTAGAAGAGGTAGAATCTGTAGATAACAGAGGCATTACCCTTCCTATAGTTCCGGACGAAGGCAAGAAAACAGAGGACGGATACAAAATCGGAAACAATGTTACCTGTGATGTAAACGTGCGAAAAGCTCTTTGCTACGGTGTAGACAGACAGCAGATTATTGACGAGGCATTAAACGGACTGGCAAAACCGGCATATTCCGAGTGCGACGGCATGCCGTGGTGGAATGAAGAGGACGTTATTGAAACAGATGTGGATTACGCAAACGAACTTTTAGAGCAGTCTGGCTGGAAAGATACAGACGGGGACGGTATCCGGGAAAAAGACGGCACAAAGCTGGCATTTAATTTAATGTATTTTGCGGGAGATTCCATGCGTCAGGCAGTTGCCATGTCTGTGGCAAATCAGGCAAAGGAAAACATGGGATTTGACATTACCGTGGAAGGTGTAAGCGAGGACGATACCATTAAGAGAATGTTCTCCGAGCCTATGATTATGGGCTGGGGTTCTGATAGTCCTATGACCTCCTACATGCTGTTCCACAGCAGCAATGCAGGAAAGAGAGACTGGTATAACCCGGAATTCTATACCAGCGATAAAACCGATGAATATCTGGATAAGGCAATGAATTCTTTATCCATTGAAGATTCCTATGAATGGTGGAAAAAGGTGCAGTGGGACGGTGAAACCGGTACGTCCATGAAGGGAGAAGCGCCTTGGGCATTCTTTGTAAATATGACACACCTCTATTATGTAAAAGACGGATTAAATATTGGAAACCAGAGAATTCACGCACACGGACAGGCATGGCCGCTGATTGCAAATCTGGCAGAATGGACCTGGGAATAAAGAATCCGAAGTGACAGACAAAAGAGGAGCTGCTGCGCGTTTGCGGTAGCCCCTCTCCTTGTGCTTAAAAGAGAAAGTGGAGAAAAAACAATGAAAAGTAAATATTATCTGAAATTCACAGGGAAATACCTTGTGCGTATGGTAACACTGCTGCTTGCAGTCAGTGTGGTCAGCTTTGTACTGGTGAGTCTTTCACCCGTAGACCCGGTGCAGCAGTATGTGGGTTCTGTTCCCAATGTCAGCGTGGAACAGAGAGCCAAGATTGCAGAATACTGGGGATTAAACGATCCGCCCGTAGAGCGGTTTGTGGCATGGGGAAAATCTATTCTTCATGGAGATTTCGGCGTATCCCTGTTATATCGCCGTCCGGTTCTGGATATTATCAAAGAAAAATTTGCAGCTTCTTTAGCGCTTATGCTTACTGCCTGGTTTTTTTCCGGGGTTATAGGCTTTGCCGTGGGCTGTATCATGGGTATCTGGAACGGCAAATGGCAGGATAAAATCTTAAAAAAGCTGTGTCTGATTCTGTGTTCCATTCCTACTTTTTGGATAGGAATTGTATTCCTGATGATTTTTTCCGTACAGCTGGGGTGGTTTCCCATGGGTATGAGCGTACCAAAAGGAGTGCCCGCAGACCAGGTAACTCTTTTGCAGAGAATTCATCATCTGATTTTACCTGCACTGACTTTAAGTTTTCTCTCCTTTGCCAACGTGGCGCTACATACCAGGGAAAAGCTGGTAGACGTACTGGAAAGCGATTATGTGCTGTTTGCAAGGGCAAGAGGAGAGTCCAAATGGAGTGTGCTGAAGCGTCACGGCTTTCGGAACATTATGCTACCTGCAGTGACCATGCAGTTTGGTTCTTTCAGCGAGCTGTTCGGAGGTTCTGTTCTGGCGGAAAATGTATTTTCTTATCCGGGACTGGGTGCGGCGGCTTCTGCGGCAGGTATGGCGTCCGATGTACCGCTTCTTCTGGGGATTACCCTGTTTAGCGCATTGTTTGTATTTATAGGAAATATGTTGGCAAATATGATATATGGAATTGTAGACCCGCAGATAAGGGAGGGATATCGAAATGAATAATACAGCGGCAGTGAGAATGGGAACCGCAAAGATAAAGCTGAACAGAAGGACAAAAACCATAGGGATTGCAGCGCTGATTTTTGCTGTATTGTTTTCCATTTATCTGGCAGGAGCGCTTCTTAGCGACGAATTGATTCAGGCAGATTTTTCACAGAAAGGCCTGCCGCCTTCTCTCTTGCACCCTTTTGGCACAGACATGCTGGGGCGGGATATGCTGGTGCGTACCATGAAAGGGCTTTCTGTCAGCATTGTCGTGGGCGTGGTAGCGTCTACAGTCAGTGCGGTCATTGCCTTAATTGTAGGCGTGGTGGCAGCAACGGGAAGTTCCTGGCTGGATCATTTTATCAACTGGCTCATTGACCTGGTTATGGGAATTCCCCATACCGTACTTTTGATTCTGATTTCCTTTGCCTGTGGAAAAGGGCTAAAGGGAGTGCTGATTGGAGTGGCAGTGACCCACTGGACCGGGCTTGCCCGTATTATCCGCAGTGAAGTGCTGCAGATTCGTTCCCAGCAGTATATAGAAGTATCCAGAAAGCTGGGAAAATCCAGTTGGTGGATTACGGTCCATCACATTCTTCCTCATATGATTCCCCAGTTTTTAATCGGACTGATTTTAATGTTTCCTCATGCCATTATGCATGAATCCAGTCTGACTTTTCTGGGCTTCGGTTTGCCGCCGGAACAGCCGGCTATTGGAATTATCCTGTCAGAATCCATGAAATATCTGTCAGCCGGTATGTGGTGGCTTGCCTTTTTCCCGGGACTTATGCTGGTTATTATTGTGCTGTTGTTTGACCGCCTGGGAGAAAATGTAAAGAAAATCGTGGACCCGTACAGCGCCCATGAGTAGGAGGAAAAAATGAAAAGCGAGAGCATTTTATCAGTAAAAGATTTATCTGTATCTTTTCATATGTATGAAAAAGGCCTGGAACAGTATGATTTAAAGGTTATTTCCAATATGACGCTGGACGTGCGTCCGGGAGAGATTGTGGCAATCGCCGGTTCCAGCGGTTCCGGAAAAAGTCTTCTTGCCCATGCGGTTATGGGACTTTTGCCGGATAACGCTTCCGTAAGCGGTGAGATTTCCTATAAAGGGAAGGTGTTAAGCCAGAAGGATAAGGAAGCATTAAGAGGGAAGGAATTTGCCCTGGTGCCCTCAGTCCGTGTCCTTTTTAGACCCATTGATGAAGGTAGAAGCGCAGGTCAGGGGACCGAAACCGGACAAAGCGAAAATAGAAGCCCAGAGAAAGATTTTTAAGCGGTTTCAGCTGGACGAAAAGACGGAAAAGCTGTATCCTTTCCAGCTTTCCGGAGGCATGGCGAGAAGAGTGCTGGTTTCCACCGCGGTGCTAAGCGGCGCAGAGGTTATTATTGCAGATGAGCCGACGCCGGGGCTGGATCTGGCAATGGCAATGGAGGCTTTAAAAGTATTTCGGGAGCTGGCAGACGAGGGAAAAGCGGTTATTTTAATTACCCATGACATTGATTTGGCTTTTCATATTGCAGACCGCATTGCTGTATTTTATGCGGGAACCACAGTGGAAATGGCAGATGCAAAGGACTTTTTAAAGGGGGAGAAGGCTCTTCGCCACCCCTATTCCAAGGCTCTTTGGAGGGCTTTGCCACAGAATGGTTTTGAACCCATTCCCGGCTTTCAGCCATATGCAAAATATCTGCCGAAGGGGTGTCTGTTTTCGCCCAGATGTCCTTATAAGACAAAGGAATGCGAAGAAGGAATACCTGCCATGAGCAAGGTGCGCGGGGGATATGTGAGGTGTATTCATGCAGATTGAGGCAAAAAATATCAGTTTTCGTTACAGGGAAAATACCCCTTGGATTTTAAAAGATGTCAGTTTGAAAATAGAAGAAGGAGAGCGTGTGGGGCTGATTGGACCCAGTGGATACGGAAAAAGTACGCTGGTAAAAATTCTGGCAGGGTATCTAAAGCCTGCAAAGGGAGAAGTGCTTTTAGACGGTAAGCCGCTGCCGAAAAAGGGCGTCTGCCCGGTGCAGTTGATTTATCAGCACCCGGAGAAGGCCATTAATCCCAGGTGGAGAATGAAAAAGGTTTTAGAAGAATCCGGTATGTTCCGGGACGAGGTTATGGAAGCTTTGGGGATAGAAAGGGATTGGCTTGACCGATATCCAAGAGAACTTTCCGGAGGAGAGTTGCAGCGATTCTGTGTGGCGCGTTCTTTGTTTGAGGGTACCCATTTTCTGTTTGCCGATGAGATGAGTACCATGTTGGATGTGATTACCCAGGCGCAGATTTGGAATCTGATGCTAAAGGAAGTAGAGGAGCGTCGGCTGGGACTTCTTATGGTTACCCACAACAGCAGCCTGGCAGAAAGGATTTGTACCAGAACCATTAATCTGGCAGAAATAAATTCCAGGGAGGAATAGAAAAGGACGCAAATTAAAGCGTCCTTTCTCTTTGTACTTTTCTGATATAGGCAGAAGGTGTCATACCTGTGCATTTTTTGAAAATTTTAGAAAAATAATAAGGGTTGTTGCCACAGCCTACTAATTCTGCTACATTTTGAATCTTATCCGGATTTTGATCGGATAAGATTTCTTTTGCTTTTTGTACACGCAAATTCATCAGATAGGTGGAAAATTTCTGGTGCGTTTCATTGACAAAGCAGCGGCTGACATAATTTACATTCATATACAAATGATTTTCCGCAATCCACTTTAAAGTCAGGTTAGAATCGGAAACGTGAGTTTCCAGATAGTGTAACAGTTCTTCGATAAAAGGACTGTAGGAAGCAGAGGTATGCTGGGATAATCGCACAAGCTCATCAACTTTTTGCATAACCCGATTTAGGATAACAGAGAGTTCAGATTCCTTTTGAACATCAGATAAAAATTCGGTGATATAAGCTGCATTGCCCGAGGAAAGGCGTGTACTGACAGTTAAAAGAATCTGTGCAGAAAGTTGTAACAGGAAATCTCTGCCTGAAGCAGCCTGCAGAAGTTCCTGAAGTTTTTGGCGAGTCTGCTGCCGTATAGAACTGTCAGGGGATAAAAGAGCGGGGCAAAGCTCTTTTGCCTGTGCAGTAAGCTGTTCATAATTAAAATTTGGCAGAAGGCGGTGTTCTACTGCAAAATAGAAGACATCAAATCGTCTTAATCTGGAAATAAGATATTCCAGCAAAGAGCCTAAATCGGAATAAATGGTACGGTCATATTCTATAGCGGTCTTCTGATTGGGAAAGGATAAGGCTGAAAAAAAGCAGTCCATTGCCCGGTAGTCTGAACGAAAGTTCGGGAAGAACAGGAGTAGAACATTGGAAATATAAATTTTATAAACAGGAAGATGAGGAGCCTGTTTTTCAAAAAAAGTATCCGCTATGTGAACGGCATCGTTCATATACTCTTTTTCCAGATAGAAAATCCGGCAAAGCTGATAAGGAGTACCTGTAAAATCCAGATATTTTTCATAAGAAGACCAGGAAATGGATTCTCCTTCCGGAAGCGCAATTCCTTCATCAATGACATTTTGAATCAGAGCATAATGGAGATTTTTCAGCAGTTGATTGTCAGAAGTAAAAGATTCCTTTTGGGAATAAATTTCCTGGCAGTCTTTTATCACAGCGTTCAGACAGTCGATAATAGAAGGATTATCGCAAGGTTTTAACAGATAATGACGAACACCGCATTTCATGGCGCGTTTGGCATAGTCAAATTCGCCGTATCCGGATAAAATAATAAATTGTGTATTCAGATTTGTATGAGAAATTCTTTCAATTAACTCAAGACCTGAAATACCCGGCATGCGAATATCGGTCATAACAATGTCCGGAGATTCGTCCAGAATCGTATGGTAGGCTTCTACTCCGTCCAGACAGGTTCCGATTAGCGTTATTCCAAGTTCCTCCCAGGGAATTACTTTTGCAATCGTATTACAGACAATTTCTTCGTCATCTACAATTAATAGTTTTAACATCAGGGTACTCCTTTCTAAAGACCGTATTATTTAGGATTTTTTCTTTCCGCATTTTCATTTAAAATGCTCTGAGAAATATGCTCTTCTGTTTCAGATAAAATCGCAGGAAGCGCAATTTGGACAATGGCATATTCTTCTCCTGTCAGTTCATCTTCTGCATTGATAAGTCTTAAACCGTAATCGTTACCATAAGCGAGAAGCAGTCGTTTATGAATATTTAAAAGTCCGATACCAAACCCATGAGGCTGAATTTCTTCTGTTTCCAATTTTTCTAAAAGATGTTCTTCAAAAGAGGAACCATTGTTTTTTACTTCAATTAGCAAGGTAGTTTCTTTTATAGAAGCACGGATAGAAATATAGCAGATTTCAGACATTTCTTCCAAACCATAGCGAATGGCATTTTCTAAAATGGGTTGTATGGTAAACTTGGGAATCTGCAGATTGTAACATTCCTGAGGGATTTCCACAGTATAATTTAGCCGCTGCGGATAACGCAGTTTCTGAATCACCATATAGTTTTCTAAAAGATTTATCTCCTTTGCAAGAGTAAATGGCGTGTGTGTGCGGTCAAGGGAAATCCGAAGCAGATTTCCGAGGGCTGTGGTAATCTGCACAATATCTTCTGCTTCTAAAGCTTTTGCTCTCCAGTTAATAGAGTCCAGCGTGTTGTAGAGAAAGTGTGGATCCATCTGGCTTTCCAGGGCTTTTAACTGAGCT
Source organism: Blautia argi (assembly GCF_003287895.1). Lineage (NCBI taxonomy): Bacteria > Bacillati > Bacillota > Clostridia > Lachnospirales > Lachnospiraceae > Blautia > Blautia argi. The sequence goes on along the minus strand of NZ_CP030280.1, from coordinate 2,555,779 downwards.
TCCTTTTTGAGAAGTTCGTTGGTGTAGTTTTGACGGATTAAAGTATCGAGTTTTACAGTCATAGAATTAAAAGCAGTATGCAAATGACCGATTTCATCAAAGCGATTCTGATAACAGAGGTCTGCTTCAGAAAGTTCGTAGTTTCCATTTCCCACTCTCTTCATTTTTTGAATCAAATAATAAATGTGATATAAGATAGCTTCCAAAAGTCTGGAAGAGGCAAAAAAAGCAAATAGGATTGCAAGTATGATAGAGAGCAGACACAGATTTCTGGTAATAAAAACAGTATTGGCAACGGATTCATAGGAAACAACGGAAATGTAATCCCAGTCATAATTGGGAATTCTATCCCTTACGGCAAATACTTTTTTTGCACCGAGTGAAAAAATACCATATCCCTGTTTTAAATGCTCTTTTAAATACTGTGCGTCAGAAATAGATAAGGCCTTTCCGTGATAAAAAACATGATTGTTTTCCAGTAAAAGATAATTTGGATCTTCATATTTTGTGCTGAGTCCGTTTGTTCGGAAGATTAAATTCTGAAGATCAATGTTAATCACCAGAACACCTAAAGAATTAAAATCAAGATTTTTTATCTTTTTCATTTCTTTCACTAGAAAAATACCATAATCCTGACAATAATCAGTAATCCATACCGTCTTTCCATTAGCTTCTTTTGCAGTGTGGTATAGAGTTTTTCGTATTTTATCTGATAATTTTGAACTTTCGGTAGAATAGGTACTTACAAGTTCGTTTTCACTCTGCAGAATAGAAATATACGGAATATCATTCATATTTGTTCCGGAAGTCAGATAATTGAATATTTGATTATAAATATTATTTTTATAAAATTCTTTTTCTGCACGGATCTTTGTTTCTATTAACAAAGGGAGTTGCTCTTGAATTAAGCTGTCAGAAAATATAGAGTCTGCTAAATCATCGATTTGCTTCAAATGGCTTTCAATATTAGAGGCTGAATAGGAGAGCGAAGAGGAAGCAGAATGATAAAGTGCATTTTCAAAAGAATTTGAAACACAGTAAATACCGATAAAGGTTACTATAAATAAAAACAGGATACAAGAAAAGAGAATCAGTTGGATTTTTACTTTTAAAGAACTGTTTTGAAATTGTTTCTTAAGTGTTTTCATAGTTATCTCCAATTGTGCATATAAATCTATATTTATATTATACAGAACAGAGCAAAAACTCAATAAAAGAATTGTTTTACAGAAGGAGAAGTGGATTCTGTGCAAAAAAGAGGGTTTTTTACTGTAGAGGGTGGGAATAGTGCTAAGGGAAGTGGATTTTATTGATTTTATTTGAAATATGTTTTTTATATAATATAGACACAACAAAGAGATAGGAAGCAAAGATAAGGAGGAAAAAAATGAACAGAAAAAAAATGAAAAAATATGCTGCGTTATTTTTAGCGGGAACACTTGCAGCAACATCTCTGGCTGCCTGTGGAGAAAAGGAAGAAGGGAAAGCAGAGGAGAAGAATGGGACGACATTGTCTATGGCATGGTGGGGAAATCAGGTAAGAAATGAACGTACCCAGGAGGTATTAAATAAGTATCATGAAGAAAATCCTGAAGTAACCATTGAAGGACAGTTTTTCCAGTGGGCAGATTATTGGAATAAGATGGCAACGTCAGCGGCAGGAGGAAATATGACAGACTTATTGCAAATGGATATATCTGCCATTACCCAGTATGTAGAAAAAGAGCAGCTTTTAGATTTGACGCCATATATTGAGAGTGGAGCATTGGACGTTTCGAATGTTCCGGAGAATGTTTTGATGATGGGAGAAGTCAAGGGAGGAAATTATGGAATTGCAGCTGGAGTAAACTCTCCCTGTCTCTTTTATAATAAGACTTTGACAGACGAATTGGGAATTACAATAAAAGATAATATGACCTATGAGGAATTTACAGAGATTGCAAAACAGGTAACAGAAGAAACCGGATATCGTGCGAAAATTTTTTATGATGGATACCTGATTAAAGAATGGCTGCGGGGAGATGGGATTGAAGTTCCGGCAGACCGTATGCCGTTAGAGAAGGCAGAAGATTATGTCCCATATTTTAAAATGTTGGAAGACGGAGTGAAAGAAGGATATATTATTACTCCTGATGTGATTGAGGGATTTAATGTAGAGCAGGATCCTATGATTTATGGTTCAGGACCGGAAACAATGGCCTGGTGTACCATGAATGGAGGCAGCAACTTGTATTCTGCATTTGAAGCAGCAGCGCCGGAAGGTATGGAAATTGGTCTTACTACTATGCCTACTGTCAACCCAAAGCTTTCCAATTACTTAAAACCGGCAATGTTTTGGTCTATCAGTGCGGATACAAAGTATCCTGATGAAGCGGTAAAAGTGTTAAATTATTTGATTAATTCGGAAGAGGCAAATAATATTTTGTTAAGTGAGAGAGGAGTACCTGCTTCTACCGTTATTTCAGAAGCGATTTATGATAAACTGACACCGGGCGAACAGGTTGCCATGGATTTTGTAAACCATGTAGTAGCGGAGAATTGTTCTCCTATGTCACCGCCAGATCCAGATGGAATTTCCGAATGGTCAGATACTTTAAAGAAAGTTCAGGAAAAAATAGGTTATGGAGAAATGACTGCGGAAGAGGCAGCAAAAGAATATTTTGAAAAAGGAACAGAAATTTTTTCCAAAATAGAAAAATAGAAGATAAGGGGCTGCCGGTTTCATTTATCAATGGGGCGGCAGCTTTTCCTTTAAGAAAAAATAAGATATTTAACAGGAGCATTACATATGGAGTATATAAATAGAGAAGAAATACAGGAAAAGCTGGACTTAGTCATTCAAAAATTAATGCATCTGGGGCTTCCTGAAAATGAAGAAAGTTTAAAAGAAGGCGGAGAGCACATAGGATTCTTTAAAAGAGATTTCGGTATTTCAGAATGGGACTGGCCACAGGGAGTTGGGTTATATGGAATCTTAAAAGTGATGAAAATTCAGAAAAAGGAAGAATATAAGGAATTTTTGTATCAATGGTTTCAAAGAAATATAGAGGAAGGCATTCCTTCCAGAAATATTAACACGACAGCGCCATTGCTTACTTTGGCAGAATTGAATGAGTTATACAAGGATAAGGAATTTGAAGCATTGTGTCTGGAGTGGGCAGACTGGCTGATTCATTGCATTCCAAAGACCAGAGAAGGGGGATTTCAGCATGTTATCAGCGCCAACGGAGACCGGCAGGGAGTTCGACTAAACGATAATCAGATGTGGATAGATACCTTGTTTATGGCGGTTTTATTTTTGAACAAGATGGGACAGAAATACAAACGTCAGGATTGGGTGGAAGAATCCATTCATCAAGTTTTAATACATATTAAATATTTATATGACACAAACAGTGGATTGTTTTTTCATGGCTGGTCATTTGAACGTATGGACAATTTTGGAGGGATTTTTTGGTGCAGAGGAAACAGTTGGTTTACTTTGGGAATCCTGGAGTATATAGAAATGTTTAAAGGCACTTTAGGAACAGGAGTAAAAACATTTTTTGTGGATACTTATAAGGCTCAAGTGGAGGCTTTAAAGAAATTACAGGGAAAAAGTGGATTGTGGCATACCGTTTTAACAGACCCGACAAGTTATGAGGAAGTATCCGGCTCTGCAGGAATTATAGCCGGAATTTTGAAAGGAATCAGGTGCGGAATTTTAGACGATAGCTATTTGCCGTGTGTGAAAAGGGGAATACGGGGAATTCTAAAAAATATTGACAAAGACGGAACCGTTTTAAATGTATCAGGCGGAACCGGTGTGGGAAACAATGCGGAATATTATAAAAAAAATTCTCATTGCGCCTATGGCATATGGACAGTCCCTGGTTATTTTAGCTTTATATGAAGCATTACGCTTCAATGAATAAATGAACATAGAAAGAGGAGAGAGGACATTGAATTTTAAACTACGCAAATTCTTAAATAAAGAAAGCAGTGCAGGTGTGGTATTTTGTATGCCGTTTATTATTGGCTTTCTGGTGTTTCTGATTATTCCTATGGGAATGTCACTTTATTATTCATTTTGTGATTATGATATCTTATCACCGCCTGTTTTTACCGGTCTGGATAATTACATAGAAATATTTACGGCAGATGAAACTTTTTGGCATTCTGTGAAGGCAACGTTTCTTTTTGTATTTGTATCGGTTCCTTTACGTTTGATTTTTGCTTTGATTGTTGCTCTGATTCTTGTGAAATCAACGAAAGCAACCGGGTTTTATAGAGCGGCATACTATTTGCCTTCTATTTTAGGCGGTTCGGTAGCGGTCGCAGTATTATGGAGAAGAATTTTTGCTACAGATGGGGTGCTGAACAGTATTTTGGGAATGTTTGGATTGGATACACAGTTTGCCTGGCTGGGAAATACAAAGACTGCAATCTGGACTTTGGTCTTATTGGCAATCTGGCAGTTTGGCTCTTCTATGTTGATTTTTTTGTCGGCATTAAAACAGATACCACGGGATTTATATGAAGCTGCAGACGTAGATGGGGCAAATAAATTTGTGAAATTTTTTAAGATTACGTTACCATTATTGACGCCAACAATTTTCTTCAATCTGGTTATGCAGATGATAAATGGTTTTCTTGCTTTTACGCAGAGCTTAATTATTACAGATGGAAAGCCTATGGACAGTACCTTGTTTTATGCAGTTTATATGTATAGACAGGCGTTCTCTTTCAATCATGCGGGGATATGCATCTGCAATGGCGTGGATTATGCTGTTATTTATAGGATTGTTAACCTTGCTTTTATTTAAAACAAAAAAATATTGGGTATATGAACAGGAGTAAAAGATGAAAAAGAAAAGAAGAGCAGGAAAAATTATTTATCATGTGCTGGTATGTGGTGTTGGACTGCTGATGTTGTATCCTTTAATTTGGATGTTGATGAGTTCTTTTAAAGATACAAATACTATTTTTTCTACGGCAGAAAGCTTACTGCCAAAACCATTTACATTAGAGAATTATGAGAATGGCTGGAAGGGATTTGCAGGTGTTAGTTTTGGAACATTCTTTAAAAATTCGTTATTTATTACTGTAGTGGCAACCATTGGAACTTTGTTTTCTTCTGCCTGTGTTGCATATGGATTTTCAAGATGTAAATTTAAAGGAAGAAAAATATTGTTTACTGCAATGTTAGCCTCCATGATGCTGCCGGGACAGATTCTTATGGTACCGCAGTATTTATGGTATCAGAAGTTAGGGTGGATTGGAAGCTTTGCGCCGCTTATTGTACCGTTTTGTTTTGCAGTACAGGGTTTCTTTATTTATCTGATTATGAACTTTATTAATGGAATTCCGAGAGAACTTGATGAGGCGGCGAAAATTGACGGGTGTTCTTATTATGGAATCTTCACAAGAGTGATGCTGCCATTGATTTCACCGGCTTTGATAACAGGAGGAATTTTTTCCTTTATGTGGAGATGGGACGATTTTATGTCTGCATTGTTATATATTGATGATGCGAAAAAATATCCGGTTGCATTGGCATTGAAACTTTTTGCCGATCCAAGTTCGTCTTCCGATTATGGGGCAATGTTTGCAATGGCTGTTTTATCATTGATACCAATTGTGACAATTTTTATTATATTTCAGAAATATCTGGTTGACGGAATTGCCACTTCAGGATTAAAGGGATAAGAAAAGAGGGGTGACGGTGTTAAAAACAGGAATTGTTGGCTGCGGAAATATTGCGAAAATACATTTTGCAGCATTAAAAGGCTTAGAAGATGTGGAAATCGTGGCTGCAGCAGATATAGATTTGGAAAGAGGAGAAACCTATAGCGAGGAATATGAAAATAAAAAGATTCATCTGTATTCATCTTTTACCACAATGTTGGAAAAAGAGCAGTTAGACGTTGTGCATATTTGCACACCGCATTATTTACATGTTTCTATGGCTCTGGAAGCAGTGAAAAAGGGTGTTCACGTATTTATGGAAAAGCCGCAGGCCATTTCAAAAGCGGAATTTGAAGCGTTGAAAGAAGAGAAGAAAAAATGGCAGAAAGAAGTAGGAATCTGTTTCCAAAACCGATATAATCCAGCGGTCAGAAAAGGAAAGAAACTATTGGAAAGCGGATACTTAGGAGAGCTGAAAGGGGCAAGGGCTTTTTTAACCTGGAATCGGGAAAAAGCATATTATGAGCAAAGTAAATGGCGGGGAAAATGGAGTACAGAAGGTGGCGGCGTATTGATAAATCAGGCGATTCATACCTTGGATTTGCTTGTCTATTTATTAGGAAAACCGGAGAGGGCAGAAGCCTCTATTCAAAATCATCACTTAAAATCCATCATTGAGGTGGAGGATACAATGGAAGCCTATATGGAAATAAAAGGACGTCCGGTTTGTTTTTATGCTACCAATGCTTATGCAGAAGATGCTCCTGTTTTTCTGGAAATTCTATGTTCTCGCGGGAAAATTTGTATAGAAGGAGAATATTTGGAAGTTTACTCGCAGGAAAAGGGAAGAGAAGTGTATAATTTTGAGATAGAAAGACAACAATTTGGAAAAAAATGTTGGGGAAGCTCTCATTCCATGTGTATTCAGGATTTTTATGAATGTCTTAAGAGGAAAAAGATTTTTTGTAATAGTCTTGACTTGACGGAGGACACATTTGAGCTTATGTTAGGGCTATATGATTCAGCAAAAAACAATCGTGTGGTAAGATGGGAGGACAGTGTAAATGAATAAAGTAAAAATCGGAATTATCGGTATCGGAAATATGGGAACCACACATGCAAAAAATATTCTGGAGGGCAAGGTTCCGGCATTAGAGCTTGCAGCAGTAGCAGACCGTCAAAAATCCAGACAGACCTGGTGTCGGGAACATATGCCCTCATCAGTACAGATTTTTGAAGAGGGAAGCCAGCTTTTAGAAAGTGGCTGCTGTGAGGCTGTATTGATTGCAGTACCGCATTATCAGCACCCATCACTTGCTATGGAAGCCTTTGAAAAGGGAATTCACGTATTGTGTGAAAAGCCGGCAGGTGTCTATACGAAACAGGTACGGGAAATGAATGAGGCAGCGGACAGAAGCCAGGTAGTTTTTGCTATGATGTTTAACCAGAGAACCAACTGTATTTATCGGAAGATGCACGAAATGGTAGAAAATGGAGAATTGGGCGTGATTCGGCGTGTCAACTGGATTATTACAGATTGGTATCGAACCCAGAGCTATTATGATTCCGGCAGTTGGCGGGCAACCTGGGAAGGAGAAGGCGGAGGTGTGTTGTTGAATCAGTGCCCTCATAATCTGGATCTGATACAGTGGATTTGTGGTATGCCTGCCAAGGTACGGGGTTTTTGCAGAGAAGGACTGTGGCATGATATTGAGGTGGAAGATGATGTAACCGCTTATCTGGAATATCCGAATGGCGCTACAGGGGTCTTTATTACTTCTACAGGAGATGCACCCGGAACAAACCGCTTTGAAATTACAGGAGAGCTGGGAAAACTGGTATGTGAAGATGAAAAACTGACCTTTTACAAGTTAAAGGAAAATCTGTCACAGCATTGTGCTTTCTGTAAGGGGGGCTTTGATAAACCAGAATGGGAGGTTGTGGAAGTGCCTGTAGATGGGCAGAATGAACAGCATGTGGGAGTAATGAAGGCTTTTGCAGATGCTGTGCTGCATGGAACTGCCTTGGTAGCAGATGGAAGGGAAGGAATCCGTGGACTGGAACTTTCCAATGCCATTCATCTTTCCAGTTGGCTTGGAGAAACGGTAGAGCTGCCGATTGATGAGGAATTGTTTTTAGAGGAATTAAATAAGAGAAGAGGCAATTCCAGAACAAAGACAGAAGCAGAGAGTGTAGTTTTTGATACTGAAAATTCTTATGGAAGCAAGTAGAGGGAGAAAGAGTATGGAAAAATAAAATTGAAATCAGCGGATTTGCAGATGAAATTGCAGAAGATTTAAAGACACAGATAGAAGTTATAAAAAAATTGGGTATCTCTCATATTGAAATGCGCGGGGTAAATGGAAAACCACTGGTAGAGCATAGCCTGGAGGAAGTAAAAGAAGTTAAAAGACAGTTGGATGAAAATCAAATTAAGCTGTCTTCCATAGGATCGCCTATTGGGAAGATTTTAATTACAGAGGATTTTGAGGAACACTTTGAATTGTATAAAAAGACCGTAGAAATTGCAAAAATTATGGAAACACCATATATTCGTATGTTTAGCTTCTTTATTCCGGAAGGGGAAGAGCCGGAAAAATATAAAAGCCAGGTTTTTGAAAGACTGCAGAAATTTGCAGATTATGCCAGAGATCATCAAGTTGTTTTGCTCCATGAAAATGAGAAGGAAATCTATGGAGATAATGCCAAGAGATGTCTGGAAATCATGCAGGAGTTTTATGGGGAACATTTTAAAGCAGTGTTTGATTTTGCTAATTTTGTTCAGTGTAATCAGGACACCAGAGAAGCGTATCAGTTGTTAAAGCCTTATATTTCCTATATCCATATCAAGGATGCGAAAGCAGAGTCAGGAATTGTAGTGCCTGCCGGATATGGCGATGGGAACGTAGAGGAAATTTTAAAATCTCTTTTAGAAGAGGGATATGAGGGATTCTTATCTCTGGAACCCCATTTGACAGATTTTACAGGTTTTGGTACGCTGGAACAAAACGGAGAGCTGGAGCAGAGGAAAATGTCAGGAGAGGAAGCTTATACAACTGCTTACAGGGCTTTGAAGGAAATACTGAATAAATGGTTATAGTACATAGGAGAGAGGAGCATATATGGAAGTAAAGCAGGAATATCCACGTCCGCAGCTGGTCAGAGAAAAGTGGCAGAGTTTAAATGGATTTTGGGATTTTGCCTTTGATGATGCCGATCAGGGGATTTTACAAAAATGGTATAAAAGAGATAGGAAATTTGAACAGGAAATTTGTGTACCCTTTGTTTATCAATGTGAAAAAAGTGGTATTCACAGGAAGAAAGTACATGAGATTCTCTGGTACAAGAAAAAATTTACTCTGTCTGAAGAACTGTTAAAAGAAAAAACGGACACAGAGATATTTTTGCACTTTGAAGCTGTAGATTATGAGGCAAAAGTGTATTTGAACGGACAATATATCGCACAGCATAAAGGCGGTTATACCCCTTTTTCTGTAAATATTACTCCATATCTTGCGGATGGAGAGCAGGAGCTGACAGTGCGTGTATATGATCCTGCGTTTGATGAAACGATTCCAAGAGGAAAACAGTTCTGGGAAGAGGAGTCGCGCAGTATCTGGTATACCCCAAGCAGTGGAATCTGGCAGAGTGTGTGGCTGGAAGGTGTACCGAAAAAGAGATTGGAATGTGTAAAATTTACATCTTTGTATGATGAGGGTAAGATAAATATAAGCTGTAAGGGGTACCAGGTAACACCAGAGGATAGTATCCGGTATAAAATTTCTCTGAAAAAGGAAACAATCGCCAAGGGAGAAATCTTTTGGAACACAGAGAAGTTGGACTTTTCTGTAGATTTGATACAGGAAAAAATTTTCCATACGAATTACCATGAAGCCGGATTTTCCTGGACGCCGGAAACCCCCACGTTGTTTGATGTGGAATTTGAAATGATAAATGGAGAAGACGGAAGAATTACAGATAAGGTTTCTTCGTATTTTGGATTTCGTAAAGTTCACACAGAGCATGGAATGGTATATTTAAATAATAAGCCTTATTATCAAAAATTGGTGTTAGACCAGGGGTATTGGCCGGAAAGTCTTTTGACTGCGCCGGACGATGCTGCCTTGATACAGGATATAGAGCTGGCAAAAGCTATGGGATTTAACGGATGCAGAAAGCATCAGAAGGTAGAGGAAAGCAGATTTTTGTACTGGGCAGATAAAATGGGATTTCTGGTATGGGGAGAATGTGCTTCTGCTCCTATGTACAGCGACCAGACAGTAAACAGGACGCTCAAAGACTGGGGAGAAATTATAGAAAGAGATTATAATCACCCCTGTATTATAACCTGGGTTCCCCTAAATGAAAGCTGGGGAGTGCCGAATATTCGTACTGATATCAGGCAGCAGAGTTTTTCCATGGCATTGTACTATTATATTCATGCATTGGATACGACCAGACTGGTGATATCAAATGATGGTTGGGAGATGACAAAGACAGATATCTGTGCCATACATAATTATAGTCATGGGCAAAAAGGGGAATGGCAGATGTATAAAGACTATCAGAAAATGCTTTCTGAAAAAGCAACATTGTTACATAATCCCCCTACTTGCCATGATATTTATGCCAGTGGGTATTCACATGAGAACGTCCCCATTTTGCTGACAGAATTTGGCGGGATTGCCTTTGCTGTGTCAGAAGAAGAGGGCTGGGGGTATACTGCAGTACATTCTCAAAATGAATTTGTAGAGGAATATGGCAGAATTATGGAAGCCGTTTATGCATCGGAAGGACTTTGGGGATATTGTTATACGCAGCTTACAGACGTAGAACAGGAAATTAATGGCTTGCTTACTTATGACAGAAAACCAAAATGTGATTTGGCGGAAATAAAGAGCATCAACGATGGTTATCACAGCAGTAGAATCGGATAAAATGGAAATAAAAATTTTTCTATAGTCTGACGGGGACAGAGAAAAGAAAAAGACTGCGGCAGAAAGCGAAATCAGGAACAAATAGTTACTTTTCCTTTCGTCTTTCTGCCGCAGTCTTTTCTATATTACCATATCATATAATTTTTTGTGCTGGTCATTTTACACCGAAGTCAGCCAGCTGCTGTACAGCGCTTTTTCTGCCGGTGAAATGTATGGCGTTTAAGCCCTGCGCTCTTGCCTCTGCCACATTATCCATGTAGTCGTCAATAAACACTGCCTTTTCCGGCGTAATTTGAAAATCCTGAATCAGTTTCCGGTACATTTCCGGTTCCGGTTTTAACAAATGTACCTGCCAGGACATATAGCCCCCGTCCATAAGTTCCAGAAAGTTCAGCCTGTCTAAACAGCGTCTGTACAGGGGTTCCGGAAAATTGGAAAGAAAATACAGCTTATAGCCCCGTTTTTTCAAATAAGCAAGCCAATCCTTTGTATAGGAATAAACGGAAATGGTATCCTCTATTTTAGAAAATGTAGCCCGTATTTCCTTTTCATAGGAAGGGTTGTTGGCAATAAAGGACTGCAGAATTTCTTCCTCTGTGCGGATACCCCGGTCAGCCTCGGCCCAGTCTTTACTTAAAAACATAGCGTCAGCAACTGCATGCGTTGTCTTTTCATCGTAGTTCATTTCTTTTAACAGTTTCTTCCAGTCATATTTTGCAAGCACATTCCCAATATCAAAAATGACAGTATCAACATCAGAAGTGTTCTCCAGAACTCTGGAAATTTCTTCCTTCTTGGGGTGTGTCCATTTATGTACAAGCAAAAAGGCATACAGCAAAACAGGAATCATCACAGTTGCATATAGAGATGCCATAACCATATTGCCGGCAGCAGAATTATCTGTCAGGGCAAAAACAAGAGTCAGGACATACATACCTGCTAACAGGATAATTCCAATGACTGCGAGAAGTCGCTTTAAATTCTTCACGTCTTAATCTCCCTTGCTTAGAATATTTATTATTATAATGATTTTAGGGGAAGCCGTCAATGTATACTTGGAAAGCGCATAAGGGAAGAGTTTTAGGTTATACCTACGAAAATATGCAGACAGATTTGGCTATTTTTGCAGAGATATTTTCAGAATATGTGCAGGTACAGTCATTGGGAATGTCTGCTGATTTCAGGAGCATAGATTGTCTGAGAATAGGAAAACAAAATGCACAAGAAAAAGTTTTTATTTTTGGGGGAATTCACGGAAGAGAATATATGACCAGTCAGTTAATTATGGAACAGGCTGTAAAATTTCTTTTGCATCTGAAGCAGAGTGATGTATATCAGGGGATTTCTTATGGAACTTTGTTGGAAAACAGAGCAGTTTATGCAATCCCTATGGCAAATCCGGACGGGGTAAGTATTTCTCAGTTCGGACTGGAGGGTATCCGAAATCGGGAACTGCGAAAAGATTTGCAAAAGATTGCAGATAGGGAAAGGGAAAACCTGTCCTATAAGAGTTATTTCAGAAAGTGGAAAGCAAATGCAAAGGGTGTGGATTTAAACCGGAATTTTCCGGCTGAATGGGGAAAATGCAAAACCGGAAAGGAAACGGTTTCCTCAGAAGGGTATAGAGGAAAGTATCCGGAGTCGGAAAGAGAAACACAGATTTTGACGCAGCTGACAAGAGAAAACAGCTTTCAGCGAACCATTTCTTACCATTCCTCAGGGCAGGTGATTTACTGGAATTTCGGACAGGAAGGAAATTTAAAGGCTGTTACAAAAGCGTTTGCCCGGAGAATTTCAAATGCTACCGGATATGCATTAGATGGAAATTTCAAAATTCTTGCCGGAGCCGGATATAAGGACTGGGCGCTGCAGAGCATGGGGATACCGAGTCTTACCGTAGAAATCGGAAAGCAGGATTCACCGCTTCCATGGCGGTGCTTTGAGAAAGTTTATCAGGAGAATCGAAATGTGTGGGAAGAAGTGTTGCTGGAACTGGAAGAATCCGAATTTACATAAGAGAACAGGGACTGCCCATGAAGTTCATGTGACAGCCCCTGAAAAGGGGAGGATAAAGTATTTCTACTTTTTCTTTGGTTGTCTGCAAAAAGCGTTTCGTATTTGAAACATCTCTTTGTGGACTATCTGTAGTATGGGCAGAAAATCGGAACTTATACACAGCCGGAATTATTTTATTTGATTTTAAAGATTGAAAAAATCTGTGTTTTCGTATATACTATACCTGTTAAACCGAAACGGTAAATCAGGAAAATAAATAAAAGGCAGGTAAGATACATGGCATTATTACAGGATTGGAGAGATATGGCGTATTCTCAGCAGGCAGACAGAGTCCAGCTTGAGAAATTCTGGACAAATTACTTCTTAATTGAAAAAGGGATTTACGAAAAGCTTTTAAGCAATCCCAATGAAGTAGTAAAAGGAACCGTAAAGGAACTGGCAGAAAAGTATGATGTAGAAGTTATGACAATGGTTGGATTCCTGGACGGTATCAATGACAGCTTGAAAATCCAGAACCCTATTGAAGAGATGGACGAAAACACAGAGGTAAACCTGGGATTTGATTTGGAAACTCTGTATAAAAACATGGTAGATGCAAAGGCAGACTGGTTATATGAATTGCCACAGTGGAACAGCATTTTCTCAGAAGAAAAGAGAAAAGAGTTATATCTGGAGCAGAAAAAATCCGGCACAGTTGTAAAAGGACCGAAAATCGGACGTAACGATCCATGTCCATGCGGAAGCGGAAAGAAATACAAACACTGCTGTGGAAGAAATAAATAAGAATAAGAGAATGAATGAAAAGGGTATTGCAGGGAATTGAGATTTCAGGCAATATCCTTTTGCCTTTTTATAGAAAGTTTACGGATTTTGAGGTGATAAGATGAAAGATAAGGATAAAGAGTATAAAGACAGGATACTGAAAGGTTTTCGCGCGCTCATTGATTTTTATCGTATGGAATATACAGAGGATTTAATGCCTCTGTTTTAGGATTTCGGTTATTTGCTCATAGGAGCTTTGTGTCAGGAAAATGGACGTGGGAAAGCATATTTTAGAATTGCGGATTTGGATACAGGGGATTGGTTTTCGAAGTTTAAAAATGAGGTATTGGAAGAAATAGAAGGTACGGACTTATATGAAAGCTTTAAAGAATTTCAGCTTTCTACAAAGAAGATTTCTGTCTTAAATCAAATACTGCAGATTCTCATTGAACTTTTAGATATTTGGGATAAAGCAGAAGATGAGCGATTTCTTTATGAAACTGTAAGAGAGATTTATGAACTTTGCATTCATACAAAAAGAGATGTAGGACGTTATGTTTTACCGGATAGCTATGTGAAGCTTTTGGCATAGATTCTGGATTTGGAGAAAAGTTCAGAAAAAGAGAAGGAAGACTTTGCGATTTTAGATCCCCAGGCAGGGGGGACCATGCTGATTGCAGCAGGAGAATATTGGACAAATGGAACTTTATGGGGATATGAAGGGGATAAACGCATGCAGAAAAGCCTGAAAGCTCTTTCTGTGAATGGCATGGAGGTTCTGATTGTCCCGGATAGTTTTTTGTTTTCTACAAAGGTAGAGTTCGTAGATATTCGGAAATGGATTTTTACAAAATATAGAATTTTGTTGTCCAACCTGTAATGAAACTTATAAGGGAAGCAAATCGCCCTTTTATAAAGGAAATAAAGACGTGGAGAAGATTTTTCTTCCCTATTTGGATACTGTATGTGATGAAGTAACTCTGGAATTTGGGCATGAATCAAAACAAGATATAATCAAAATGAAACCCAGGAGTGCAAAATCACCATATATAAAGGAAAAAATTGCTTCTGTGAACCACCTTTTTCAATTGCAAAAGCGCTGGTCCGGACAGTTGGAACGGTATTTTTACACCAGAATGCAAGATTACGAATATCGAGAAATTACCAATATAGGGGAATTGGAAAAAGAAATGCAAAAAGATTTAGATAATGAAAAGAGAAAGGTAAAAAGCTGCCCGGAATTTTATATAGATATGCAGTATTTAAAATGGATTAAGGAAAAACAATTAAAAGCTTTTTACTCCAATCTAAAGCAAACAGGGATAGAACCGGTGATTGAGGAATAGGTGGGACAGATGTGAAATGGAAAAGTGATATAATAAATAAAAAATTGGCAAATAACTTTTTATAGGAAGATGAAAAAGGTAAGGAAATTGTTAAAAAGAAAAGTTGACACTAGATAGTACATAATGTAGAATAAAATAAGAACATTTGTTCTGGCTATGCACTGAAAATGATAAATGCTGCGAAGTAGGGGAAGAGCTTGCAAAAATAGTTAAACAAAATTGCTGATTTGTTAATGCTTTATCTAAGAACGAGAATAAAGAATATAATTAAAGGGTGTGAATATATGGATAACGTTCAAAATGAAAGTTTTTATAACAAAGTAATAGAATTATTCCAGAACGCAAAGAAAAATTTGGACGGGGTTATTCGTACGATAATCTGAAGTTAATGAGGAAGTTTTATTTAGTTTATTCTAAGGATTCAATTGGGGAAACAGCGTTTCCCCAATCTGAAAGATTGCCAATTACAGCAGAGGGAAGAAAGTTTTATTTGAGTTGGTCTCATTATCTTATTTTGATGAGAATAAATAATGTTGAAGAACGTCATTTTTATGAAATAGAAGCATATAGAAATAACTGGAGCAAAAGTGAATTATCAAGACAGTATGGAAGTTCTTTATATAAAAGATTGGCATTGAGCAAAAATAAAGAGAAAATAATGCGTCTTGCGACAGAGGGGCAGATGGTTGAAAAGCCTGAAGATATATTTAAAGATCCGTATATTTTAGAGTTTACAGGACTTCCGGAACTTGTTACTTATACCGAAACAGAATTGGAAAATAGGATTATAGATAATTTGCAAAAGTTCTTATTAGAACTGGGAAGAGGATTTACTTTTGTAGGCAGACAAGTCAGATTCACTTTTGAAGAAGAACATTTTAGAGTTGATTTGGTTTTTTATAATCGTTTACTGCGTTGTTTTGTATTGTTTGATTTGAAAATTGGTCAGTTAAAGCACCAAGATATAGGACAGATGCAGATGTATGTAAATTATTATGATCGAAAAGTTAAATTGGACGATGAAAATTCAACAATAGGTATTATTATCTGCAAAGATAAGAAAGATGCTATTGTAGAAATGACATTACCTAAAGATAATAATCAGATATTTGCCAGTAAATATGAAACAGTACTTCCTAGTAAAGAAGAACTACAAATATCGCTAGAAGATAAAAATTTGGAATAAATGAGGAATAATTGAACAAAGGAGAATTATATGGATCACTTTGAATTAGTATCAGAATACGCTCCAACCGGCGACCAGCCCCAAGCCATCGAGCAGCTTGTTAAGGGCTTTAAAGAAGGAAATCAGTGCGAAACTCTCCTGGGAGTCACCGGTTCAGGGAAGACTTTTACCATGGCAAACGTTATTGCCAAACTGAATAAACCGACGCTTATCATAGCGCACAATAAAACTTTAGCTGCCCAGCTCTACGGAGAATTCAAAGAATTCTTCCCGAATAATGCGGTTGAGTACTTTGTATCCTATTACGACTACTACCAGCCCGAAGCCTATGTCCCTTCCTCGGACACCTATATTGCAAAGGATTCTGCTGTCAATGATGAAATCGACAAACTCCGTCTTTCCGCCACCTCATCACTAAGTGAGCGCAAAGATGTCATCATTGTTTCCAGTGTTTCCTGCATCTATGGAATCGGAAGTCCTGACGATTATCAGAACATGATTATCTCTCTGCGTCCGGGTATGGAAAAAGACAGGGATGAGGTGATTCGTCAGCTTATTGATATTCAGTATGATAGAAATGAAATGGACTTTCACAGAGGAACCTTTCGTGTGAGAGGTGATGTGTTGGAAATTTTCCCGGCAGATTACAGCGATACGGCAGTGAGGGTGGAGTTTTTCGGTGACGAAATTGACCGCATTACAGAAATTGATACCTTAACCGGAGAAATCAAACGCTCTTTAAATCACATTGGAATTTTTCCTGCGTCGCATTATGTCGTACCCATAGAAAAAATCAGGAAAGCAGCTGATGCAATTGAGGAAGAATTAAAGGAAAGGGTAGATTATTTTAAAAGTGAAGACAAGCTTTTAGAAGCCCAGAGAATTTCAGAAAGAACCAATTTTGATATTGAAATGTTAAAAGAAACCGGATTTTGTTCCGGTGTGGAAAATTATTCCCGCCATTTGTCCGGGTTGAAGCCGGGGCAGCCTCCTTTTACTCTGATAGATTATTTCGGAGATGATTTTCTGATTATTATCGATGAGTCCCACAAAACCATACCTCAGATACGGGGTATGTACGCAGGTGACCAGTCCAGAAAGCAGACGTTGGTAGATTACGGTTTTCGTCTGCCATCGGCAAAGGACAACCGTCCTTTAAATTTTGAAGAATTTGAGGATAAGATTGATCAGATTCTTTTTGTATCCGCCACACCGGGGGAATATGAGGAAAACCATGAACTTCTTCGTGCAGAGCAGATTATCCGTCCAACAGGGCTGTTAGATCCGAAGGTAGAAGTGCGTCCTGTGGAGGGGCAGATTGATGATTTAATCGGAGAGGTGCATAAAGAGGTAGAAAAAGGCAATAAGATTCTCATTACCACGTTGACAAAGCGTATGGCAGAGGATTTAACGGAATATATGAAGGATTTGGGAATCCGGGTGAAATATCTGCATTCAGATATTGATACGCTGGAGAGAACTCAGATTATTCGGGATATGCGTCTGAATGTCTTTGATGTACTGGTGGGAATCAACCTTTTGAGAGAGGGGCTGGATATACCGGAAATTACCCTGGTAGCGATTTTAGATGCAGATAAGGAAGGCTTTTTGCGTTCAGAGGTTTCTTTGATTCAGACCATAGGACGTGCCGCCCGTAACGCAGAGGGACGGGTTATTATGTACGCAGACGTTATGACAGATTCCATGCGTCTTGCTATTGATGAAACCATGCGCCGCCGGGCGCTTCAGGAACAATATAACCGGGAGCATGGAATTACACCAAAAACCATTAAAAAGGCAGTTCGGGATCTTATCAGTATTTCAAAGGCAGTGGCAGAAACAGAGGATAAGCTGATGAAGGATCCGGAGTCCATGAGCAAAAAGGAACTGGAGAAGTTGATTGGACAGGTGCAGAAGCAGATGCAGACAGCTGCCGCAGACCTGAATTTTGAAATGGCAGCGCAGCTTCGTGATAAAATGATAGAACTTAAGAAGAACCTGGAGGAATTGGAGAAATAAGAATCTTTTCACCAAAATTCTAAAATAATTATAAATCCCTTGACAAATAAAAACTCTGGTGCTATCTTAAAAACATAGATATTAGCACTCCACTTAAACGAGTGCTAACAATAACGAGAAAGGAGCGAAAGATGGAAGTCATAAGTGAACTGGACGAGAGAAAACGGAAAATTTTAAAAGCTATTATCCAGACTTATTTGGAAACCGGTGAACCAGTTGGTTCCAGAACCATTTCCAAGTACACAGATTTGAATCTTAGCTCCGCGACAATACGGAATGAGATGTCAGATTTGGAGGAGCTGGGTTACATTGTTCAGCCCTATACTTCAGCAGGACGGATTCCTTCGGACATGGGTTATCGTCTTTATGTTGATGAACTTATGAAGGAAAAAGAAAAAGAAACAGCAGAAATTAAAGAGCTGATGATTGAGAAGACTGACAAAATGGAAAAGGTATTAAAGCAGGTTGTAAAAGTGCTGGCATCAAATACCAACTATGCGACCATGATTACAGGTCCTACTTATCATCGAAATAAGCTGAAATTTCTGCAGCTTTCCAGAGTCAGCGAAAACCAACTGCTGGCAGTTGTAGTAGTAGAAGGAAATCTGGTAAAGAATCATATTATTGATTTAAAAGAGCCAATGGACGATGAAACCGTACTCAAATTAAACCTTCTGCTGAATACACAGTTAAATGGACTTTCTATTGAGGAAATTAATCTGGCAATGATTTCCAGACTGAAAGAGCAGGCCGGCATTCACAGTGCGGTCATCGGCAGTGTGATTGATGCTGTTGCACAGGCGATTGCCCCGGATGAAGAAGAAATGGAAATTTATACCAGCGGGGCAACCAATATATTCAAATATCCTGAGCTGGCAGATACCTCAAAGGCAAGTGAGCTGATTTCCGCTTTTGAAGAAAAACAGGCACTGGTGGAATTTGTAAAAGATACGGCAGAACCCGAAGACGGAAAAGAAAAAACAGGAATTCAGGTTTATATTGGAAATGAAAGCCCGGTAAAAACTATGAAGGACTGCAGTGTCGTGACTGCAACCTATGATTTGGGAGAGGGTATGCAGGGTACAATCGGGATCATAGGACCAAAGAGAATGGATTATGAGAATGTAGTAGACAATCTGAAAACTTTAAAGAATCAGTTGGATAATATATTTAAGAAAACATAGAAAGGCGGTATGAGATTCGTGTCAGAAGAAAAAAAGGAGTATAACACCATGGAAGAGGAAACCATTTCTAATAAGGAAACAGAAGAAATTCTGGAAGAAGATGATGTAAAACTGGCAGAAGAAGCTGTTTCCAAAGAAGAACAGGAAGCTTCCGCTGAAGAAGCGGAAGAAAAGACAGACGAAAAGAAAGGACTTTTCGGAAAAAAGAAAAAAGATAAAAAAGATGAAAAAATAGAAGAGCTTACAGATATGGTAAAACGCCAGATGGCAGAATTTGATAATTTTCGTAAACGTACAGAAAAAGAAAAATCTGCCATGTATCAGGTAGGAGCAAAGGAAATTGTAGAGAAAATCCTTCCGGTTGTGGATAACTTTGAAAGAGGACTGGCAACTGTATCTGAAGAAGAACAGGTAACACCTTTTGCAGAAGGAATGCTCAAGATTTATAAGCAGTTGATGACCGCTTTTGATGAAATGGGTGTAAAAGCCATTGAAGCAGTGGGTCAGGAGTTTAATCCGGATTTCCACAATGCAGTGATGCATGTGGAAGATGAGGAAGCAGGCGAAAATGTGGTTGTGGAAGAGTTCCAGAAAGGCTATATGTATAAGGATTCTGTTATTCGACACAGCATGGTAAAGGTTGCAAACTGATACCGGAACAGTGGAAAACACTATAAAAAGTAGGCGATATTCATCTCACAGGAGCAATCCTGGAAGATTTTATCTTATAGATTACAGACAATCCATTATAGAAAAAAATTCAGGAGGAATTTATCATGGGAAAGATTATAGGTATTGACTTAGGTACTACAAACAGTTGTGTAGGAGTTATGGAAGGCGGACAGCCGGTAGTTATCGCCAATGCAGAGGGCGCAAGAACAACACCTTCCGTAGTAGCATTTACAAAATCAGGAGAAAGACTTGTCGGTGAACCTGCAAAACGTCAGGCTGTAACAAATGCAGACAAAACAATTTCTTCTATTAAAAGACATATGGGAACAGATTACAGAGTTTCTATTGATGACAAAAAATATTCTCCTCAGGAAATTTCTGCAATGATTCTTCAGAAGCTGAAAACAGATGCGGAAAATTACCTGGGTGAAAAAGTAACAGAAGCGGTTATTACAGTACCTGCTTACTTCAACGATGCTCAGCGTCAGGCAACAAAAGATGCCGGTAAAATTGCAGGTCTTGATGTAAAACGTATTATCAATGAGCCTACAGCAGCAGCTCTGGCATACGGTCTTGACAACGAACAGGAACAGAAAATCATGGTATACGACTTAGGTGGCGGTACTTTCGATGTTTCCATTATTGAAATCGGTGACGGGGTTATCGAAGTATTATCTACAGCAGGCGACAACCGTCTGGGTGGTGATGACTTTGACCAGAAAGTTGCAGATTACATGATTGCTGAGTTCAAGAAAAATGAAGGTGTAGATTTATCCGCAGATAAAATGGCTATGCAGCGTATTAAAGAAGCTGCTGAAAAAGCGAAAAAAGAGCTTTCTTCTGCAACAACTACAAACATCAACCTTCCATTTATCAGCATGAATGCAAATGGACCGTTGCACTTTGATATGAACCTGACAAGAGCAAAATTCGATGAACTGACACATGACCTGGTAGAGAGAACAGCAGAGCCGGTAAAACGCGCTTTATCTGATGCAGGACTTTCTGCTTCTGAATTAGGTCAGGTATTGTTAGTAGGTGGTTCTACCCGTATCCCGGCTGTACAGGATAAAGTAAAACAGCTGACAGGAAAAGAACCAAGCAAGAGCTTGAACCCTGATGAATGTGTAGCTCTCGGAGCTTCTGTACAGGGCGGTAAGCTTGCAGGTGATGCAGGTGCCGGAGATATCCTTCTTCTGGACGTTACTCCGCTTTCTCTGTCCATTGAAACCATGGGCGGTATTGCAACAAGACTGATTGAGAGAAATACAACTATTCCTACAAAGAAGAGTCAGATTTTCTCTACAGCAGCAGATAACCAGACAGCCGTTGATATTAACGTTGTACAGGGTGAAAGACAGTTTGCAAGAGATAACAAATCTCTTGGACAGTTCCGTCTGGACGGTATTCCGCCAGCAAGAAGAGGTGTTCCTCAGATTGAAGTTACCTTTGATATTGATGCAAACGGTATTGTAAATGTATCTGCAAAGGATTTAGGTACAGGAAAAGAGCAGCATATCACAATCACAGCAGGTTCCAACATGTCTGACGATGAAATCGATAAGGCAGTAAGAGAAGCTGCAGAATACGAAGCACAGGATAAAAAACGTAAAGACGCAGTCGATACAAAGAATGATGCAGACGCTATGGTATTCCAGACAGAAAAAGCTATGGAAGAAGCAGGCGACAAAATTGATGCAAATGACAAGACTGCAGTAGAAGCTGACTTAAACGCATTAAAAGACGTTCTTGCAAAATGTGCAAACGTAGATGAAATCACAGATGCACAGGTAGAAGAAATCAAAGCAGGAAAAGAAAAATTAATGCAGAGCGCTCAGAAACTGTTTGCAAAAATGTATGAACAGGCTCAGGCGCAGGGTGGCGCACAGGCTGGTTCGGATATGGGAGCAGGCGCACAGGGCGGTTCTTCAAATGAAGCATATGGAGATGACGTAGTAGACGGAGATTACAGAGAAGTTTAATCTGCGGCGTATAAAGTAAATCAGCAAAGGCATGGACATGGGGTGTTTTCGGGCAGCCCATGTCTGTGTGCTTCGATATACAGAAAGGGACAAAACCAATGGCAGAAAAAAGAGATTACTACGAAGTCCTGGGCGTAGACCGGGGCGCAGATGACTCTGCAATTAAAAGTGCATATCGTAAGCTTGCCAAAAAATATCACCCCGATGTAAATCCGGGAGATAAAGAAGCCGAAAAGAAGTTTAAAGAGGCGACAGAAGCATATGGTGTTTTAAGCGACCCTCAGAAAAGACAGCAGTATGATCAATTTGGTCACGCAGCATTTGAACAGGGCGGCGGCGGTGCCGGAGGCTTTGGCGGTTTTGGCGGCTTTAACGGCGCAGATATGGGAGATATTTTTGGAGATATCTTCGGTGATTTGTTTGGAGGCGGCGGAAGAAGACGTCCGAACAACGGTCCTATGAAGGGCGCAAATGTTCGAGCTGCTGTTCATATTACTTTTGAAGAAGCGGTTTTTGGCTGTGAGAAAGAATTAGAACTGAATTTAAAAGATACCTGTAATACCTGTCATGGAACCGGTGCAAAGCCGGGGACATCTCCGGAAACCTGTTCCAAATGCCATGGCTCAGGACAGATTGTATACACACAGCAGTCCATGTTCGGAACCATTCAAAATGTGCAGACCTGTCCGGACTGTCAGGGAACCGGTAAGGTCATCAAAGAGAAATGTCCGGATTGCCGCGGCACAGGCTTTATCTCCAGCCGCAAAAAAATCAAAGTTACCATTCCGGCAGGTATTGACAATGGACAGAGCATTCGTATTCGGGATAAAGGCGAGCCCGGCTTAAACGGAGGTCCAAGAGGCGACCTGATGGTAGAAGTGATTGTTGCCCGCCACCCGATTTTCCAACGGCAGGATATGAATATCTTCTCCACAGCTCCGATTACTTATGCACAGGCTGCTTTGGGCGGCGAGGTGCGCATCAGTACTGTAGACGGTGATGTGATGTACGATGTAAAACCGGGAACTCAGACAGATACCAAGGTAAGACTGAAGGGCAAAGGCGTTCCTTCTCTGCGTAATAAAAATATCAGAGGAGATCATTATGTTACTTTAGTTGTTCAGGTTCCAACAAAATTAAATGAAGAGGCAAAAGAAGCTTTGCGGAAATTTGACGAAGCCTGTGGAAACCGTCCTGCAAGTGGAAAGAAAAAGAAAAAATTCGGTGAACAACTGAAACAGGATATTAAAGATATTTTTGAAAATTAAAAGAGAAGAGCAGACTGCTGTTTTGACAGAAAAACTGTCAGGCGGCAGTCTTTTTTCTGTGCCTTTCCATATTGCAATTCGGATTTTTTTCCTCTATAATAAATATCATGCGTTTTTCGTATAAAAAGATACGAAAACAGAGGAGAAAATGAGAATTTATGAGTGGCTTTGTTGTTCTTCAGCAGATGATACTGATTTTTCTTTTGATACTGACAGGCTTTGTTTTGTATAAGAAAGGCATTATTTCTGCATATGCATCAAAGGATTTATCAGCATTGGTTGTGAATATCTGTTCCCCTGGTCTGATTATTGTCAGTATGTTTGAGGACTTGTCCTCTGTATCCAGGGACAGTGTGATTTTAGTGGGAATCATTGGGATTTGTTTCTTTCTGTTTTTGAGTGTTTTGGGATTCTTGTTTGTGAAAATATTTAAGATTCCTGTTCAGGAGAGAGTGTCCTATATTCTCATGACCGTGTTTGGAAACCTGGGATTTATTGGTATCCCCGTAGCTCTGGCAATTATCGGACCGGAGTCCATGGTGTATGTCATTGTATTTAATTTTTTATTTAACGTGTACATTTACACTTTTGGCGTCATGCTTTTGAAAAAGGGAAGCAATGGGGTGAGAACTTCTCTGAAGGATATTTTAAGCCCCGGACTTTTAGCATGTATTGTGGCGTTTTGTATTTATTGGTTTGACATACAGCTTCCAAAAGAAGTGGAAACTGCCGCAGGGTATTATGGAAATGCCTGTACGCTGCTTTCTATGCTGGTAATCGGAATTTCCATGGCAGATATGAAGGTGAAAAGTGTGCTGAGAAATACCAGATTCCTTCTGTTTACAGTGTTGCGCTTCCTGGTATTCCCCATACTTTTGGCTTTGTTTTTAAAACCAGTGCTTCCAGATTTTACCATGCGGGCTACCATTGTTTTAATGGCCGCGCTTCCCGTAGGCAATCTTTCTGCCATGTTGGCAAACCAATACGGAAAAGACTCAAAAGTGATTGCAGAGGGCATTATTGTGACAACCCTGCTTTCTGTAGTTACGATTACTCTTACATTTATGTTTGTTTGAAGAAAGTAAAGGAGATAATGAAATGAAGTGGAAAAAATTCAGAATAAAAACAAGAACAGAGGCAGAAGACATTATTATCAGCTCTCTGTATGACATTGGGCTGGAAGGCGCTCAGATTGAAGATCATGTGCCTCTGACTGCCCTTGAAAAAGAACAGATGTTTGTGGATATTCTCCCGGATATGCAGGAGGACGATGGTATTGCCTATCTCAGTTTTTTCGTGGAAGAGAATGAAGCGGGTGAGCTTTTGATGAACGGAGAGGTCACCAGCCAGGACAGTATTGTAAAAGCTGTGGAGGAAGAACTGGAGAGCCTGAAAGCTTTTATGGACATTGGAGAAGGGTCTATCGAAATAGATGAAACAGAGGATATTGACTGGATTAATAACTGGAAGCAGTATTTTAAACAGTTTTATGTGGACGATATCCTGATTATTCCCTCCTGGGAAAAGGTAAAGGAAGAGGATAAAGGCAGAATGATTATCCACATTGACCCGGGTACTGCCTTTGGAACTGGTATGCATGAAACCACCCAGCTCTGTATTCGACAGTTAAAGAAATATGTGACAGAGGATACAGAACTGCTTGACGTGGGAACCGGAAGCGGAATTCTCTCTATTGCAGCTCTGAAAATGGGAGCAAAGCATGCGGTAGGTACGGATTTGGATCCCTGTGCTGTACCGGCAGTGGAAGAAAATAAAGAAGCAAATGAAATACCAACAGATTCCTTTGACATGATGATTGGAAATATTATTGATGATAAAGAGATTCAGGATACTGTAGGTTATGAAAAGTACGACATTGTAGTGGCAAATATTCTGGCAGATGTACTGGTACCGCTGACGCCGGTTATTGTAAATCAGATGAAAAAAGGTGGTATTTATATTACTTCAGGCATTATTGACAACAAAGAGGAAACTGTGGTGAATGCAGTAAAGGCAGCAGGTCTGGAAGTACTGGAAGTGACTTACCAGGGAGAATGGGTGTCTGTGACAGCCAGAAAGAATTAGGAGAAGCTATGCACCGTTTTTTTGTAGAACCTTGTCAGGTAGGAGAAAAGGAAATCCGTATTCAGGGCAGCGATGTAAATCATATAAAAAATGTGCTTCGCATGAAGCCGAAAGAAGAGATACTTATCAGCAGCGGAGAAAGTACGGAATATACCTGTTATATTGAAAAAATACAGGAAGAGGAAATTGTGGCACATATTATGTATGCCCAGAAAGCAGGATATGAGTTGTCCTCAAAGCTGTATCTGTTTCAGGGACTTCCAAAAAGCGATAAGATGGAGCTGATTATACAAAAGGCTGTAGAACTGGGAGTCTGCGAGATTATTCCTGTGGCATCAAAAAGAGCTGTGGTAAAGCTGGATAAAAAGAAGGAAGAAAAAAAGCTTGCCAGGTGGCAGGCAATTTCAGAAAGCGCTGCCAAGCAGTCAAAGAGAATGTATGTGCCAAAGATTCAAGGAGTGAAAACCTTTGCACAAGCAGCAGAATACGCCAAAACTCTTGACGTGGTGCTGCTTCCTTACGAACTGGCAAAGGGAATGGAACAGACAAAGGAAATTGTAGGGAATATTCAGAAGGGACAGTCTGTGGGCATCTTTATCGGCCCGGAGGGCGGCTTTGAGGAAGCTGAGGTAGAGCTGGCTGTGCAGAAGGCAGATGCCCGTGTGATTACCCTGGGAAAAAGAATTTTGCGGACAGAAACAGCAGGACTTGCGGTGCTGTCTGTGTTGATGTTTGCGTTGGAGGAATAAAAATGGAAGCATATCTGGATAATTCGGCAACTACCAGATGTTATAAGGAAGTAAAAGATATTGTGGTAAAAACCATGCTGGAAGATTATGGAAATCCTTCTGCCATGCATTTAAAGGGGGTAGAGGCAGAAGCTTATGTAAAACAGGCGGTAAAGGAGATTGCAAAGACCTTAAAGGTACAGGAAAAAGAAATCTTCTTTACCTCAGGAGGCACAGAATCTGATAACTGGGCAATTATAGGTACAGCACTGGCAAACAACAGGCAAGGCAGGCATATTATTACAACGCCTTTTGAGCATGCCGCAGTGTCTGCTCCGCTGGCATGGCTTCAGAAGCAGGGTTATGAGGTGACGGAAATTCCCGTGGATGAGAGAGGAAATCTGCTTCTGGATAAGCTTGCAGAGGCGGTTCGTGAGGACACCATTTTAGTGTCAACCATGTATGTAAACAATGAAATGGGTGCAGTGGTTCCGGTAGAGGAAGTGGGCAGAATTGTTCATGAAAAGAATCCGAAAACCCTGTATCATGTAGATGCGGTTCAGGGATATGGAAAATACAGAATCTACCCTAAAAAGATGGGGATTGATTTGCTGGCAGTCAGCAGCCATAAGATTCACGGGCCAAAGGGCGTAGGCTTTTTGTATGTCAGTGAAAAGGCAAAACTGCAGCCTCTGATTTTAGGCGGCGGACAGCAGAAAGGTATGCGTTCAGGAACCGATAATGTGCCGGGTATTGCCGGGCTGGGAGTGGCAGCAAAAAAGATTTATGAGAATCTGGAAGAAGATACTGCCCG
Organism: Blautia argi; assembly: GCF_003287895.1. Classification (NCBI taxonomy): domain Bacteria; kingdom Bacillati; phylum Bacillota; class Clostridia; order Lachnospirales; family Lachnospiraceae; genus Blautia; species Blautia argi. Next base: position 2,529,113 of record NZ_CP030280.1, on the reverse strand, counting down.
TATGAGGGCATTAAAGGAGTATTTTGCGGCAGAGCTGAGAACAATCGACCAGGTGGAAATCAATGGTCCTGAGGTAAGCGATGGTGCGCCCCATATTTTAAATGTCAGCTTTTTGGGGGTGAGAAGCGAAGTTCTTTTGCATACTCTGGAGGATAGGCAGATTTATGTTTCAGCAGGAAGCGCCTGCTCCAGCCATAAAAGGGCAGGAAGCGCGTCTTTGGGAGCACTGAGACTTTCTCCTGAGAGAAAAGAGTCTGCTGTCCGTTTCAGTCTGTGCGAGTTTACCACAAAGGAAGAGCTGGATTATACCCTGGAAGCATTGAGGGAAATACTCCCCATGCTGCGGAGATATGCCAGAAAATAACAGAGAGGAAAAAAGTATGTATAGAGCATTTTTAATTAAATATGCAGAGATTGCCATTAAAGGAAAAAACCGCTATATTTTTGAGGACGCTTTGGTAGAGCAGATAAAATATCAGCTGAGAGAGGTAGAGGGCAAGTTTCGCATTGTAAAAGAAATGGGCCGCATTTTTGTGTATGCGGAGACAGATTTTGACTATGAGGAAACAGTAGAAGCTTTAAAGCGGGTTTTTGGTATTTTCAGTATTTGTCCTGCAGTTGTTCTGGAAGACCAGGGCTTTGACAAATTAGCAGAAGATGTGGCAGACTATGTGAAGAAGCTTTATGGAGATAAGGCACTTACCTTTAAGGTCAATACCAGAAGAAATAAAAAGACATACCCTATGCAGTCCATGGAGGTCAGCAGCGCCCTCGGAGGCGTGATTTTGGACGCCTGCCCAAACATGAAGGTTGATGTGCATAAGCCTGATGTGTTTGTGAATGTAGAAATTCGGAGCAAAATTTACCTGTATTCTGAAAATATTCCGGGACCTGGAGGAATGCCTCTTGGAACAAACGGAAGCGCCATGTTGCTGCTTTCCGGTGGTATTGACAGCCCGGTAGCAGGCTATATGATTGCGAAAAGGGGCGTAAAAATTGACGCTGTGTATTTCCATGCACCGCCGTATACCAGTGAGAGAGCAAAGCAGAAGGTTGTAGATTTGGCAAAGCTGGTGGCAAAATACAGTGGTCCTATCCGTTTGCATGTGGTAAATTTTACGGATATACAGTTGTATATTTATGATAAATGCCCTCATGAAGAGCTGACTATTATCATGCGCCGTTATATGATGAAAATTGCAGAAGAATTTGCGAAAAAGGACGGCTGTCTGGGACTCATTACAGGAGAGAGTATCGGACAGGTGGCAAGTCAGACGATTCATAGTCTGGCGGCAACCAATGAGGTATGTACTTTGCCGGTATTCCGTCCGGTGATTGGCTTTGACAAGCAGGAAATTGTAGATGTGGCTTTAAAAATCAATACCTATGAAACCTCTATTTTGCCTTATGAGGACTGCTGTACTATTTTTGTGGCAAAGCACCCGGTCACAAAGCCGAATCTTCAGGTGATTAAACGTTCAGAGGAAAAGTTGCAGGACAAGATTGAAGAAATGTTAAAAGAAGCTGTGGAAACAGCAGAAACTATTATCTGTGAATAAGTTTTATAGGGAAATAAAAAAGGAGCTGCCGCGAAAGCAGCAGCTCCTTGAAATATGGATACGTACTTAATTAGATTAAGTATGGTTTTAATACTTCCAGGATTTCATCTAAAGCAGCGTCTGTTGCATGAATGTTTAAGTCAATAGCTTTAGATAAATCTAAAGAAAAAATACCCATAATGGATTTAGCATCAATTACATATCTTCCGGATACTAAATCAAAATCGTAATCAAATTTTGTGATTTCATTTACAAAGGATTTAACCTTGTCAATGGAATTGAGTGAAATTTTAACTGTTTTCATTGGAATAAAATCCTCCCTTACATCAGATTTTTTATTTGCATTTTACAAGGATAATGTTACCGTTATTGGCAGGAAAAGTCAATATAAAAAAGGGAGAAATAAAACACAAAGAAAAGGAAAACAATTCGTCAAAACGCTAGATATAAAAAACAGTAAAGGTGGAATTATGAAAAAAAGAGTTGCATTACATAATTTAGGTTGTAAGGTAAACGCATATGAGCTGGAAGCCATGCAGCAGATGCTGGAAACAGCAGGCTACGAAATTGTTCCTTTTGAGCCGGGAGCAGACGTATATATTATCAATACCTGTACAGTTACCAATATTGCGGACAGAAAGTCCAGGCAGATGCTCCACAAGGCAAGAAAGATGAATCCGCAGGCCATTGTGATTGCGGCAGGCTGTTATGTACAGGCACAAAAGGATATGGATAAAATTGATGATGCCATTGATATTGTGCTGGGAAATAACCGGAAGCAGGATTTGTTGTTTATTCTGGAAAACTATGAGAAAAACCGGGGACAGGAAAAAGACGTGATAAATCTGGAAAAGCCTGTAGAATATGAGGATTTGCAGTTGTCCAGAGCAGGAGAGCATACAAGAGCATATTTAAAGGTGCAGGACGGCTGCAATCAGTTTTGCAGTTATTGCATTATTCCCTATGTAAGGGGGAGAGTCCGTAGCAGAAAGAAGGAGGACGTGTTAAATGAGGTGAAACGTCTGACAGAAAATGGATATCAGGAATTTGTTCTGACTGGAATCCATTTAAGTTCTTATGGGGTGGACTGCGAGGATACGCTGTTATCCCTGGTTCAGGCAGTGCATGAGGTGCCTGGGGTAAAAAGAATCCGTCTTGGTTCTTTAGAACCCAGAATCGTCACAGAAGAATTTGCCAGGGCACTGGGCAATATGCCTAAAATCTGTCCCCATTTTCATCTGTCCTTACAAAGTGGGTGCAATGAAACCTTAAAACGTATGAATCGGCGGTATACGGCAGAGGAATATTTAAAGGGCTGTGAGCTTCTCCGGAAATATTTTAAAAATCCGGCACTGACTACAGATGTGATTGTAGGATTTCCGGGAGAAACAGAAGAGGAATTTGCACGGTCAAAGGCAATGATTGAGCAGGCAGATTTTTATGAAACACATATTTTTAAATATTCCAGAAGACAGGGAACCAGAGCAGATAGAATGGAAAATCAGGTGCCGGAGCAGATAAAAACAGAGAGAAGTCATGCACTTATTGCTCTTGGAAAAGAGCATATGAAAAAATATATGGATCAGTTTATGGGACAGGAAGTGGAAATTCTTTTTGAGGAGCCTGCACAAATAAACGGAGAAACCTATTGGACAGGGCACACAAAGGAATATTTAAAGGCAGCGGTAAAGACAAAGGAAAACCTGGAAAACTGCATACGCAGGGGAAAGGTTGTGGATACTGTCAAAGATGGGATTTTTATTTGCACAATATAATAGTTGAATTTCCAAACAAGATATATTAAAATAGTATCATAGTTGCAGTAGTAGAATGAGAGATAAGGGCGTGAATCGTATGGCAAATTTAGAAAACACACAGTATTTTAATGTAAAAACAGCTCCGGAAGTGCGTGTAAAGGAAGTTCTGGATCTGGTTTATAATGCAATGGCAGAAAAGGGCTACAACCCAGTGAACCAGATTGTGGGCTATATTATGTCAGGAGATCCCACTTACATTACCAGCTATAAGGGTGCCAGAAGTACCATTATGAAGGTAGAGCGGGACGAGCTGGTGGAGGAGCTTCTGAAGGAATACATTAAGAACAAATCCTGGAAGCGTGGTTAAATTATGAGAATTATGGGACTGGATTACGGCTCAAAGACCATAGGGGTGGCAGTCAGTGACCCCTTGGGACTTACAGCCCAGGGTGTGGAAATTATCAGAAGAGAAGAGGAGAACAAGCTTCGGAAGTCCCTTCGCAGAGTGGAAGAACTGGTGAAGAAATATGAAGTGGAAAAAATTGTTCTTGGATTTCCGAAAAATATGAACAATACTATTGGAGAACGGGCGGAAAAATCACTGCAGCTAAAAGAAACGTTAGAACGAAGATTGGGGCTGCCCGTTGTCATGTGGGACGAAAGGCTTACGACAGTAGAAGCCAACCGCACACTTATGGAAACCGGTGTGCGAAGAGAGAACAGAGGTAAATATGTGGATATGATAGCGGCTGTATTTATTTTACAGGGCTATTTAGATGCAAAAGCAAACCCGGATACCGTTTGATTGCAGGCCTGAACCATAAGCGGCAGGTTCGGGCAGAAACCAGCGTGTTTCCGGGTTCTGTGTATGCCTGAAAATTAAAAAAAGAGAAAGGACGAAAAAAATGGAAACAGTAATTTTTGATGGAGAAGATGGAACAGAATTAGAGTTTGGAATTTTAGAGCAGACAAGAGTAGGGGGGATTAATTATCTTTTAGTGATTGACCCTGAAGAAAACGATGAAGAAAACGGAAGTGCGGCATACATTTTAAAAGATATTTCCGAAGATGGCGACGAAGAGGGCTGCTATGTGTTCGTAGAAGATGATACGGAATACGAAGCGGTTTACAAGGTCTTTGCTGCTATGTTAGATGATATTGATTTTGAATAGGAACGGAAAATAATTGGAGGAATAAAATTGAAAAAAAATAATAACGGAAAATTGAGAATCATTCCATTGGGCGGACTGGAACAGATTGGAATGAACATCACTGCCTTTGAATACGAAGACAGTATTGTCGTAGTGGATTGCGGACTTTCCTTCCCGGAGGACGATATGCTGGGAATTGATTTGGTAATCCCGGATGTGACTTACTTAAAGGACAATATTGACAAAGTCAAAGGTTTTGTCATTACTCATGGACACGAGGACCATATAGGGGCGCTGCCTTATGTGCTGCGTGAAGTAAACGTACCCATTTATGCAACCAAGTTGACCATAGGACTGATTGACAATAAATTAAAGGAACACAATCTTCTGAGAAATACCAAGAGAAAGGTGATTAAACACGGACAGTCTATTAATCTGGGCTGCTTCCGTATTGAGTTTATAAAGACGAACCACAGCATTCAGGACGCATCAGCCCTTGCTATTTATTCACCGGCTGGAATTGTGATTCATACAGGGGATTTTAAGGTGGATTATACCCCTGTATTCGGAGATGCCATTGACTTGCAGAGATTTGCAGAAATCGGGAAAAAGGGCGTACTGGCCTTGATGTGCGACAGTACCAATGCGGAGAGAAAGGGCTTTACCATGTCAGAGAGAACGGTGGGAAAAACTTTTGACAACATTTTCTCAGAGCATAAGAATACCCGTATTATTATTGCAACCTTTGCTTCCAATGTGGACAGGGTGCAGCAGATTATTAATTCCGCATATAAATACGGAAGAAAGGTAGCCGTAGAAGGCAGAAGTATGGTAAATGTCATTGGTACGGCAGCAGAACTTGGTTATCTGCAAATACCGGATAAGACCCTGGTAGATATTGACCAGATTAAAAACTATCCGGACGACAAGGTCGTGCTGATTACTACAGGAAGCCAGGGAGAATCCATGGCAGCCCTGTCCCGTATGGCAGCCAATATTCATAAAAAAGTGACTATTAAACCAAATGATACCATTATTTTCAGCTCCAATCCTATTCCGGGAAATGAGAAGGCTGTGTCAAGAGTAATTAACGAGTTAAGCCGTAAGGGTGCAGATGTTATTTTCCAGGACGCACATGTGTCCGGTCATGCCTGCCAGGAGGAAATCAAGCTGATTTATTCCCTGGTAAAACCCAAATATGCCATTCCGGTGCATGGAGAGTACCGTCACTTAAAGGCTCAGGCGGGAATTGCCAGAGATTTAGGTATTCCAAAAGAAAATATCTTTATTTTGTCCTCCGGTGATGTTCTGGAACTGAACGAGGAAGAACCGGCAAAGGTGAAGGAAAAAGTAAAAACAGGCGCGATTTTGGTCGATGGTCTGGGTGTAGGCGATGTGGGAAATATTGTACTGAGAGATCGTCAGCATCTGGCAGAAGACGGTATTATGATTGTTGTACTGACTTTGGAGAAGCACAGCAGCCGACTGCTGGCAGGACCGGATATTGTTTCCAGAGGCTTTGTCTATGTGAGGGAGTCTGAGGACTTGATGGACGAGGCAAGAATTGTTGTAGAAGATGCCATTGACATCTGTTTGGATAAACACATCACAGATTGGGGAAAAATTAAAAATATTATTAAGGATTCTCTGGGCGATTTCTTGTGGAAACGGACAAAGAGAAATCCGATGATTCTTCCAATCATTATGGAGGCATAAAAATGAGTTTTGTTGAAACCTGTACAGAGATGCTGGTATCTGCAATCAAAAACGGCAGCGTATACAAGGAGTATTGCGCTGCCCTGAAAGCAGTCCAGCAAATTCCGGGGTTGAAGGATCAGGTAGATGAGATTCGCCGTCTGAATTACCGGGTGCAGAATATAAGCGAGGAAGCAAAGTTGTACGAGGAGATGGATAAGCTGGATAAGAAAATGGAAAGCCTGTCCAAAATATTGGAGGTAAACCGTTTTTTGGACGCAGAGCTGGCTTTGTGCAGACAACTGCAGGATATTGGAACCGCCATTCATCAGGGCATTCATCTGGACGTACCTGATTTGTCATAAAACAAGGAGAACAGTATGGGAAAACAAATCAGAAAACAGAAAAAATCATCAATTATAGCAGGCGGTTTTCTGCGCTTTGGAATTTATTTGTGTGTGGTTATTGGCGTGATTTTTATAGGAAAATCTGCCTATGATTTCGGATATGAAATTTTTAATCAGGAGGCAATGGCAGACAAGGAGAACGGAAGAGATATCACCGTGGTTCTGAAAAAAGGAGATTCTGTATACCAGATTGGAAAAATCCTGAAGAAAAAGGGACTGATTGAGGACGCAAAGATTTTTGTTGTGCAGGAAAAGCTGTCAAATTATAAAGGCAAACTGCAGACAGGTACTTATATTCTCAATACCAGCATGACGCCGGATGAGCTTATGGCAATTCTGGCAAAAGAGGATACAGAGGGGCAGCCGGATCAGACAGATGCAGACGGTGCAGCAAAGGAAGGCAGTTCTGATATTGAAGGAGAATCTGAAAAAGAGCAAGGGGGAGAGGCCCCATGATTGTAGAAGAGAGAATGGTTACTTATATGAATTCTCTGGACAGAGGAAATACTCCCTTTTTAAATGAACTGGAGCAGGAAGCAATTCAAAATCGTGTGCCCATTATCCGAAGAGAAATGCAGAGCTTTTTAAAGGTGCTTTTGCAGATAAAGGCGCCAAAGCGTATTTTAGAGGTAGGAACCGCAGTAGGGTTTTCCACCCTTCTTATGAGTACCTACAATCCGGTAAAATGTGAGATTGTCACCATAGAAAATTATGAGAAGAGAATTCCCATTGCAAGAAAAAATTTCCAGAAATCAGGAAGAGAGGATCAGATTACCCTTCTGGAGGGTGATGCACAGGAGGTATTAAAGACTCTCACAGAGCCTTTTGATTTTATTTTTATGGACGCGGCAAAAGGGCAGTATATCCATTTTTTGCCTGAGGTACTGCGGCTTTTTAAAGGTTGGAGGAATTCTTCTTTCCGACAATGTGCTGCAGGACGGGGATCTTATAGAATCGCATTTTGCAGTAGAGAGGCGCAATCGGACAATTTATAAAAGAATGAGAGAATATCTCTATGTTTTGAAGCACCATGAGTTACTGGAAACCTCCATTCTTCCTCTGGGAGATGGAGTGACCCTGAGTATTAAGAAACAGCAGGAGGAATAAAATGGTTCGCAAACCAGAATTATTAATTCCGGCAAGCAGTCTGGAAGTGCTGAAAATTGCAGTTATGTTTGGGGCAGATGCAGTTTACATCGGCGGTGAGGCTTTTGGACTGAGGGCAAAGGCAAAAAACTTTTCCATGAAGGATATGGAAGAGGGGATTGCTTTTGCTCATGAGCATGGAGTAAAAGTATATGTAACAGCCAATATTCTGGCGCACAATGAAGACCTGAAAGGCGTGCGGGAATATTTTGAAGAATTAAAGAAAATAAAGCCAGATGCACTGATTATTTCAGATCCCGGTGTGTTTATGATTGCAAAAGAAGTCTGTCCGGAAATTGAGCGTCATGTAAGTACACAGGCGAACAATACCAATTACGGAACCTATCGTTTCTGGTGGGAGTTGGGCGCAACGAGAGTTGTGAGCGCAAGGGAGCTGTCCCTGGCAGAAATCAGGGAAATCCGCGCCCATATACCGGAGGAAATGGAAATTGAAAGCTTTATTCACGGGGCAATGTGTATTTCTTATTCCGGCAGATGTCTGCTGTCCAATTTCTTTACCGGCCGTGATGCCAACAGAGGCGCCTGTACGCATCCTTGCCGTTGGAAATATTCTATTGTGGAGGAAACCCGTCCGGGAGAATATATGCCGGTTTATGAAAATGAGCGGGGAACCTATATCTTTAATTCCAAAGATTTGTGCATGATTGAACACATGGACGATGTACTGGAAGCCGGAATTGACAGTCTGAAAATAGAGGGGAGAATGAAAACAGCCCTTTATGTGGCAACGGTGGCAAGAACCTATCGAAAAGCCATTGATGATTATCTGGAGGATCCGGCTCTTTACAGAGAACATATGCCCTGGTACCAGGAACAGATTAAAAGCTGTACTTACCGTCAGTTTACCACTGGCTTCTTTTATGGAAAGCCGGACGAAACAACCCAGATTTACGATAATAATACCTATGAGAAGGGATATACTTATCTGGGTTACATTGAAGAGCAGAGAGAAGACGGACTTTATCGTATCACCCAGAGGAACAAATTCCTGCTGGGCGAAACAATAGAAGTTATGAAGCCTGACGGAAGAAACCTGAGAGCAGTTGTCAAAGGAATTTTTGATGAAGAAGGACAGTCCATGGAAAGTGCACCGCACCCACAGCAGGTGTTGTATGTGGAGTTAGATGCAGAGGTTTCTGTCTATGATATTTTAAGAAGACGGGAAGAAGCTTCTTAATTTCAAAAGGGCATTTTTTTCAATACGGGATACATAAGAGCGGCTGATATTCAGCCGCTTCGCTATTTCCCGCTGGGTTTGTTCTCTTTCTCCATACAAGCCGTAACGCAGCTTTAAAACCTCCTGTTCTCTTGAAGTCAGAACCTGTGGGAGCAACTTGTAGAGCCGGGCAGTATCCTGCTTTAGGGCGTAGTTTTTTACAATGTCTACGGGTTCTGTTTCAATCACATCTAAAAGACTGATTTCGTTCCCTTCCTTGTCTGTGCCGATAGGGTCATAGAGAGAAACCTCCCGATTTGATTTTTTTCTGGAGCGAAAGAGCATGAGAAGCTCATTGTCAATGCATCTGGCTGCATAAGTGGAGAGTTTGCTTGCCCTGGCGTTGTCAAAGGTCTGAACCGCTTTAATCAGACCAATGGTGCCAATGGAAATCAAGTCATCGAGTTCTTCCGAAGCTCCCTGATATTTTTTTACAATATGTGCAACCAGGCGCAGGTTTCGTTCAATCAGGATATTTTTCGCTTTTAGACTGCCCTGTTTGTATTCCTGAAGATAACGATTTTCTTCTTCTGGTGTCAGGGGCTTTAGAAACGTTTTCACACAAGCATACCTCAGAGGAATTTAATTATAGTTTATGTGAAAAGAAAGAAATTAGTGCTTTTCCATTGTAAAAGAAAAGGAAATGTGCTATTATAAGTTTCAATCAATCTGATTTTCAGGCGGTTCCGCCAAAAATTTCCAAAATAAGAATAAATATCAAAGACATAAGCAGACAAAATGTGCAGAGGATTTGCGCCTTTTGTTTTATACGTCGTGTTTTTCAAAGGAGGAATAGGATATGTTCAGCAGTATTCTTTCAGCGGCGATTTCCGGTGTAAACTGTGTACCGGTCAGGGTAGAGGCAGATGTCAGCAATGGGCTTCCTCTGTTTTCCATGGTGGGATATCTGTCCACAAGAGTCAAAGAGGCTCAGGACAGGGTCTGTACAGCACTTAGAAACAGCGGCTTTTCTCTGCCTGCCAAACGTGTTACCGTCAATCTTTCCCCTGCGGATATCCGGAAAGAGGGAACCGGTTTTGATTTGCCTATTGCAGCCGCTCTTTTGTGTTCTTTTGGCTTTCTGGATAAGGAGCAGGTAAGGGGCGTCTGTATGGCAGGGGAATTGAGCCTGAATGGAGAGGTGAAGGGAATACGAGGGATTTTACCCATTGTGGAGGCAGCTATAAAATGCGGGTGTAAGTTATGTGTGATTCCAAAAGAAAATTTAAAGGAAACCGAGTTTTTGGATACGATTCCGATTTTAGGCGTGGAGAGTCTGGACGAAGCTATGGCGTGTGCGAAAAAGCCGGGGTGGGGAGCTAAGAAAAATCCGCCCAGGGTATGGGAAAATCAGGAGGAAGAGCCAGAAGAGGATTTTTCGGATATTTTAGGCCAGGAGGCAGCAAAAAGAGCGGCTGTGATTGCGGCTGCAGGATTTCATAATTTGCTTTTCATAGGAGCAAGAGGATCAGGGAAAACCATGATTGCCAGTCGGATTCCTGGAATTTTTCCCGGCCTTTCCAGAGAAGAAGGGCTGGAGATTTCAGGGATTTACAGTGCAGCAGGTCTTTTATCAGGGGAAAATCCGATTTTGTACAAGCGGCCTTTCCGCCAGCCACACCATACGATTTCACCAAAGGCCATGGCAGGAGGAGGGCGAATTCCGCAGGCGGGAGAAATCACACTGGCACACAGGGGCGTTCTCTTTTTAGATGAGCTTCCGGAGTTTTCAAGAGCTGCGTTGGAGACCTTAAGGCAGCCTTTGGAGGCACATAAAATCTGCATTTCCAGAATAAATGGAACCTATGAGTTCCCGGCAGACTTTTTGCTGGTGGCAGCCATGAATCCCTGCCCCTGCGGCTATTATCCTGACAGGAACCGCTGCTCCTGCACAGACGGGGAGGTATCCAGATATCTGGGGCGCATCAGCGGTCCTCTTTTAGACAGGTTTGACCTTTGCACAGAGGTCAAAGATGTTTCCGCAGATCAGCTCTGGAACAGGAAAAAGGGTTCCACTTCTCTGCAAATCCGAAGAGAGATTTTGCGTGTCCATAATATACAAAAGGAGCGTTACAGAAATTGCGGAGTTTCTTTTAATGGATCGCTGAGCGGAAAGGACGTGGAGGTTTACTGTCAGACAGACAGAGAGGGAGAAAGGCTTTTGAAGAAGGCATATGAAAAGATGAATCTGAGTATGAGAGGCTATCATAAGATTTTAAAGACAGCCAGAACCATAGCGGATTTGGACAATGAAGAGAGGATTCAGGAGAAGCATGTTGCAGAAGCTGTATTTTACAGAAATTTAGATAATAAGTACAGAAAATAAAGAAAGGGATTTTATATGGAAGAAAAAGCTTCAATTTGCTGTTATACACCGTTTGACAGAGAATTTCCCCAAAAGCTGCGGGATTACAGTCAGATGCCGGAGGTGTTGTATGTAAAAGGAAGACTGCCGAACCCGAAGCGGAAGAGTGTGGCTATTGTAGGAGCCAGAGTCTGCAGCCATTACGGGGCTTTTTGGGCGTATGAGTTTGCAAAGGTGCTGGCAGAGCATGGTGTGCAGATTATCAGTGGACTGGCAAAAGGGATTGACAGCTGTGCCCATAAAGGGGCTTTAGAGGCCGGGGGAGATACCTTTGCTGTTCTGGGATGCGGAGTGGATGTCTGTTATCCCCGACAGAACCAGGATTTATACAGGCGCATGGTACAGGGAAAAGGGGGAATTTTGTCGGAATTTGAAGCAGGAACTCCTCCCTATGCGCGGAATTTTCCAAGAAGAAACCGGATTATCAGTGGGCTGTCAGACCTGATTCTGGTGATAGAGGCAAAAAAGAAAAGCGGTTCGCTGATTACTGCAGGGTATGGACTGGAGCAGGGAAAGACGGTCTTTGCCCTTCCGGGGCGGGTAGGAGATGCGTTAAGTGAAGGGTGCAATCAGCTTCTGGCAGACGGGGCAGGAGTGGCAGATTCCGTAGAGGCGGTGTTAAGTGAACTGCAGATTTTTGATAAAAAAACAGGAGCTGGAGAAAAGGATTTTGGGCAGGAAAAAAAGATTGCACTTGCAAGCAGGGAAGAAATGGTGTATAGTTGTCTGGATTTACAACCTAAAAATATAGAAGAGATTTTTCAGGAACTTCCTTTAAAAGCAGACGAAATCATAGGGAGTTTGCTGAAATTACAATTAGATGGGCTTATTGAAGAGCCGGTAAAAAATTATTATGCCAGAGCAGGAGGGTGACATGGCGAAGTATTTAGTGATTGTGGAATCACCGGCAAAAGTAAAGACAATTAAAAAATTTCTTGGTTCCAATTATGAGGTTATGGCATCAAACGGACATGTGCGGGACTTGCCGAAAAGTCAGCTTGGAATAGATGTAGAGCACGATTTTGAACCAAAATATATTACAATCCGGGGAAAAGGAGATATTCTGGCTGCGCTTAGAAAGGCAGCAAAAAAAGCGGACAAGGTTTATCTGGCAACAGACCCTGACCGCGAGGGAGAGGCTATATCCTGGCATTTGTCTAATGCTTTGAAGTTGGAACAGAAAAAAATGCGCAGAATTACCTTTAATGAAATTACAAAAACAGCAGTAAAAGCATCTATCAAACAGGCCAGAGATATTAATATGGATTTGGTTGACGCACAGCAGACCAGACGTATGCTGGATCGTATGGTGGGATATGAAATCAGTCCTGTGCTGTGGGCAAAAGTAAAAAGAGGATTAAGCGCAGGCCGTGTGCAGTCCGTGGCACTGCGGATTATCGGGGACAGAGAAGAGGAAATCAATAATTTTATTCCGGAAGAATACTGGTCCCTGGACGCAGAGTTTTCTGTAGAGGGAGAGAGGAAACCTCTTACAGCAAAGTTTTACGGAAATAAAAATAAGAGGCTGGCAATTCACTCCAGAGAAGAACTGGATAAAATCTTAAAAGAACTGGACGGAGTGGAATACAGGGTGGCAGAGGTGAAAAAAGGAGAGCGAACCAAAAAGGCTCCTCTTCCTTTTACCACCAGTACCTTACAGCAGGAAGCCTCAAAGGTGCTGAATTTTTCTACCCAGAAGACCATGCGGTTAGCACAGCAGTTATACGAAGGGGTGGATATTAAGGGCAGCGGCACCATTGGTATTATTACCTACCTGCGTACAGACTCCACCCGTATTTCAGAAGAGGCAGACGCAGCGGCAAGAGAATACATTGTATCTGAGTATGGGGAGGAGTATGTTGCTACTGCAGAAAAGAAGGGGGACAGCAAAAAGAAGATTCAGGACGCCCACGAGGCCATTCGCCCTACAGATATCCGAAGACTGCCCCTGTCTGTAAAGGAATCTCTGTCCAGAGATCAGTACAGACTGTATCAGCTTATCTGGAAACGGTTTGCTGCCAGCAGAATGCAACAGGCAAAATATGAAACTACCTCTGTGAAAATTCAGGGAGGAGAGTATTATTTTACGGTTTCTGCATCAAAGCTGAAATTTGATGGCTTTATGGCAGTGTATACCCAGGAAGACGACAGCAAAGGGGAAAATCAGCTTTTGGTCAAGAGTCTGGACGAGCAGACAAAAATTGGTCTGAAAGGCTTTAAGGAACAGCAGCATTTTACCCAGCCTCCGGCACATTATACAGAAGCTGCTCTTGTAAAGACCTTAGAGGAACTGGGAATCGGAAGACCCAGTACCTATGCGCCTACCATTACCACTATTATTGCCAGACGCTATGTGGCAAAGGAAAATAAAAATCTGTATATGACGGAACTGGGCGAAGTGGTGAATAAGATTATGAAAGAAGCATTTCCAAGTATTGTAGATGTGAATTTTACAGCTACTATGGAAGAACTTTTAGACTGCGTGGGCGAAGGCAAGGTAGAGTGGAAGACAGTTATCCGGAATTTTTATCCGGATTTGGACGAGGCAGTAAAAACTGCACAAAAAGAGCTGGAGCAGGTCAAAATTGAAGATGAGGTTACAGACGTTATCTGCGAACAGTGTGGTCGCAACATGGTAATCAAATACGGACCTCACGGAAAATTCCTGGCATGTCCCGGCTTTCCGGATTGTAAGAATACGAAGCCGTATCTGGAAAAAATCGGCGTGGCATGTCCAATCTGCGGTAAAGATGTGGTGGTAAAGAGAAGTAAAAAGGGACGTCTATATTATGGGTGCGAAAATAACCCGGAATGTGAATTTATGTCCTGGCAGAAGCCTTCAAAGGATAAGTGTCCTTCCTGCGGTGGTTATATGCTGGAAAAGGGTAACAAGCTGGTATGTGCAGACGAGCACTGTGGTTTTGTGATGATGAAACCAAAAGAAACAGAGGACATGTCAAATAAATAAAGAGTCAAACGGCAGACTGCTGTATAAAGAGCGGTCAGACTATGGTTCTGATGCGTATCTTATACAGCAGTTTTTTGCTTTATGGGAATTGTTAGAAAAACTATATAAAAGACTGAAAATAGAAAAACTACACATTGATTTCTGAAATATTGTATGTTAAAATAAGGAAAAGGGAGAAGTAGTAGGGGTAATTTGTGATTTTGCCACAAGAACGGACATGAGTACAGAAAAGGAGAGGAGGTTCGCTATGAGCGTACAATTATTAGACAAGACAAGAAAAATCAATAAACTTCTTCACAATAATCACGCATCAAAGGTACTTTTTAACGATATCTGTGAGGTGATGGTAGAAACCCTGGATTCCAATATCCTGGTTATGAGCAGAAAAGGAAAAGTGCTGGGTGTGGGAACCTGTCCGGGAGTTGACCGTATCACAGAATTAATTGACAGCGAAGTAGGAGGACACATTGATAAGCTGTTGAATGAAAGACTTTTGGGTGTTCTGTCCACAAAGGAAAATGTAAACCTTCAGACACTGGGGTTTGAAGATCCGCAGATTGGCCGTTATGTAGCAATTATCAGCCCTATTGATATTGCAGGAGAACGTCTGGGAACTTTATTCATGTACCGCAGCGAGAAACCATATGATATTGAAGATATTATTGTAAGCGAATATGGAACAACGGTTGTGGGATTGGAGATGATGCGTTCCGTCCATGAGGAAAATGCAGAGGAGAACCGGAAGATTCAGGTGGTAAAATCAGCATTTAATACCTTATCCTTCTCAGAACTGGAGGCAATCATTCATATTTTTGATGAGCTGAATGGAGATGAGGGAATTCTGGTAGCAAGTAAAATTGCAGACAGAGTGGGAATTACCCGTTCCGTCATTGTCAATGCCCTTCGGAAATTTGAAAGTGCCGGTGTGATTGAATCCCGTTCCTCTGGTATGAAGGGAACTTATATTAAGGTTTTAAATGAAGTGATTTTTGACGAACTGGAAGAAATCAAAAAGAGGAAACTGGTGAAAAAATAACAGTTAGCAGGTTACAGACAGTCCGGACAGAAGAACAGGAATAAAGAAAGGGAAGCTGCCGCAAAAGGAGCAGAGCATGTACTTAATCAAAAGAGAACTACTCAGGAGAGAGTCATGCTCCAAAGTTGCTTTTGCGGCAGTTTTCGTTATTTTTCCTGTTTATAAAATAAATATAAAATCTGCACAAAAAAGAAAAGTTAAAATATAAAGAGAAAAACAGCGTAAAAATGAGATATAAAGAGTAAATGATAAAAAACAGCCACATGGATACGCTTGCGAAAATATCTTAAATTAACTAATATATGACTATCGGTTAGCACTCGATAGAAATGAGTGCTAATAACCAAAGACTGGAATGATTAAGGAGGAAATAGATATGAAGTTAGTACCATTAGGAGACAGAGTTGTATTAAAACAGTTAGTTGCAGAAGAAACAACGAAATCAGGTATTGTACTGCCGGGTCAGGCTCAGGAGAAACCACAGCAGGCAGAAGTTGTTGCAGTTGGTCCTGGCGGAGTTGTAGACGGAAAAGAAGTAAAAATGGAAGTTGCAGCAGGCGACCAGGTTATCTATTCCAAATATGCCGGAACAGAAGTAAAGCTGGACGGAGAAGAATATATCATTGTAAAACAGAACGATATTCTGGCTGTAGTAAAATAAAAATTTCAGAGAATGATTTAGGAGGAATGTCATCATGGCAAAGGAAATTAAATTTGGAGCAGAAGCAAGAGCTGCCCTGGAAGCTGGCGTAAACAAATTAGCAGATACAGTAAGAGTAACTTTAGGACCAAAAGGAAGAAACGTGGTACTGGATAAATCTTTCGGTGCTCCGCTTATTACAAACGATGGTGTTACCATTGCAAAAGAAATTGAACTGGAAGACGGCTTTGAAAACATGGGTGCACAGCTCATCAAAGAAGTTGCAGCAAAAACAAACGATGTAGCAGGTGATGGTACTACAACTGCAACTGTTCTGGCACAGGCTATGGTTCACGAAGGAATGAAGAACCTGGCAGCAGGCGCAAATCCGATTATCCTGAGAAAGGGTATGAAAAAAGCAACAGAAGCAGCTGTAGAAGCAATCCAGAAAATGAGCGCAAATATTGAAGGCAGAGATCAGATTGCAAGAGTTGCAGCAATCTCTGCAGGTGATGATGAAGTGGGCGAAATGGTAGCAGAAGCTATGGAAAAAGTCAGCAAGGACGGCGTTATCACCATTGAAGAATCCAAAACTATGAAAACAGAGCTGGATTTAGTAGAAGGTATGCAGTTTGACCGCGGTTACATTTCTGCGTACATGGCAACAGATATGGATAAAATGGAAACTGTTTTAGACGATCCGTATATTCTGATTACAGATAAAAAAATCTCCAATATCCAGGATTTACTTCCGGTTCTGGAACAGATTGTAAAGACAGGCGCAAAACTTCTGATTATTGCAGAGGATATTGAAGGCGAAGCGCTTACAACCTTAATCGTAAATAAATTAAGAGGAACCTTCTCTGTATGTGCAGTAAAAGCTCCTGGCTACGGTGACAGAAGAAAAGAAATGCTGAAAGATATTGCAGTTCTGACAAACGGTACTGTTATCTCTGATGAAATCGGTCTGGAATTAAAAGATGTAACCATGGAACAGTTAGGACGTGCAAAATCTGTAAAAGTACAGAAAGAAAGCACTGTTATTGTGGATGGTCTTGGTGAAAAAGAAGAAATCGAAGCAAGAGTTGCTCAGATTAAACATCAGATTGCAGAAACAACTTCTGAATTTGACAAAGAAAAATTACAGGAAAGACTTGCAAAACTGGCTGGCGGCGTTGCTGTTATCCGTGTAGGCGCTGCAACAGAAACAGAAATGAAGGAAGCAAAGCTTCGTATGGAAGATGCTTTAAATGCTACAAGAGCTGCAGTAGAAGAAGGAATTATCGCAGGCGGCGGTTCTGCTTATATCCATGTTTCTAAAGAAGTAGCTAAGGTTGTGGATACTTTGGAAGGCGATGAAAAGACAGGTGCAAAGGTTGTTCTGAAAGCTTTGGAAGCTCCATTATTCCACATTGCAGCCAATGCAGGTCTGGAAGGCGCTGTTATTATCAATAAAGTAAGAGAATCTGAAGTAGGAACAGGATTTGACGCTTTACATGAAGAATATGTAGATATGGTGAAAAAAGGAATTCTGGATCCTGCAAAAGTTACAAGAAGTGCACTGCAGAACGCAACAAGCGTAGCAGGTACATTACTGACAACAGAATCTGTTGTTTCTACCATTAAAGAAGAAACTCCGGCTATGCCGGCAGGCGCTCCTGGAATGGGAATGATGTAAGAAAAACGGAAATATATGCCGGTGTTCAAAAGCAGGAACACCGGCTTTTCCTTTCTTGCAACCAGGGGGTATTTGTGCTACACTACTTATCAGAATACATAGGAATATAGGAGGAACGCGAGATGACAGACTTGTATTCAGAACTGCTTGTGAAAAAAGAGCAGACTGTAAAGGACAAGGCCATTAAAATTCTGATGATTGCAGGAATCGCCCTTACAGCAGTGGCAGGGTTGATAATTCCCTTCGCATGGATTTTGACACTGGCACTTGGAATTGCAGCATATTTCATTCTTCCAAAACTGGATTTGGAGTTTGAATATGTGTTTGTAAACGGAGAGCTGGACATTGATAAGATTATGTCCAAGGCAAAAAGAAAACGTGTAAAAAGCTTTGATTTAGCTAAAATGGATATTATGGCGCCTGTGAATTCTCACAGACTGGAATACCAGAACCATAATACAAAAGCTAAAACACTGGACTTTTCCTCAGGAAATGCCAGCCACAAGGTGTTTGCAATGTTTATTCCGGACGAGAAAGAGCTTTACAAAGTCCTCATTGAGCCAGATGCACAGCTGATTGAGAATATTCAGAAAAGCTGTCCGCGCAAAGTTTTTTTAGATTGACAGGCTTGTCGTAATTTGTTATATTACTATACTATAAATGAAACGAAGGGAGAACCGAAATGGGTAAGATTATTGGTGAAGGCATTACTTTTGACGACGTGCTGTTAGTTCCTGCATATTCAGAGGTAATACCGAATCAGGTTGAATTGTCAACATGGCTGACGAAAAAAGTGAAATTGAACATTCCGATGATGAGTGCAGGTATGGATACTGTTACAGAACACAGAATGGCAATCGCTATGGCAAGACAGGGCGGTATTGGTATTATCCACAAGAATATGACAATCGAGGAGCAGGCAGAAGAGGTAGATAAGGTAAAACGTTCTGAAAACGGTGTTATTACAGACCCATTTTATTTATCACCGGAACATACACTGGCAGATGCCAATGACCTTATGGCAAAATTTCGCATTTCAGGTGTTCCTATTACAGAAGGAAAGAAACTGGTTGGTATCATTACAAACCGCGATTTAAAATTCGAAGAAGATTTCTCCAGAAAAATTAAAGAGTGCATGACCTCAGAAGGACTGGTTACAGCAAGAGAAGGCGTGACTTTAGAGGAAGCAAAGAAAATTCTGGCAAAATCCAGAAAAGAGAAGCTTCCAATTGTAGATGAAGACTTTAACTTAAAGGGTCTTATCACAATCAAAGACATTGAAAAACAGATTAAATACCCGCTGTCAGCAAAAGATGAACAGGGACGACTTTTATGTGGTGCAGCAGTTGGTATTACTGCAAATGTTATGGCAAGAGTAGACGCTCTGGTAAATGCGAGAGTAGATGTGATTGTTGTGGACTCTGCTCATGGACATTCTGCGAATATTCTGAAAGCTGTAAGAGAAATCAAAGCCAAATACCCGGATTTACAGTTGATTGCCGGAAATGTGGCAACAGGAGAGGCTACAAGAGCTTTAATTGAAGCTGGCGTAGACGCTGTAAAGGTAGGAATCGGACCTGGTTCTATCTGTACAACCCGTGTGGTTGCAGGTATCGGTGTACCGCAGATTACAGCAGTTATGGATTGTTATGCAGTTGCAAAAGAATATGGAATTCCGATTATCGCAGACGGTGGAATCAAGTATTCCGGAGATATGACAAAAGCCATTGCAGCAGGTGCAAACGTATGTATGATGGGAAGTATCTTTGCAGGCTGTGATGAAAGCCCTGGAGATTTTGAATTGTATCAGGGAAGAAAATATAAGGTTTACAGAGGTATGGGCTCCATTGCTGCTATGGAAAACGGAAGTAAAGACCGTTATTTCCAGCAGGACGCAAAGAAGCTGGTTCCGGAAGGCGTGGAAGGCCGTGTCGCTTACAAGGGCCATGTAGAAGATACAGTATTCCAGCTTATCGGCGGACTTCGTTCCGGTATGGGATATTGTGGAGCAAAAGATATTGAAACTTTGAAGGAAAGCGGACAGTTCGTGAAGATTTCTGCTGCTTCCTTAAAAGAATCACACCCACATGATATTCATATTACAAAGGAAGCTCCTAATTATAGTATAGACGAATAAAAAGAACACCGCATGGACACTGCTTTTTGGCAGGTTCATGCGGTGTTTTTAATTTTATAGGAAATTTTCTTTCACAGGACACATGTTCTGTTGACAGAGTATTCATGTTTGCGTATCATAGGGAGTATAGAAACAGGAAATCCTACGAAGAGCGAAGGATACAGGAGAGAACAGAAGATGATGTTTGGCAGAAAAAGACACAGAGAGTCCGCAGACCTGGAGAGTCGAAGAGAACTGCGGCGTCAGAAGAGAAAGCGGGAAAGACGCCGCCACATACTGTTGTTTCTGGCAGCTGTTTTTACGGTGATACTGATATTTTTTCTGGGAAATAAAGTCAGAGAACAGATACAGGAGAGAAGGCTTTTAAAGGCAAGAAATGAATCCTTTGTAGGAGCGCCTCCCTTTGAAGTGGATTTGCTGGAGCCAAATGAATATTCCAGACCGGGTACGCCTTTAAAGAAGATAAAAGGAATCGTAGTGCATTATACAGCCAATCCGGGAACAACGGCAAAGAATAACCGGGATTATTTCCAGGGATTAAAGGACAGTCATGAAACCAAAGTCAGCAGTCATTTTGTTGTAGGAATTGAGGGAGAAATCGTACAGTGTATTCCCAGCACAGAAATTGCTTATGCGTCAAATTCCAGAAATGAGGACACCTTGTCCATTGAATGCTGCCATTTGGACGAAACGGGGGCTTTTACAGACGCTACCTATATTTCTTTAGTACGGCTCACGGGCTGGCTCTGCTATCGGTTTAATCTGACCTCAGAGGACGTAATCCGGCATTATGATGTAACGGGGAAAAACTGTCCCAAATATTATGTAGAAAATCCCGGGAAATGGGAAAAATTTAAAAAAGATGTGGAAAAACAGATTCGGGAAGTGGAAAAAGAGGCTGAAAAAGCAGAGAATCCCTGAAAGAGAAGAGGCTGTCGCATCAGATGTATATGGAGAATATTTCTCATAGCAATCTGATACGACAGCCTGTTTGTTATGACAAAATTTTTATTGCAGGTTCAGCCTTTTAGAAATAATATACCTGCTTCCCAGGAAAAAGAGAACAGCAAAAATCAAATCCCATAGAAGAGAAAAACCAATTATAGGAAGTCCGGAAAAACTCAGGTCTGAAGAGGTTACCATTTCCTGGGTTGCCATATCTGAAGAGAAAGATATGGTAAAGGGATTCAGGGCAGGAACCAGAAAGAGAATAATGGTTTTTATAATGGAAAGTATAATATTTACACCAAAAAAGGAAAGAACACTTCCCAGAACCTTGTGGTTCTTGAATAAATTGCCAAGACAAAGGGCAAAAAACAGCAGCATGGTATAATAGCCCAAATAAAGCACAATCACATTCAGGACAGTCAGGATTATAGAAAGCTGGTTTTGAAAGCCTGCACTGCCTAAGAAAATATGAAGCAGAAATTGGAAATCCTCTAAAATCCAGGTAAGGGTATCCGGATAAATGACCAGGATTGCAATAGAAATTACAACACACAGTATATCCAGTAAAATCCAGGCGTTAAAAACCAGAATTTTAGACCACAGAAGCTTTACAGGAGATACCGGAAGCGTGTGGGTTAAATAGCCCTCATCTGAAAAAAGATTTTTCTGCATATGTACAGCTAAATAAAGGTATGTAGCAATTATAATGGCAATGATAAAGAATATAAAGCCAAGTACATACAGTGCGCCTGCAATGCCGGAAAATTCAGAGGCAGAAGAGGCAGTCTGTGTATTGCTCTGTGCAGAGCCAATAGAGATAGCAATCCGTCCCAGTATGGTATACAGTAAAAGGATACCATGAAGTATAAAAAGAAGAGGGGAAACAGACTTCCAGTCATATTTAAACAATTTTCTTAACATTTAAACACCTCCCTAAATAACGTATCTACAGATTTGCCCTGCTGGAAGCGAATATTTTCTACACTGTCTGTCAGGCGAATCCGTCCGTTCTGAATGAAAATGACATCGTCCAGAATATTTTCCACATCAGAAATCAGATGAGTGGAGAGGAGAATCGTAGCATTCTCCTCATAATTGTTGAGAATGGTGGAGAGAATGTAATCTCTTGCAGCAGGGTCTACGCCTGCAATGGGTTCGTCCAGACAGTAAAGGTTTGCCCGGCGGCTCATAACGAGAATGAGCTGCACTTTTTCTTTTGTGCCTTTTGACATGGAATGAAGGCGGTCTGAGGGATTGATGTTCAACTTCTGCAACATATCATAGGCCCGGCTTTTATCAAAGTCCTCATAGAAATCATGGAAGAAATCAATGATATCGCAGACTTTTCTCCAGGAGCCAAGATAGGTACGCTCAGGAAGATAGGAAACGATTTTCTTTGTGTCAATTCCCGGTTTCATACCGTTTATCAGAACCTGTCCTTTATCCGGGGTCAGAAGTCCGTTGAGCAGTTTGATAAAAGTGGTTTTTCCGCTGCCGTTGGGACCTAAAAGCCCGATGATTTTCCCCGGTTCTAAAGTCAGATTTAAGTTATCAAGGGCAATCTTGTTGCCATAGTATTTCGTCAGATTTTGACAGTCTAAAATTGGATTCATACTTGCGCCTCCTTTTCCTCTGTTTGTTGGATAAGTTTCAGGGTGGTTTCCCTGTCAAATCCAATACGCTGCATTTTTTCCAGAAATTCTCTGATCTGCTGGGCTGCAAGCTGTGTTTTTGTTTTTTCTATCATAGCTAATTCCTCCGTGACAAAACGTCCGCTGGTTCGCTGACTGAAAAGTAGTCCGGTTCGTTCAAGCTCGGAAAGAGCTTTTTGCATGGTGTTGGGATTTACTCCGGCGTTCTGTGCCAAATCCCTTACTGACGGGAGCCTTGCACCCGGAGCGTAAATTCCGGAAATAATATCCAGAGTGATACGTTCTATAATCTGCGTATAAATAGGACGTTCGGAGTCCAGGTTCCATGACATAACAGCACCTCCTTTTATTTGTACTATTGTACTAATTGACTAATACAATAGTACATGCGAAAATAGAAAATGTCAATAGAAATTTTAGAAAATAATCATTGCAATTCAAATTTTGTATGTTAAAATATTGTTACGAATAAGCTGAAGGTGAGAGTATGAATTTATATGAAGCAATTTTTTTAAGAAAATCTGTACGCAGCTACGAGATGGAGCCTGTGAGTAGTGAGCTTTTGCAGGAATTAAGGGATTTTTATGAACAGATTGAAGGTCTGAATCCGGGGATTCGTACTGAAATTTCCATTCTTGACAATACAAAGGGACAGAATAAGAGAATCCATTTTCTGGGAGTAAAAGCGCCTTATTACATTTCCTTTTATTCTGAAGAAAAGGATTTGGCACAAATGAATGCAGGGTATATTATGGAACAGATTGCGCTGTTTTTGTGTACCAGAGGTCTGGGAACCTGCTTTTTGGGCGGCATAAAACCAAAGCTGGGAAATCCGCATAAGGGCAACCTGAAATTTATGATTACCATGGCTTTTGGAAAAAGCAAGGGAAGCTATACCAGAAAGGCGGTCGATGCAAAGCGCATGGATTTGAAAGAACTGTGTGTCTATAAGGAAGTTCCCCGTCAGTGGATGAAACAGCTTTTAGAGGCAGCGCGTCTGTCCCCGTCCAGTATGAACAGTCAGCCATGGAGATTTGTGGTTTATGACAACCGGATTCATGTATTTGCAAAAAAGCATACCGTAGGGCATATGGGCAAATATGAGGAGATGAATTTTGGTATTATG
This sequence comes from Blautia argi, assembly GCF_003287895.1. Classification (NCBI taxonomy): domain Bacteria; kingdom Bacillati; phylum Bacillota; class Clostridia; order Lachnospirales; family Lachnospiraceae; genus Blautia; species Blautia argi. Next base: position 2,505,611 of record NZ_CP030280.1, on the reverse strand, counting down.
TTTTCACATCTTATGGTAGTGGCAGAGGAGTTGTGGCTGGACGTGGATTTAATCCGCCTGGAGGATATTACCCATAAGAATTTTCCAAATAATCAATATGTACTCAGTGCGATTTTGCGTACCTGAAACGGGGTGTTGCGGTTAAGCAATATCCCGTTTCACTTTTTCTGTTAAAAAGTCTTTCTGAGCATGTTCCATGATTTCAGGGGAAAGCAGTAGTTCCCAGATACTGGCTGCGAGGATTTTTCCGGCTGTCAGCATGCCTTTGTGTGCAATGGAAGATTTTCCCTGAGCAACAGCTGTCCAATGGTGCAGCGGAGTATCCTTTGCATAACAGGCGGTCATAAAGGCTGTGCAGGGCAGCTTTTGGCTTATATTTCCCACATCAGTGGAAATCCCGGTTTTCCGTGTAAGAGAAAGGTCTGGAAGTGTGCATAAGGGCATGTCGCAGGCGGGGTTTCCAAGAACTTTTTCTGCCTGTGCAGCATAAGAAACCTCTTCGGGTGTGTATATAGCAGGAGAGAAGGTTTTCATATATTTTAACAGCAGTCTGTCCAGAGAAGGATTGGGCAGAAGGCTGTCATAAATACAACGTGTCTGAATGTCCACTTTTGTATCCGTCATCAGAGCAGCGCCTGCAGCAATGCGGTCTACACGCTTTCTAAGCTCTGCGGCTTCCCGGCTTTGGGGAGAACGTATGGCGTACAAAAGCTGGGCTTTGGCAGGAACAATATTGGGAAGTTTGCCTCCGGCATTTAAGTAGGCATAGTGAATCCTGGCATTATCAGGCATGTGTTCTCTTAAATAATTGACCCCGATATTCATTAATTCGCAGGCGTCCAGGGCGCTTCTGCCCAGATGAGGCGCCAGGGAAGCATGGGCGCTGGTGCCGGTAAAGGTGTAGGATACCCGCTGATTTGCCAAAGATTGGTTGAAAATACCGGACTGTGCATGAGGGTGCCAGGAAAAAGCGGCATCGACATCACGGAAAAAGCCCTGTGCGAGCATCTGGCTTTTTCCGGCTTCGTTTTCTTCTGCCGGACAACCGAAGTAGATAATGGTGCCGGGAAGTTGGTATTTGTCCATAAGATCTTTTAAGAACAGGGCAGCGGCCAGAAGCCCGGTTCCAAGAAGATGATGTCCGCAGCCGTGACCAGCAGAAGTCAGGCAGGAAGTTGGTTCTGTGGGTAAAAAGCAGTCCGCCGGGTGTGCCATATCAGGCAGGGCATCGTATTCTCCCAACAGTCCGATAACCGGTCTGCCGCTTCCATACTTTGCCGCGAAAGCTGTGGGGAGCTGCGGGGAAGTGGGAAGAAGGGTGAAACCATGAGAACAGAGGTGTTTTTTTAAAAGGGTGCAGGATTTAATTTCCTGATAGGCAGTTTCTGCATAATCCCAGAGAGTGTCTGCTGTGGAAGTCAGAAGTTCCTCATATTTCTGCACCAGACAATCCAACTCAGATGTATTTATATCCATGAAAATCCGTCCTTTCTTTGAAGAATTTCTTTTAGTATAGCATATCTTTCAAAGGCAGTGCGAAAAAAGGCAAAAAAATTTAAAAATATTGTTGACAAATAAAAAGCTTTATAGTATAGTATTACCTGTGCTTGAGATAACAAATCAAACACAACATGCGCGAGTGGCTCAGTTGGTGGAGCGCGACCTTGCCAAGGTCGAGGCCGCGGGTTCGAGTCCCGTCTCGCGCTTTTTTTATTTCCAGAAACAAAGGACAGACAGAGATGTCTGTCTTTTGTTATTTTATAGGAAAATGCGTCTTATGAAATGAAAACTTTAATGTGATAAAATATTGGCTTTAAACGGGAAGTGTGGTATAATAGGCTTCATAAAAAATGCCTGCTGTTGTATAGGCGGGTAGAAGCCGAGGGGCTGAAGGAGGTATGCTTTATGAAAATGATATTTGCCATTGTACGAAAAGAAGACGAGGGATTTGTAATAGAACGGCTGAATAAGGAGAAAATCAGTGTGACAAAGCTGTCCAGTACAGGCGGATTCCTGAGAAAGGGCAATGCCACATTGATGATTGGTACAGAAGATGAAAAGGTAGATACTGTGCTGAACATTATTAAAGAAGAATGCTCCAGACGAAAAGAGGTTATGATTACACCGGCGTATTCTGCAGGTACCAAAGGACCGGTGCTTGGATATGCAGCGCCTCCTGTTACCATTGACGTAGGAGGGGCAACGGTATTTATTGTAAATGTAGAGCAATTCCTGAAGCTGTAGGAGTATTTTAGGCAGCAAATTACTGGAACTATGAAAATCTGCTTGTGAAATTCAGGATAAAATGGTAAAATTATCAGATGATAACAACCCTGAAATGCGTTATGCGCAGATGAATTTTATCACGAAAGCGGAGGATTTTACCATGAAGAAACTGAAAGTTACAAAAGGTGCAAAATGTATGGCATGTCTGGAGTGTGTAAGAGCATGTTCTGAAAGCTTTTATAAAGAATTTGACCCGGACAAGTCCTGTATTCAGATTATTGAGAAAAAAGGCGATGCGAAGCCTATGGTATGTGTACAGTGCGGTAAATGTGCAAAAGCCTGTCCGGAAGGGGCAATTACACAGAATGCAAAGGGCGTATACATGATAAATAAGAAAAAATGTACAGGCTGCGGCAAATGTGTAGAGGCATGTCCGTTTGGCGTTATGGTAAAAGCAGAAGAATCACCGGTAAGCAGCAAATGTATTGCATGTGGTATTTGTGCAAAAGCCTGTCCGGCAGATGTTTTGGAAATAGTAGAAGATTAAGCAGATTAATCAGAAGACAGCAAAGACTGGCGCTTTAAAGCATATTTTGTGCGTATAAGGCGCCGGTTTTTCCATTTACAGAAAAAGAAACGGCAAAGGAGGCGGTTTGATGATACGAAATATAGCAGAAATCCATTCTGAGCAGGACGGTCTTACCCTGTCTGTACTCTGGACAGAGCCGGAGGGTAGGAAAAAGGGGGTGGTTCAGATTTCTCATGGCATGAGCGAACATAAAGAGCGTTATCTGCCGTTTATGGAATTTCTGGCAGAACATGGATATGCGGCAGTGATTCATGACCATAGAGGACACGGAAAGAGTGTCAGAAGAGAAGAAGACCTGGGCTATTTTTATAACACCGGGGCAAAAGGGATTGTAGAGGATTTGCATCAGGTGACAAAGTGGACAAAGGAAAAGTTTCAGGGGATTCCTTTTTATATGCTGGGACATAGTATGGGAACTTTGGTTGCCAGAAATTACCTGAAGGAGTATGACAGGGAGCTGGACAAGCTGATTCTCACAGGACCGCCAAGCAAAAACCGGGCAGTGGATTTGGGGCTTGCCCTGGCAAAATTGCAGAAAAAACGAAAGGGTGGCGGCTACAGAAGTAAGGAGATTCAGACGCTGGCCTTTGCCCCCTGTGTGGCAAGATTTAAAAAGGAGGACAGCACCTCTGCCTGGATATGCTCAGACAACGAAGTAGTAGAAGCCTATGACGCATCGCCTTTTTGCGGATTTGTATTTACTACAGATGGGTTTGAAAGCCTCTTTAGGCTGATGAAAGGTACTTACAGCAAAAAAGGCTGGAAGGTAAGAAACAAGGAACTTCCTGTTTTGTTTCTGGGAGGAGAAGATGACCCCTGTATTGGAAACGGAAGAAAGTTTGTACAGGAGCTGCAGTTTTTGAAAAAAATGGGATACAGACAGGTAACAGGAAAGAGGTATCCGGGAATGCGCCACGAAATCCTGAATGAAGAGGGAAAAGAAGAGGTTTACAAAAATATTTTGCAGTATCTTGAGAAACAGCGGAATTTGTAAATGATATAAAAAACCAAAAGGCAGTTGAAAAAACAGATATATGGTGCTATGATGTAGTTTCATGGAGAAATTTGTAAAATCTATGATAACATTTAAAACTTTAGGAGGAAAATCATGAAGAAGAAAATCTTAGGTGTGTTACTTTCTATTGCCATGGTCGGAACATTGATGACAGGTTGCGGACAGCAGCAGGCTGTGGAGGAAAAAGAAAATTCTAAAACAGAGGGAAACGCAGAGGCAGGAGAGGACAAAGAAGCTGGTAAAAGCAGCTTTGCACCGGTAGCAAAGGAAGACTTAAAAGTAGGCGTTATCCATATTGGTGACCCTGCAGATGGTTCCGGATATAGCTATGCCCATGACCAGGGGATTGTAGAAATGCAGAAGGAACTGGGTCTTGATGACAGCCAGATTATCAGAAAAAACAACATTCCCGATGAAGATCCTACTATGACAGAGCAGGCAATGAGAGAGTGTATTGAAGAGGGCTGCCAGATTATCTTTGCAACAAGCTTCAACTATATGGATACCTGTGAAGCGCTTGCTGAGGAGTATCCGGAAGTTATTTTTTCACATGGTACAGGCTATAAATCAAACGATACAAACTTCAACAATTATTTCGGAAGAATTTATCAGGCAAGATACTTATCCGGTATTGTGGCAGGTATGAAGACAGAGAGCAACAAAATCGGTTATGTAGCAGCTATGGGCTCTGAAAACTCAGAGGTAACCGGCGGCGCTGATGCATTTGCCATTGGTGTTGCAGAGGTAAACCCTGATGCAGAAGTATATGTAAAGGTTACAAATAGCTGGCTTTCTCCTACAGAGGAGACCAATGCAGCAAAAGCTCTGATTGCAGAGGGTTGTGATGTTATCGGTCAGCACTGCGATACTCCGAACCCACAGACAGAAGCAGAATCCGCAGGTGTCTGGGGCGTTGGATACAACTCTGATATGGAAAAAGATGCACCAAAAGCTACTTTGACATCTGTTGTATGGAACTGGGGTGTATATTATACACAGGCTGTACAGCAGGTAATTGACGGAACCTGGACTGCTGAAAACTACTTCGGCGGTATGGACGATGGCCTGGTGGACATTACTCCTTTAAATGAAGATCTGGTTGCACCGGGAACACAGGAAAAGGTAGATGAGGCAAGAAAGAAAATTGTAGAAGACGGCTTCAATGTATTTGACGGTGTTCTGGAAACAAATGACGGAAAGACCATAGGAGAAGACGGAAAGACTTTAGATGATGCAACCATTACAGGCGGTATTAACTGGTATTATAAGAATATCGTGGTAAAATAGATATTTCAGATAAGTTGAATCAGAAGAAAAAATAAGGCTGCGGCAGCAGGCGCAGGTGGAGAGATTTCCACAGATGCCCGCTGCCGCAGTTTTGATTTTGCAGAAAAGTTCTTGTGCGGCAGTTCTTTCTTATGATACAATAAATCTGTATGCTGTAAAACAGCAGAAACAAAAGAAATGAGAGGTGACACGAGTTGGCTTTGGAGAAGAAGGAGAATGCCATTGAGCTTCAGGGAATTACCAAAACCTTCGGAAGTGTAGTTGCCAATGACCATATTAATCTGGAAGTCCGCAGAGGAGAAATCCTGGCGCTTCTGGGAGAAAATGGATCCGGTAAAACAACGCTGATGAATATGATTTCAGGAATTTATCACCCTGACGAAGGCATTATTAAGGTGAATGGGAAAGAAGTAACCATTAATTCCCCCATGGACGCAGGAAAGCTGGGAATCGGCATGATTCATCAGCATTTTAAGCTGGTAGATGTATTTTCTGCCATGGATAATGTAGCTATGGGAATGGAAGGAAAACGAGTAAAGCCAAAAGAATTAAAAGAACGTATTTTAAAGCTGACAGAAAAATACGGGCTGGAGGTTGAGCCTGAAAAGAAAATTTATAATATGTCTGTCAGTGAAAAGCAGACCGTAGAAATTCTGAAAGTGTTATATCGCAATGCAGATATTTTGATTTTAGATGAACCTACCGCAGTGCTTACCCCACAGGAAACAAAAAAACTTTTTGCAATTCTCAGAAAAATGAGAGAGCAGGGCAGTGCTATTATTATTATTACCCATAAGTTGAACGAGGTTATGGAAATCAGCGATAGGGTAACGATTTTGCGAAAAGGACAGAGTATTGACACAGTCAATACCTGTGAAACTAATGAAAAGCAGTTGACAGAGCTTATGGTAGGCCGTCCGGTTACTCTGGAAATTCAGCGTCCGGAATGTGAAAATGTATTTACCAGGCTGAAAATTGTGGATCTTTCCGTAAAGTCCCCGGACGGAACCATGGCAGTCAAGGATTTGAGTGTGGAAATCAAGGCTGGAGAAATCCTGGGAGTTGCCGGAGTTGCCGGAAGCGGACAGAAGGAATTGTGTGAAAGTATTGCAGGGTTAATTCCGGTGGATAAGGGTGCAATTCTTCATAATAAAGAAAATGTGGTAGGAAAAACACCGAGAGAAATTGCCAATCTGGGCATCAGTCTGGGCTTTGTACCAGAGGATCGTCTGGGTATGGGGCTTGTGGCTTCCATGGGTATGGTGGATAATATTCTTTTGAAAACCTATGATAAGAATAAGGGTATTTTTATAGACAGAAAGCCAGCCAGAAAAATGGCAGAGGATCTGGTGAAAAAGCTAAAGGTGGTAACACCCAGTGTTGACACGCCAGTGCGTCTTATGTCAGGAGGAAATGTGCAGAAGGTGCTTCTGGGAAGAGAAATTGAATCCAATCCCTCTGTTCTGGTAACCGCTTATCCTGTCCGCGGACTAGACATCAATTCTTCTTATACAATTTACGATTTGCTCAATGAGCAGAAGAAAAAAGGAGTTGCAGTTCTCTTTATCGGAGAGGATTTGGACGTGCTTCTGCAGATTTCAGACAGAATCATGGTGATGTGTCATGGAGAGTCTACAGGGGTGGTAGATGCAAAAACCACTACAAAAGAGGAGTTGGGATTGATGATGACTGGTAAGAGGAGGGAAGAGGGCTAATGGAAACTAAGAAGAAAGAACCTCTGATTCGTATTGAAAAGAGAAGCGAAAGACCTCATGGACAGATTATCCGTCTGCGCCTTCTATCTGTGTTATTTGCCATTTTGGCAGGAGGATTGTTTATCCTTTTTATCGGATATAATCCGTTTTCTGTATATGGAACAATTATATCCGGTGCATTTAGAAGTACCATGGCATTTCAGGCAACTATTAAGCTTATGGTGCCTCTTCTGATACCGGCTTTGGGTATTACTCTGGCGTTTAAGATGCGTTTCTGGAACATTGGGGCAGAAGGACAGATTATCATGGGAGCTATCTTCGCAACATATTTTGCGCTGTTTTGCTGGGATTTCCCACACTGGTTGTTGATGATCTGTATGTTTTTGGCAGGTATGTTGGGCGGCGCCCTGTGGGGGCTGATTCCTGCATTTTTCAAGGCAAAATTTGATACAAACGAAACACTGTTTACTTTGATGTTAAACTATGTGGCGCTGTATTTGATTTCCTTTTTGCGCGACGGTCCGTGGAAGGATCCCAATTCTTCCGGCTTCCCGAAGATTGCCAGATTTGGGGAAAGCGCCCAGCTTGACAAAATTTTCGGTGTGCATGCAGGCTGGCTTATTGGTCTGGTGCTGGTTGTCATTGTTTATGTTTATCTGAAATTTACAAAGCAGGGATATGAAATCGGCGTAGTAGGAGAAAGCCGTGCTACTGCTAATTATGCAGGTATGAATTATAAGAAAATTGTGCTTCGTACCATGGCGTTTTCCGGCGGTATTTGCGGTATTGCAGGTATGGTGCAGGCCAGCGGTTCAGACCTGACACTGACAACCTCTGTGGCAGGAGGAGTGGGCTTTACTGCCATTATTGTGGCATGGCTTGCACAGTTAAATCCAGTGGGAATTCTGGTGGTATCCTTCCTTTTTGCAGTTTTGGAAAAGGGAAGTACAGTTATGCAGTCTGCGCACGGCCTGTCTGCCTATTCCGCAGATGTACTTCAGGGTGTTATCCTTTTCTTTGTACTGGGCTGTGAATTCTTTGTACGGTATAAATTTGTGACACGCAGGAAAGGAGGACAGGCATAATGGATTTTTTTGTAAACTTTTTTGTAGCAGCGGTTCTTGCCGGAACGCCACTGCTTTTCGGGATTTTGGGAGAAATTATCAACGAAAAAGCAGGACATCTGAACCTGGGTGTAGAAGGTATGATGTCCATTGGTGCAGTGGGCGGCTTTGTCGTGGGATACTGGACAGACAATCTGGTTCTGGCTCTTGCAGCAGCATTTGTCACAGGTATGCTGGGCGCTTTAATCTACGCAGTGTTAACTGTTACTTTTATGGCAGACCAGAATGTTACGGGTCTGACTCTGACTATTTTTGGTATTGGATTTAGTAACTTTGTGGGAGATTTTGTCCGGGAGAAAAGCGGAAATACTTCTCTGAAACTGCCGGAAGGGATTCTGGACAGTCTGGGAAAGGTGAAGCTTCCTTTCCTTACAGACATTCCGGTGATTGGAAAACTGTTGTTTAACTACAATATTTTTGTATATCTGGGCATTGCAGCAGCAATCTTATGCGCGATTTATCTTCATAGAACAAAGACCGGTCTGAATGTTCGGGCTGTAGGAGAGAATCCGGCAGCAGCAGATGCAGCGGGGATCCCTGTGACAAAGCTGAAATACTTAAATCTGATGTTGGGCGGCGGCCTTTGCGGTATTGGCGGTGCATATTGTTCTATGATTATCTGCAACGGTGTATGGGTAACAAGCTGTGTCAATGGTCTTGGCTGGATTGCAGTGGCATTGGTTATTTTTGCAACCTGGAATCCAAACAGAGCCATTTTGGCTGCCCTGGTATTCGGTGGTTTCAGCGTATTGAAATACTATGTACCTCAGGTAATTCCAAGCTCTATTTTTGATATGATACCGTTTTTAATGACCATTGTAGTATTGATTATGACATCTATTCGTTCTTCAAAAGAAAATTCTCAGCCGAAATCCTGCGGTGTGAATTATTTCCGTGAAGAGCGGTAACAGAAAGGAAAAGGAAATGTCAACAAAATCAAAGCTTCTGGAGCTTCTGGAAAAACAAAAGGGCAGTTATCTGTCAGGGGAAGAGCTGGCACAGCAGCTTGACATATCCAGGACAGCAGTGTGGAAGGCCATGAAAAGCCTCAGGCAGGAGGGGTATCAGATTCAGGCTGTGACAAATAAGGGGTATGCTCTTTGTCAGGAAAATGATATTTTGTCTGGGGAAGCTGTCCGGTGTTTTCTGGAAAATCCGGAGGTGGAGATACAGGTTTTTCAGGAGATTTCGTCCACCAGTCAGGTGATGAAACAGAAAGCCCTGGAGAGCCGGCTGCCCCATGGTTCCTTTGTGGCTGCAAACAGCCAGATAGAGGGCAGAGGGAGAAAGGGGCGCAGCTTTTATTCGCCCAAAGGAAGTGGCTTGTATCTCAGTGTTCTGTTGTATCCGGGAAAAACAGTTCAGGAGAGTCTGGAAATGACAGCGGCAGCAGCTGTTGCTGTGTGCAAAGCTGTAAGGGAATCCTGTGGTGTTTCATTGGACATTAAATGGGTGAATGATCTGTATTTGCAGGGTAAAAAAGTGTGTGGAATTCTCACAGAGGCAGTTACAGATTTTGAAACAGGGGATATTGAATTTGCAGTGGTGGGAATCGGACTGAATCTCTATGAACCGGAAGAGGGCTTTCCCGGGGAACTGCGACAAAAGGCAGGAACTATTCTGCAAAAGGGTCAGCAGGTGGATAGAAACCGTCTGGCTGCCTGTATTGTCAACTGTCTTTTGAAAGAAGTGGAGAAAAAAGGAATTCCCGGAGAATATATAGCGTGGAATATAATTCCGGGGAGAAAAATAAAACTTCACTCTGATTTTAAGAGCCGGATAGTGCTGGCAGAGAGAATTTCAGAGGACGGCAGACTGGTTATCCGAAATGAGCAGGGACAGGAAGAAATCCTGTCAGCAACCGATGTATCTCTGGAACTATGGTAAAAAATAAGAAAACGGTTTTCCTGGAAGGATTGGAGTCCTTTGGGAAAACCGTTTTTGTTTTACAGGAAAATGTTATCCTGTAAGTGTTTATCTTCTTCGTCTGGAAGGTGTAAAACTGTGGCAGAAAATCTGTACCAGAATAATGCCGAATAAAGCGCCTGTGCTGTCTATGGCTACATCACGTTTGGAAGGCCCTCTTCCTGCTACGAAAGATTGATGAAATTCATCTGTACAGGCAAATCCCACACAGAGAAGACCTGCCAGAAGAAACAGCCAGAAGCCCCGGACGCCATATACATAGAGGGGAAAAGACATGCAAATGGCAAGAATGAAGTATTCTGTCATATGTGCCAGTTTGCGTACCGGAAATTCGATTTTATCGGCATAGGCATTTTTCTCTTCTTCAGACAGACCTTTATCCAGAACGCGGTCAGCAACAGAAACAAGGTGATAGCTGATTTCATGGCTTAAATTGCCGGATTCGGTTCCTGTCTGAGCAGAAAAGCTGAAAATGAGATACATCATGGCAATTGCAGGCAGGAAGGAAAAAGGTTTTAGTAAGTAGATGATGAATTTTTTCATAAGGGACTCCTTTCTGAATGTAATTCAGGTTAGTGGGTATTTCCAACAAAAATCAGAGAGTTTTCTTGTATAAAAGGTAAAACTACTTTTGAGGAATTTACTAAGAAAGAGTACCATTTTTTGTAAGATTTGTAAAGTTTTGAAAAACTTTAGAGAAAGGTTTGACAAGAGAGAAATAGGGTTTTATACTGTAAAGCAGAAAAAATAAGAAACGGCAATGAAAAGAAGAGTACATTTTTGGAAACGGCAAAGAGAGCTTCGGTGGGTGAGAAGAAGTGCGGAGAAGAGAATGGAAGATGGTCTTGGAGCTTCGCACCGACTGCATAAGTTGCATAGGCTGCGATGGGAGCGCCCATTACAGCGCCTGGATATAAGGAAGTAAAAGTATAAGCCGAAAGAGAAAAAAGGCAGTTTCCCGTATCCGCAGAGGTTCCTGCAGGACAGGAATGAATTAAGGTGGTACCACGAAGTATATGACCTTCGTCCTTATGTATAATACAGGGGCGGAGGTCTTTTTTCATTGTCAAAAGGAGGGGCATATGAGTCAACAAACAGAAAGCAAGAAAAACACGGACACAGCCAAATGGTCTGGCAGTCTGGGATTTATTATGGCAGCAGCCGGTTCTGCTGTGGGTATGGGGAATCTCTGGAGATTTCCTATGCTGGTAGGAGAAAACGGGGGCGGTGCTTTTGTTCTGGTGTACCTGATTTGTATTTTCCTGGTGGGAATTCCCATGATTATAGCAGAGATTACTATAGGCCGCGCCGGAGGAAAAGATGCATTCGGAAGCTATAAGGCGCTGAATAAAAAGTGGGGCGGTGTGGGAATTCTGGCTGTGATTACCAGTTTTATCGGTTTATCTTATTATGCAGTTTTAGGCGGTTGGGTTATTCGTTATATTTTTGCCTCTGTGACAGGTGCGTCAGATAAGGGAAGCGAATTTTTTCAGACCTTTACAACCAACGCAGGAAGCCAGATTGTATATTATCTGATTTTTATGGTGATTACCATCTTGATTGTAGTAAGAGGTATTCAGAAGGGAATCGAAAGTTCATGCAAAATTATGATGCCGCTTTTAGTGCTTTGTATGCTGGTAATTGTGGTGCGTTCCTGTACACTTCCGGGAGCGGAAAAGGGTATTGAATTTTTCCTGAAGCCTGATTTTTCCAAGTTGACACCAGGGGCATTTCTGGCGGCTTTGGGACAGGTGTTCTTTTCTCTTTCCCTTGGAACAGGGGCAACGATTACCTATGGCGCTTATCTTGGAAAAGACCAGAAAATTGTAAAAAGTGCGGGAAGCATTGCATTCTTTGATACACTGGTTGCCATGATTGCGGGCTTCGCTATTTTACCGGCAGTATTTGCGTTTGGCTTTGACCCGGAGAGCGGTCCGAGTCTGATGTTCCAGACACTTCCCACTGTATTTGGAGAAATGCCGGGAGGTAAAATATTCGGCGTGATTTTCTTTGTGCTGGTATTATTTGCAGCTGTTTCTACCAGTATTGCCTATCTGGAGGTTGTGGTATCCTTTGCAGTCAATACCTTCCATGTGACAAGGACAAAGGCGGCTGTGATTTCAGCAGGATTGATTACCTGCCTTGGAATTCCATGTGCTTTGAGCTTTGGCATGTGGAGTGATATTAAGGTTGCCGGAAAGAGTTTCTTTGATTTGGCGGATTATCTGGTGTCCAATGTGTCCCTGCCTATTGGCGGAATCCTTGCCTGCATCTTTATTGGTTGGGTATGGAAATCTAAAAATGCAGTGCGGGAAATTACTAATGAAGGAAAGGCAGAATTTAAACTGGCAGGCGTGTGGTCTGTGCTGGTTAAATTTGTTCTGCCGGTGCTGATTGCCGCAGTTTTTGTGACTTCTTTATAGAAAGAAATAAGAAGAGAATGGCTTGGAAATACGGGAGGAAATTCTAATTTCTGAGCCGCTCTTTTTTTGTGGTAAAAAGAAGCGGAATGGGGTATAATGATTGCACAACGTGCAATCCAAGCCAATGCTTCGGCTTGCTGCCACAAAGTGGCAGATTATACCCGGAAAGCCACAGCTTGAAAAGAAAATGCCCTGCGGCGCTTCCTTTTCTGCGCGTGTGGTATAATGATTGCACAACGTGCAATCCAAGCGGGCAGTTTTGCAGAACAGAAAGGAAATCAGTATGAGTTTAGCAGATAATTTATTTATTTCTATGTGCCGTGATATTCTGGAGAATGGAACAGATACAAAGGGGGAGAAGGTGCGCCCTAAATGGGAGGATACCGGAGAGAGCGCTTATACCATTAAGCGCTTCGGCGTGGTAAACCGTTATGATTTACGGAAGGAATTTCCGGCGCTGACTCTTAGAAAAACGGCATTGAAAACTTGTATGGACGAGATTTTATGGATATATCAGAGGAAATCCAACAACATTCATGATTTAAATGCACACATCTGGGACGCATGGGCAGATGAGGACGGTTCCATCGGAACCTGTTACGGAGATGTGGTGGGAAAGAAGTTTCTTTACAAGGGAGAAGAAACCGACCAGATGGATTATGTGTTAAAGCAATTAAAGGAAAATCCCTATAGCAGAAGAATTATGACAAATCTGTATCAATTTGAATATCTTCACAGCGGAGCTTTGGATCCCTGCTGCTACAGCATGACCTATAATGTGACAAAGGAGAGAAACAGCGAAAGGCTGGTGTTGAACGGAGTCTTGAATCAGCGCTCCCAGGACGTGCTGGCAGCAAATAACTGGAATGTGTGCCAGTATGCCATTCTTCTCATGATGGTAGCGCAGGTTAATGATATGATTCCCGGAGAACTGGTACATGTGATTGCAGATGCACATATTTATGACCGTCATGTGGAGGCAGTAAAGGAGTTGATTTCCAGAGAAGCTTATCCTGCACCAAAGGTTTCCCTGAATCCGGAAGTGAAGGATTTCTATGCATTTACCACAGCGGATTTGATTGTAGAGGATTATCAGGCAGGTCCGCAGATTAAGAATATACCTATTGCAGTTTAAAAGAGGAGAAAAGATATGAATTTAATTGTAGCGGCAGAACGCGAACTGGGGAATTGGGAAGGACAACAAGCTGCTGGTCAGTATTCCGGCAGATATGAAATTTTTCAGAAATACAACTACCGGAAATGTGGTGATTATGGGAAGAAAAACACTGGAAAGCTTTCCGGGAGGGCTTCCTCTGAAAAACAGAGTGAACATTGTGCTTACAAGAGATAAGAATTATCAGGCAAAGGGTGCAGTTGTGGTTCACAGTGTAGAAGAGGCTTTGGAAGAAGCAAAGAAATATGAGGAAGAGGTTTATGTTATCGGTGGCGACAGCGTATATAAACAGATGCTTCCCTACTGCAGTAAAGCATATGTGACAAAAATAGATTTTGCCTATGAGGCAGACAGCTTTTTCCCGGATTTGGATAAAGAGGGAGAGTGGAAGGTAACAGGAAGAAGCGAAGAGCAGACATACTTTGATATTGAGTATGAATTTAGAACTTATGAGAGGGTAAAAAATAAATAAATATCTGTAATAAAAAAGCTGCACAAAACCCAAGTCAGGCATTTCTGACTGCTGTTTTGTGCGGCTTTTTGTTATCCGACGGGTGCATTCAGAAAGGTTTTTCCGTTCCGCGCCGGCTTTGCACAGGTATCCCTTTTGGCAATGTGGAAGGGAAGCATGACCTTAAGGGGAATCCGATGACCTCCGTTAATCCGGTCAATGAGAATTTTGGAAGCAAGCTGCCCCATTTCTTCCATGGGGATATGTACAGTGGTCAGCATGGGAGATAGATATTGGGCGGTTTCAATGTCATCTACGCCGATAATGGAAATATCCTCCGGAATCCGATAACCTTTTTCACGAATCGCCTTAATGGCTCCAATAGCAGTATTGTCGTTGGCACAGAAAATGGCAGTGACATCAGATTTTGCTTCCATTAAATGATAGGCGCCCTGATAGCCCCCCTTCGTGGGAAAGTTTTACGTTTGCTGTATTTTTCTGCAAAAAGGGAAGGTTTAAGGACTTCAGAGCTTCCTTAAAGGCAGTATAGCGGATTTCGTTGTTCTGCTCTCCGATATAGCCGATTTTGGTGTGTCCCAGCTCATGAAGGTAGGAAATTGCGCTGAAGGTAATTTCTCTTCCGTCGCAGACCACCTGGTCATATTTGGTTCCCATGGGATTTAAGCCTGCGTACACAATGTGCTTGTAATGTTCTGTGAAAAATTTTAATATCTGCTTGTCATAACGCCCCAGAATGACGGCTCCGTCTGCAGGAGAGTTTGCGATACGGGCAGCTACCTCTGTGTTGGCAATATCAAGAGCCGTAAAAGAATGTTTGATGAAAAAATTACTTTTGAAAGCCTCCTGTTCAATGGCTTTTGCAATGTGGGAGAAGAAAAGGTCAGAAACAGCGGCTTCTCCTCTTGCGTAAATACAGGAAATCGTTTTCGGCAAAGCCATGATGGCAGTCGGCGCTTTTGCTCCCATTTTTAATGCCCGTGCAGAAGTATTCGGGGTATAACCGCTTTCCCGGACAATTTCCCAGATGCGCTCCTGCACCTCCGGGCTTGCTGCTTTTGTGTTTTTTTGGTTAATTACACGGGAAACCGTAGAAATAGATACATTTGCTTTTTGTGCAATTTCTTTTAGAGTCATATTCAAACCTCACAATACAAGAGTTAATAGATAAGCATATTATAACTGAAATGACGGATAATGACAATAAAATATAAGATAACGTTTGCTTAAAAAGAATACAAAAACAAGGGCTTTTTGGTGAAGGTTTGTTGAAAATGTATGAGCCTTATCGTATAATCGGAAATAACAAGATGAGCTTTTATGCTAAAATAGAGGTCGTATGGAAAGGAAGAATGATATGAAACATGCATATTACGGTTATACCAAAGAGGAACTTTTAAACAACAATCCAAAACTTCCTGTGTTGGTTATGGAAGACAACGAAGCGGTTTTCCGTTCCATGGCAGAGGAAATGGCAGAGGAAATTAAGGCGCACAATGAAAAGGGCGAAAAAACGGTTTTCATTTGCCCGGTAGGTCCTGTTGGACAGTATCCTTTCTTTGTGGAAAAGGTAAACAAGGAGAGAATCAGCCTGAAAAATGTGTGGTTTATCAATATGGATGAGTATTTGGACGATGAAAAAAAATGGGTTCCTGAAACACACCCCCTCAGCTTCCGTGGTTTTATGAACCGGGTTGTATACGAAAAAATCGACGAAGAACTGGTAATGCCAAAGGAACAGCGCATTTTCCCGGATCCGGAAAATCTGGACTACATACCAAATTTAATTGAAGAGCTGGGCGGCGTGGATATTTGCTTTGGTGGAATCGGCATCAACGGACATGTGGCATTTAACGAAGCAGATCCTTCCCTGAGCAACGAAGAATTTCTGGCGCAGAAAACCAGAGTTCTGGAGATTACAAAGGAAACCAGAACAGCCAACGCAATCGGAGATTTTAACGGGGCTTTAGAGGATATGCCTCATTATTGCGTAACCATTGGTATTTATGAAATTGCCCATGCAAGAAAAATCAGACTGGGCTGCTTCAGAAACTGGCACAGAGCTGTGGTACGCCGTACCGCATATGGAGAAGCAACTTCTGATTTCCCGGTATCTCTTCTTACCGATCATGCAGACATTAACCTGAAAATCACAGAATTTGTAGCTGCATTGGAGGGATAAGTATGAAGACCTGGATTACAGGCGGATATGTATATCGCTATGAAAAGCGTCGTCTGGAGAGAAAAAATCTCTGTATGGAAAACGGTGTGATTACGAAAATTTGCAGTCCGTCCGAAGCAATCACAGACGGAGAGGTTTACGATGTAAAGGGAAAGGCAGTAGTTCCCGGTTTCATTGATATCCATACTCATGGCGGCTGCGGCTTTGATGTAAATGCTGCCTCAAAAGAGGATTTAGAGAAAATTGGACACTTTTTCGCCACACAGGGAACTACAACCTGGCTTTGCTCTATTCTTACAGATACGAAAGAACAGACAGAAAAAGTCATTGGCGAGGTGCTAAAGCATAAAGCAGACCATGAGAACTGTGCAGATTTACTGGGAATTCATCTGGAAGGTCCGTTTTTGTCTGTGGAGTTTAAAGGTGCAATGCCGGAATCTCTTTTAAGAGGTGCTGACCTGGACTTGTTAAAGGAATATCAGGAAAAGGCAGAGGGAAATGTACGTTACATTACAGTTTCACCGGAGGTAGAGGGGATTCCGGAGGCAATTCCAGCTATCAGGGATATGGGAATCACGGTTGCCATTGGACATTCAGGGGCAGATTACGAAACCTCCAGAAAATGTATTGAAAACGGAGCTATGGCATGTACCCATACCTGCAATGCCATGAAATTATTCCACCAGCATTTTCCGGCTATTATGGGAGCCGTTCTGGAAGCAGACGATGTGTACTGTGAAGCTATCTGCGACGGACGGCATCTGCACCCGGGCAGTGTGCGTATGATTCTGAAGGCAAAGGGATATGACCGGGTAGTGGCTGTAACGGATTCCATTATGGCGGCAGGTCTTCCCGATGGCGCTTACAAACTGGGGGTAAACGATGTTATTGTGGAAGAGGGAGATGCCAAACTTCCCAACGGCGTTCGTGCAGGAAGTACACTGACAACAGGAACCGCTTTGAAGCGTCTGGTAGAGTTTACAGGAAAATCCATGGAGGACGTACTTCCTCTGCTTACCATGAATCCTGCAAGACTGATTCGTGCAGAGGAGCATATCGGAAGCCTGGAAGAGGGAAAGGACGCTGATATTCTCATTTTAGACGATGCTTATAATATTACAGATACCTTTGTAAAAGGGAAGAAAATTAAAAAACAGGAGGAAACACCATGCCATTAATACCATTAAGACCATTGCTGGAAACCGTTGACAAATATCACTTTGCACAGGGCGCTTTTAATGTAAATGCAGTTGCACAGGCAAAGGCAGCCATTGAGGTGCATGAAATGTTCCGTTCTGCAGCCATTCTGCAGGGCGCTGACCTTGCAAACGGATTCATGGGCGGACGTACAGACTTTCAGAACGCAACCCTGGAAGATAAAAAAATCGGTGCGAAAAATATTGCTGCAGCAGTAAAGAAATATGCGGAAAATTCTCCGATTCCGGTTGTTCTGCACTTAGATCACGGAAAAAACTTTGATTCCTGCGTTGCAGCCATTGAAGGTGGCTATACTTCTGTTATGATTGACGGTTCTTCTCTTCCTTTTGAAGAAAACGTAGAACTGACAAGAGAGGTTGTAAAGTACGCCCACGAAAGAGGGGTTTCCGTAGAAGGTGAGCTGGGTGTGCTGGCAGGTGTGGAAGACCATGTATTTTCCGCAACTTCTACCTATACCAATCCGTTAAAAGCAGTGGAATTTTTCAAAAAGACAGGCTGCGATGCCCTGGCTATTTCCTACGGAACCATGCACGGGGCTTCTAAGGGAAAAGATGTAAAGCTGAGAAAAGAAATTGCCATTGCCATTAAGGAATGTATGATGCATGAAAACCTTTTTGGCGTTCTGGTATCCCACGGTTCTTCTACTGTGCCGAGATACATTGTAGACGAAATCAATGCGTTAGGCGGAAACATTCAGAATGCATATGGCATTTCAATAGAGGAATTAAAGGCTGCAATTCCATGCGGTATTGGAAAAATCAATGTGGATACAGATATTCGTCTGGCTGTTACAAGAAATATGAAGGAATACTTTGCACAGAATCCGGAAAAGAGAAACAGCCCGTCTATTGGCGGTGTATACAAACTTTTGGAAGAGAAAAAAGACCAGTTTGACCCAAGAGCCTTTCTTCCTCCGATTATGGATACCGTTATGTACGGCATTGTTCCTGATGAAGACAGAGCAGAATTGGTTTCTGTAATTGAAAAAGGTGTGAAAGAGGCCATCGGAACTCTGATTGTAGAGTTTGGTTCTTTTGGAAAAGCGCCGCTGGTAGAGCAGGTTTCTCTGGAAGAGATGGCAGAACGTTATAAAAAAATGTAAAAAGACAGAAGAAAGGTGCAGATTGCACAGAAAAATAAAGAGAGCAGAGAACCGGATAAAAAGGGGACTCTGCTCTCTTTGTTTCTTTTTGCTAAGATATGCAAAAGTATATTCTGAGAATGATAAAAAATACACAAAGTAAATCAAACGTTTGCTTAAAATCAGGTTGAAAACAAACTTTGTATAGGGGATAATGTCAATAGAAAAACAAATAAGAAACATGTTTTGGTGCGAAATGCCGAAACGAAAGAAAGCGGAGGTTTAAAATGGGGAAAAAGAACAAGGGCGGCGCTGATTTTGTCAGCAAAATACCAAAAGGGATATGGCTGTTGATTTCATTCGTTGTTGCGATACTTGTGTGGACACTGTTATCTGTGACACCGCAGACAGCAAGATGTTTTCCTAATGCACTGAAGGTATTGGAATCAATTGGACTTATGCAGGGCGAAAGAGGAATTCTTCTGCAGGATATCGGAAGCAGTTTGATTTCTGTATTCTGGGGCTTCCTTTTGGGATTTGTAATTTCTGTACCGGTGGCATTTTTGATGGCATGGTACAGACCGGTGAGATTTATTCTGGAGCCATGGATTCAGTTTATCAGAAATATCCCACCGTTAGCTTATGTACCGTTGGTTGTTATTGGTGTTGGTGTAGGTCGTACACCTCAGATTATCGTTATCTGCCTGGCAACCTTCCTGATTATGACAGTTACCATTTTCCAGGGTGTTATTAATGTGGACGAAACATTGATTAAGGCAGCAAGAGTACTGGGAGCAAATGACGCACAGTTGTTCGTGAAGGTTATTTTTCCGGCAACTACACCATTTATTATTACAGCAATCAGACTTGGTATCTCCACAGCGCTTACGACTTTGATTGCAGCAGAATCTACAGGTGCTATTGCAGGTCTTGGTATGAGAATCAAGTCTTTGGCAAACTCCTATGAAACAACGCCAATGTTGCTGTACATCATTATTATCGGTGTAATCGGTATGCTGGCTGAGAAAGTTCTTAAATACTTTGAAAGGAAGTTAACATCATGGCAGGAAAAGAGGGAAATATAAAAGTAAGCATTCAGGGTGTAGAGAAAAAATACAATACCCGCAAGGGGGAGGTTGTTGCTCTGAATGGTGTTAATTTTGATATTAAGGAAAATGAGTTTATTTGTGTAATCGGACCGTCCGGTTGTGGAAAATCCACTCTGTTAAATATTATTGCCGGACTTTTAGAGCCTACAGCAGGACAGATTCTGGTAGACGGCAAGCCGATTCAGGGAACCGGAACAGACCGCGGCGTGGTATTCCAGCAGTATGCGCTGTTTCCATGGCTGACAGTAAAGAAAAATGTAGAGTTTGGACTGAAATTAAAGGGGCTTTCCAAAGAAGAATGTGAAAGCATTGCCATGAAGTATTTGAAAATGGTAGAACTTGAAAAATTCGCGGATTCCTATCCAAAAGAATTATCCGGCGGTATGAAACAGAGAGTTGCCATTGCGAGAGCTTATGCAATGAATCCGGAAGTGCTTTTAATGGACGAGCCCTTCGGCGCTTTGGACGCGCAGACAAGAACACAGCTTCAGACAGAACTTCTGAAAGCATGGCAGGAAGAACACAAAACCTGCTTCTTTGTAACACATGATATTGAAGAAGCCATTGTCCTTGCAACCAGAGTTGTGATTATGAGCGCACGTCCTGGACGTATTAAAGAGGTTGTGGACATTGACATTCCTTATCCAAGAGATCAGGAAACAAAAATGAGCGAACGTTTTATTGAACTGAAAAATCATATTTGGGGTCAGGTATACCAGGAATACCTGGAGGTTCGGAAATAGGACTTACAAGGGGCGACCTGTGAGAACATAAAACTATATTTTAAGGAGGATTTTTTCATGAAGAAGAAATTATTAGCAATGGTACTGGCAGCAGCAACTGCAATGACAATGTTGGCTGGCTGCGGCGGCGGAGATGACAAAGCGGCATCTACAGACACAAAGGAAAACAAAGAGGCTTCTGCAGACGCAGGCAAAGAGGAAAAGAAAGAACTGGATAAAGTAAAAGTTGCGTACATGCCAAACTATGCATCTCTCTGGGTTGTAAAAACAGCACAGGAAAAGGGATATTTTGAAGAAGAAGGCATTGAGGTAGAACTGACAAAATTTGACGATGGTCCTACAGAAATCGCAGCAATGGAATCCGGTTCCATGGACGTAGCTTATATCGGACCTGGCGCTCATACACTGGCAATTCAGGGAAATGTAGATATTTTCTGCTTCCAGCAGTTGGGCGATGCAGACTGTGTTATGGGTCTGAAATCACATGGTGTAAACTCTTTGGAGGACTTAAAGGGCAAAAAAGTTGCTTATGCTTCTGGTACATCTTCTGAAACCATTCTGCTTCGTGCATTGGAATCTGTAGGTCTTACAATGAAAGACATTGAACCATACAATATGGAAGTTACAAACATGCCAAGTGCTATGATTTCCGGTTCTATTGACGCATGTGCACCATGGTCACCAAACACAAAGGTTATTACAGACGAGGTTGGAGATGACGCACAGATTTTTGTAAGCAACGCAGACTTCTCTGATATTGCAGCAGACCCTGCAAGTTGGGTATGTATGCCGGAATATGCTGAGAAGAACAAAGACCTTTTGGTAAGATTTACAAAGGCTCTCTACAAAGCAATGGACTTTGGTGCAAATGAAGAAAACTATGAAGAAGTTGCAGGATATGTAGCAGACGAAACAAAAACAGATGTAGAAACAGCAATGGGTCAGACAACAGACGGTGCATGGCTTACTTCTGAAGAACTTTTAACAGAGCTTGAAGAAGGAAAGATTGCAGGCTACTACGAAATCCAGCAGAAGAACTTCATTACAGCAGAAAAAGTAAAAGAAGAAGTTCCTGTTGAAGATTATGTATTATTCGACATCATGGAAGAAGCAGGTAAATAAAGAACAGTATGTCACGAGCATCTGGAATGAAAACTGAGCATTAAAAATGGGGGAGGGGCTGTCGAATCAGATGTAAACGAAAGATTACAAAAAGCGGCAGCCCCTGTTCTTTGTCATATGGAAAACCAGATTTTCCCTATGACAAAGAACTTCTTAAAGCAGAGTCTGTATTTTATATAGAAGAAACTCCAAAGCAGTTCAGAACACAGTGAGAAAGGAAAAGGAACATGGCAGAAAATTTATTAATTGTACATGGAGGCGGTCCTACAGCAGTTTTAAACGCTTCCCTGTACGGGGCAGTAAAAGAAGCGAAAAAATCCGGAAAGCTGGAACACATTTACGGCGCTGAAAACGGAACGGGAGGTGTTCTGGAAGAACGTTTCCTGGAACTTGGAAACATACCGGAGGAAAAATTAAAGTTGCTTTTACAGACACCGGGAACTGCAATCGGAACCTCCAGAGATCCAATCTGGCAGGAAGATTATGAAAAAATGGCAGATATTCTGGTAAAGAAAAAGATTAAGTATGTGTTGTTTAACGGCGGAAACGGAACCATGGATACCTGCGGAAAGCTGCATAAGACATGTCAGGCAAGAAATCTGGACATTCGGGTTATGGGAATTCCAAAGACTACAGATAATGATATTGCTGTGACAGATCATAGCCCGGGCTTCGGAAGTGCAGCCAGATACATTGCTGCCTGCACAGAAGAGCTGTGTGCAGATGTGCGTTCCCTTCCTATTCATGTGGTAGTTATGGAGGCTTCCGGAAGAAATGCAGGCTGGATTACAGCAGCAAGCGCTCTTGCAGGAGAAAAAGGGTATGGACCGGATTTGATTTATCTTCCGGAACGTCCCTTTGATGAGGAACAGTTTATCAAAGATGTAGAAGAAAAACTGAAAGAAAAAAGCGGAATTGTGGTGGTTGCCAGCGAAGGTCTTACTGACAAAGAGGGAAAGCCGGTGGTAAAACCGGTGTTTAAGACAGAAAGAGCAACGTATTTCGGAGATGTGAGTTCTCATCTTGCCAATCTGGTGATTCAAAAGCTGGGATATAAGGCAAGAGGGGAGAAACCGGGACTTTTAGGCAGGGCTTCCATTGGGCTGCAAAGTCCGGTTGACTGTCAGGAAGCACAGCTTGCCGGAGAAAAGGCATGCAGGGCAGCTCTTCAGGGAGAATCCGGAAAAATGGTGGCGTTCAGACGTGTTTCCGAGGCGCCATATAAAGTCGAAGATTTTCTGGTGGATATTGACGAGGTCATGATGTATGAAAGAACCATGCCGGAAGAATTTATCAATGAAAAAGGCAATGGCGTTACCCAGGCATTTCTGGACTGGTGCAGACCTCTGATAGGAGAGGAATTGCCGGATATGGTGTCCTTTAACAGCTTTATGGGAAAAAAATAAAATGTGTTTTTGAAAGTATAAGGCACAGAAAGGAAAAAAAGAATGAAACATATTTATCTGAATTTAAAAAGATTTGATGTACCGGCAGAACTGGGCGGGGTAAACCGCATTGCAGACATCAGAACATGGGGCAGCTATATTGTAAGAGAAACACAGGAAAAGCTGAAAGCATACGCACAGAAAGATGTGGAATTTGCTATGTTTTTCCCAGAGGCACATCTGTTTTCTGCTCTGGAAGCAAAGACAGAGGGAAGCCCGGTACAGGTTGGCTGTCAGGGTGTGTTTAGAACTGATGTGCAGCCGGGAGGAAATTTCGGGGCATTTACCACAGGAAGACCGGCAGCAGCTATGAAGGCAGCGGGCTGTGAGGCAGTTATCATTGGTCATTGCGAGGAGAGAAACAACTTAAACGGGATTCTGGCAGAAGCGGGTTGTAAGGATACTAATGCAGTGAATCGTATTTTGAATCAGGAAATCAAATGTGCCGTAGCACAGGGATTGAAGGTTTTATACTGTATTGGAGAGAGGAGCGAGGAGCAGGAGCAGTGGCAGGATGTTCTGGGCGAGCAGTTGGAAATCGGGCTGCAGGACGTAGACAAAAATATGGTAGCCATTGCCTACGAGCCTGTATGGTCTATCGGACCCGGAAAAACTCCGGCAGATAAGGAATATATTACGAAGATTGCCAGATTTGTCAAAGAGAAGACAGAGGGGATGGATATTGTATACGGCGGCGGCTTAAAACAGGACAATGCAGCCATGCTGGCTTCCATACCGGAGATTGACGGCGGACTCATTGCACTTACCAGATTCCAGGGAGAAATCGGGTACTATCCGGAAGAATATCTGGAAATCATCTCCCTTTATATGAAAGAAGCAGGAAAACAGGAGGACTAAGATTATGAAGTTAGAATTTGAATACGGACAGGGAACCATGGCAGCAGAATTGCCGGATAATACAGACATTTTTATTCCGGGTGAAACCGTAAAAGACCCGGATTACATACCAGAGGATAAATTAAAAGAGGCTTATCTGGAAAGTCTGGCGCACCCCATCGGTATGCCCACACTGACAGAACTGGCACATAAGGGAAGTACCGTTACCTTTGTTGTTCCAGACAGAGTAAAAGGCGGAGAACAGCCAACCAGCCACAGAAAATTAAGTATTAAATACATTCTGGAAGAGCTTTACGCAGCCGGTGTGGAGAAAAAGGATATTTTATTCATTATTTCCAATGGTCTTCACCCAAGAAGCAAGGAATCTGATGCAAAAGCCATTTTCGGAGAAGAGCTGTTCAATGAATTCTGGCATACCGGTCAGATTATCAGCCATGACAGTGAAGATCAGGAACATATGGTAAATCTGGGAACCACCAGAAGAGGTGATCCGGTTTACATGAATAAATATGTTTTTGAATGTGATATTCCGATTTTAATCGGTCATGTACAGGGAAATCCGTACGGGGGATATTCCGGCGGATACAAGCACAGTGCAACCGGTATTACAAACTGGAAGAGCATTGCCAGCCACCACGTTCCTTCTGTTATGCACAGAAAAGACTTTACTCCTGTAAACGGCGGCAGCCTTATGAGAACCAAATTTGATGAGATTTCTATGCATATGGAAGAAAAAATGGGACACCCTTTCTTCTGTTGTGACGCAGTTCTGGACACAAATTCCAGACAGATTGCCATTTATTCCGGTTATGCGAAAGAAATGATGCCGGAAAGCTGGAAGCTGGCGGACAAGAGAACTTATGTACACTGGGCAGAGAAAAAATACGATGTGCTGGTATTTGGTATGCCACAGAAATTCCATTACGGAGATGGCATGGGAACCAATCCCATTATGATGATGCAGGCATTGAGCGCACAGGTACTTCGTTATAAACGTGTGATGAGCGACAACTGCGTGATTATCTGTTCTTCTTTGTGTAACGGCTTTTTCCATGATGAATTATGGCCGTACTTAAGAGAAATGTATGATTTATTCCAGCATGACTATATGAATACTCTGCCGGATATGAACCGTTACGGCGAATACTTTGCAACAAACGAGGAGTATATCCGCAAATACCGCTTTACTAATGCATTCCACCCATTCCATGGTTTCAGTATGATTTCCTGCGGACATATTGCAGAAATGAATACCAGCGCGATTTACATTGTAGGCGCTCAGGAACCGGGATATGCAAGAGGTATGGGTCTTAAGACAAGAGCAACTTTTGAAGAAGCTCTGGAAGATGCAAAGAAGAAATTTGTAGGAGAAAATCCTAATATTCTGGCACTGCCTCTGACCTTTAAAAAGGCAGCGGTTCACCTTTGCATGAAGAATCCTGAAGAGGACTGCATGGACGCATATGGACACTGCCACCCATGCATGGGATAAGAAGAAAGAAAAGATAAAGTGAGAATATGAGGGCTGTCTTTTATGGCTGTGTGGAAAAAACAGAATTTTCCAAAGTCTATGGGGGACAGCCCTGCTTTTCTCTTTAGAGAACTGATAAAATGGGAGAAAATGAGCCGGGGGCTTGCAACTTTGGAAAGGAGAACATATGCTGAGATTAAGAGTAGAAGATAAAAATCCGCAGCTGAACAGAGAATTGGCAGTATACATGGAAGAAAAAAAGGGGATTCTGGAGAAGATTTTAAAAGGACAAAAGGAATATCAAGATGCTCTGGGGTGGTTTCGGACAGAAGAATGGGCGAATCAGGCGAATCTGGACTATTTTTGCGAACTGGCAGAAAAAATCAGAGAGGACGCGGACGTATTTGTGATTATCGGTGTGGGCGGCTCCAATAATGCAGCTCGCAGCGTCATAAAGGCATTGCAGACAGACAGGAAAGTAGAAATCGTATATGCGGGAAACACCCTTTCTCCCCATGCTTTAAATAAAATGCTGGAGAGTCTGGAAGGAAAATCCGTGTACATAGACTGTATTGCCAAGAATTTTGAAACCTTGGAACCGGGGGCGTCTTTCCGCATTTTACGTAAATTTCTGTATGAAAAATATGGAGAAGATGCGGGAAAGAGAATTTTTGCCACAGGTACCAGGGGCAGTTCCCTGGAAAAATTGTGCAGGGATCATGGGGTATACCTTTCTGGAGTTCCCGGAAAATGTAGGAGGCAGGTTTTCCGCTTTTACCAGCGTAGGGCTGCTTCCCATGGCAGTGGCAGGTCTGGATATCCGCAGTTTTGTAAAAGGGGCGGCGAAAATGGAAAGACAGTTAAAGGAGAGTGACTGGAAAAATAATATGGCATATCAGTATGCCTGTCTTCGGAACCTGTATAGGGAAAAAGGCTATGGGATAGAGATGCTGGCAGGTTTTGAACCGCAGTTTCGCTGGTTTTACAAATGGTGGATACAGTTGTTTGCGGAAACGGAGGGCAAGGACGGAAAAGGATTGTTTCCGGTTTCGGCAGAGTTCTGCGAAGAACTGCATGCAGTGGGACAGTTTATTCAGGAGGGAACGCCGCTGCTTTTTGAAACCTTTTTAGATGTGCAGGAACAGAACAGCTCCCTTTCTGCACCAAAAGATTGGGTGGAGGATTTCTTTGATTATTTGAATGGAAAGGATTTCTGGGAAATGAACAAGGCTTCTTTTACGGCTACCGTAAAGGCACATAGAGAAAAACTTCCCTGTCTGGTACTGGAAATAGGAAAAGTCGATGAATATCACTTCGGGGAGTTGTTTTATTTCTTCCTGTTTTCCTGCTATGTTTCTGCGGAAATTTTGGGAGTCAATCCCTTTAACCAGCCGGGGGTAGAGGGATATAAGCGGTATATGTTTGAGGCGCTGGGCAAAGAAAAATAATTGACAGTGCTTTCTCCCGGTGCTATGTTAATGCTGAGTTTTCTTTTATGATTTTTATAAGAGGCTGCAGTATTTTACAGGCGAAAAGGGGATAGAAATGAAAGAGATTTACAGGGTGCAGACCGCGCCGAAGGCATTGGAAGACAATCAAATCAGAGGAGCGCATTATCGTATTACGGTTCTTACAGAACGTTTGCTGCGTCTGGAATATGATCGGGACGAAGTGTTTGAGGATCGCTCTACCCAGGTGGTTTTTGACCGGGACTTTCCAAAAGCAGCATATGAGGCAAAAAGAACGAAGGAAGGACTGGAGATTCGAACCGAATTTCTGCACCTGGTTTACAATGAAAAGGAATTTTCTTCTAATGGGTTGTCTATACAGGTGGGAGGCAGAAACAGTAATTACAGGAGTATCTGGCGTTATGGCGACCAGGGAGAAAATTTAAAGGGAACTGCCAGAACACTGGATGGCGCAGAAGGTGAAATTCCGTTGGATGACGGCGTGATGTCCCAGATGGGATTTGCACTTTTGGATGACAGCAAGTCCCAGGTGCTTCTGGAAAACGGTTGGATAGAGCCAAGGAAAAAGGAAATCCGAGATTTGTATTTTTTCGGATACGGACATGATTACAAGGGAGCTTTACAGGCATTTTATAGACTGTGCAGAAAGCCGCCCATGCTGCCGCGATATGCTTTGGGTAACTGGTGGAGTCGTTATTATCCATACACAGAAGAAAGCTACCTGGAATTAATGGACAGGTTTGAAAGAGAAAATCTGCCTTTTACAGTGGCAGTCATTGATATGGACTGGCATTTGGTGGATATTGAGGAAAAGTACGGAAGCGGGTGGACAGGCTATACCTGGAACAGAGCGTTTTTTCCAAAGCCGATCCGTTTCTTAGAAAGGCTGCATGAAAAGGGTATGCGGACAACTTTAAATCTCCACCCGGCAGACGGGGTGCGGGCATTTGAGGAAATGTACGAGCCTATGGCAAAAGCAATGGGGGTTGACATTGAGAAGCAAGAGCCGGTTCTATGCGATTTGGCAAATCCCGATTTTTTGGAAGCTTATTTTACCTGTCTTCATCACCCAAGAGAAGAGGAAGGGGTGGATTTCTGGTGGATAGACTGGCAGCAGGGAAACACCACAAAAATAGAGGGATTAGATCCTCTGTGGATTTTGAATCATTTTCATTTTCTGGATCATCAGAGAACAGGAAAAAGACCTCTCCTCTTCTCCAGATATGCAGGTCCGGGAAGCCACAGATATTCGGTGGGATTTTCGGGAGATACCATTACCACCTGGGAATCTCTTCAGTTTCAGCCTTATTTTACAGCCGTGGCTTCCAACATTGGCTATGGCTGGTGGAGTCATGACATTGGCGGACACATGTTGGGGTATAAGGACGATGAGATGACAGCAAGATGGACACAGTTTGGCGTGTATTCCCCTATTTTGCGGCTGCACAGCTCTAACAGCGAATTTAACGGAAAAGAGCCATGGCGATTTAAGCCGGAAACAGAAAAGGCTATGGGAGAGGCCCTGCGGGAACGCCATCGTCTTCTGCCATATCTTTATACCATGAATTATCGGGCGTATAAGGAAGGACTGCCTCTGGTACAGCCAATGTACTATGAATATCCGGAAAATGGCGAAGCGTATTATGTGAAGAATCAGTATCTCTTTGGTTCTGTACTTATGGTTGCCCCTGTAACAAGTCCTCGAGAAAAGGGGATCAACAGGGCAAAGACGGTTGTGTGGCTTCCCGAAGGACTGTGGTATGACCTGTACACAGGTATGATGTACAGTGGAGACAGAATGCTTGTCATGTACAGAAGTATTGAGAGTATCCCTGTGCTGGCAAAGGCAGGAGGAATTTTGCCTCTTACAGAGGAAATCAGAGGCACAGAGGCGGGAAGGAATCCGAAATCTTTGCATATCAAGGTATTTACAGGAGCCTCAGGTGATTTTGTACTCTATGAGGACGACAATGAAACCTGTGCTTATGAAAAGGGAAGCTGTGTAAAAACATCTATGAGTTACAGGGAAGAAAAGGAAGAAGTCGTTTTTGAAATCAGAAGACCAAAGGGCGCGCTGGAGCTGATTCCTCAAAGGAGAACGTATCGCGTGGATTTTGTGGGAATGAAGGATATTGCAAAGGAGCAGATAAGGGTCTGTATAGATGGAAAAGAAGTTCAGGCAGTAGTTTCTTATAACAGGAAAGCTTCAGGCTGTGGAGGTGTGTCGGAGAGGTATCTATAGAGCAGGAGGTTAGAGTTGTTTTTACCGGGGAGCTGCAGAGAGCGGAAAATCAGGTGGAAGAGCGGTGCTTTGCATTTCTGGATCAGGCGGAAATCAGCTTTGTAGAAAAAGACCGGATTTATAATCTGGTAAAAAACAAAAAGCCGGCAGCGGAAATTTTGGCAGAGCTTTTGGCGCAGGGGACAGATAGGGAGCTTTATGGGGTAATAGCGGAACTTTTGACCGGGAAAAGTTGATGATGGGAAAAGAGGCTGGCGCAGTGTGTGCATATCGGGAATATTCCTGATTGCTGCTTCCTGCGCCAGCTTCTTTTTACGGTCTGTAGAAAATTTTGTTACAGCCTGCTTTTATTCAATGACTTTCAGCCAACCCTCCGGCGCTTCAAGTCTTCCCATCTGGATACCGGTCAGTGTTTCATAGAGCTTCTGAGTCACCGGTCCCATAGCGTCCATGCCGCTCGGGAAACAGATTTCTTTTCCATGGTCTACAATTTTGCCAACCGGTGAAATGACGGCAGCAGTGCCGCACAGACCGCATTCAGCAAAGTCTTTAACCTCGTCAAGGTATACTTCTCTTTCTTCTGCTTCCAGTCCCAGATATTCTTTTGCCACATACATGAGGGAGCGGCGGGTAATGGAAGGAAGAATACTGTCGGATTTCGGTGTAACAACCTTTCCGTCCTTTGTAATGAACAGGAAGTTGGCGCCGCCGGTTTCTTCTACCTTTGTTCTGGTTGCTGCGTCCAGATACATATTTTCGTCATAACCCTGTGTGTGTGCGTCCATAATGGCATGGAGGCTCATGGCATAGTTTAGTCCGGCTTTAATATGGCCGGTTCCATGAGGAGCTGCACGGTCAAAATCGCTGATGCGGATGGTGAGAGGCTTAACGCCGCCCTTGAAATACGGACCTACCGGGGTTGTAAAGATACGGAACTGATATTCATCTGCCGGTTTTACGCCAATCACCGGATTGGTGCCGAACATATAGGGGCGGATATACAAGGTTGCGCCAGATCCATAAGGTGGAACATAAGCAGCATTTGCCTTTACTGTGTTTACAACAGCTTCTACGAAACGGTCCTCCGGGAACACAGGCATTTCCAGTCGTCTGGCAGAATCTGCCAGACGGCTGGCATTTAAATCCGGGCGGAAGGTGACAATGCGTCCGTCCTGTGTAGTGTAGGCTTTCATTCCTTCAAAGACAGTCTGGGCATACTGCAGGACACCGGCACACTCATTTATGACAACGGTTTCGTCCTGTGTCATTCTTCCTTCGTCCCATGCATTGTCCTTAAAATCAGATACAAAGCGGTAATCGGTTTTTACATATCCAAAGCCCAGATTGGACCAGTCAATGTTCTTTTTCTCCATGTTCATTTCCTCCATTCAGCCGCGGAATGCGGTAGCTCATTTTTTTATCTTAATTTTTTACCATTATAAAACTTTAACGTGTGAATTGCAAGAGAAGTTCCGTTGCTTTTTTGGATTCTTTCATATATAATTTAAAGGAATAAGAATATCAGAGTTTTGAATAGAGAATCCGGAAGTTAGGAGTGAAGAATATGTCTGTAAATGACTGGAATAATTTGGGGAGAGATGTGAAAAATATTGTGCAGAATGCCATTGATACAGGAGATTTTGGCAGATTGAACAGAGATTTGGGACAGACACTGGAAAGCGCTCTGGGAAATGTGGCGCAGAGTATGAAAAATGCGGGAAATATGGCAGGGCAGTATTACAGAAATCAAAAGCAGCAGGAAGAACCAAAGCCTTATGGACCGGGGAACGGATACAGTACAAACTACAGTTACCGTCCCTTTGGACATTACAGAAGTCCGGAGTCTTCCCGGCGGGTGAAGGAAGCGAGAGAGGAGTTTGCATTATTTGTGAATACAGGCACAGCAAGAGCTATGGGCATTTTGCTGACAACCCTTGGGACAGCGCTGACCATTATGTTCGGCGTAACTGCAGCAGGATTTCTCATTGCTTCGATTTTTGTTCAGACTGTAGCTGAAAAGCTGGGAATCATATTGGGTGTTTTTGGAACTGCTGCGGTATTAAGCCTGATTATGGCAATTTGCGGAAATCAATTGAGAAAGAAGATTAAACGCTTCCGCGCCTATGTGAAGACCTTAAATGGAAAGCCCTATGGAAGCATTAGGGATTTGGCAAAAAGTGTAAGGAAATCTGAAAAATTCGTGCGAAAAGATTTGAAAAAAATGATTCAAAAGCGCATGTTTCTGGAGGGACATCTGGATAAGCAGGGAACCTGCCTCATAGCTAGTGACGAGGTTTATGACCAGTATATGAAGACAGAAGAAAATGTAAAAGAATTAAAAGAAAAAGAAGCAAAATCACCGAAACAGCAGCTTTCTGAGGAAGTGAAGAAGGTGATTGAAGAGGGCGACCGCTATATCGAAGAAATCCGCAGAAGCAATGATGCTATTCCCGGAGTGGAGATTTCCAATAAAATTTATCATCTGGAAAATGTGATTCTCAGGATTTTCCAGAGAGTGGAGCAGCACCCAGAGCTGATTCAGGATTTACATAAATTTATGGATTATTATCTTCCTACTACCATGAAGCTTCTGAATGCTTATGAGGAGTTGGATAAGCAGGGCCTGGAAGGGGAAAACATTAAAACCGCAAAGAGAGAAATTGAAAATACTTTGGATACTATTAACGTAGCCTTTGAAAATCTCCTGGACAGCTTTTATAAGGAAACAGCCTGGGACGTGTCTGCGGATATTTCAGTATTAAAAACCATGTTGGCGCAGGAAGGACTCATGGAAGAAAAGAGTTTTCAGAGAAAGGAATAAGAAAAGATGAGTGATGAATTAAAAGATTTTACGGTAACTCCCACATTAAGCTTTGAGCCGTTGCAGGAGGAAGCGCCTGTTGCAAAGGGAAAAAAGGAAGAGCCTGCAGAACCTAAAATGGACGACAGTATTCTGTCCCCTGAGGAGCGGAAAATGGTAGATGATTTTGCCAAGCAGATTGATATCCGCAATTCTGCAGCCATTCTTCAGTACGGTGCAGGCACACAGAAAAAAATGGCGGACTTTTCAGAAGATGCCCTGGAAAAGGTACGGACAAAGGATCTCGGGGAAGTGGGAGATTTGCTGGAAGATGTGGTTACAGAATTGAAAAACTTTGATGCAGAGGAAGAGCGCAAGGGCATTATGGGATTTTTCAAAAAGGGTGCCAACAGGCTGGAATCCATGAAAAACAAGTATGCAAAAGCAGAAACCAATGTAAATAAAATTGTGGAATCTCTGGAAAAGCACCAGATTCAGCTTATGAAGGACGCAGCCATTATGGACAGAATGTATGCTTTGAATCTGAACTATTTTAAAGAACTGTCCATGTATATTCTGGCAGGAAAGAAGAAGCTGGAGGAAATCCGCAGCACAGAGCTGCCCAAGCTTATGAGTAAAGCGCAGATCAGCGGGCTGCCGGAGGACGCCCAGGCAGCAAAAGATCTGGATTCTCTCTGCGACCGTTTTGAAAAGAAAATCCACGACCTGGAATTAACCAGAATGATTGCGATTCAGACTGCGCCTCAGATTCGCCTGGTACAGGGAAATGACACTTTAATGGCAGAAAAAATCCAGTCAACCATTGTAAATACCATTCCTCTCTGGAAAAGCCAGATGGTGATTGCCCTTGGGGTGGCGCATTCCACAGAAGCGGCAAAAGCCCAGAGAGAAGTTACAGATATGACAAACGCCCTGCTTCGGAAAAATGCGGAAACCTTAAAGCTGGCAACCGTTGAGGCGGCAAAGGAATCAGAAAGAGGTATTGTAGATATTGAAACCCTTCAGAAGACCAATGAATCCTTAATCAGTACCTTTGATGAAGTAATGGCGATTCAGAAAGAAGGACGGGAAAAGAGAAGAGCCGCGGAAGCGGAAATCTATCGTCTGGAGGGAGAATTAAAGAATAAGTTGCTGCAGATTCAGCATTAAGGAGGTGGGATTTATGTATCGGGAACATACAAAAGTCATATCCATTGGAGATAAAAAAATCGGGGGCGGAAACCCCATTTTGATTCAGTCCATGACCAATACGCCAACAGAAAATGTGGAAGAAACCGTAAAACAGATACTAGAGCTTGAGGCAGCAGGCTGTGAGATTATCCGTTGTACAGTACCTACTTTAGAAGCTGCAAAAGCAGTAAAAGAGATTAAAAAGCAGATACATATTCCTTTGGTGGCAGACATTCATTTTGACTACAAAATGGCCATTGCAGCCATGGAAAACGGAGCAGATAAAATTCGCATTAATCCGGGCAATATCGGTGGAAGAGAGAAAATTCAGGCAGTGGTAGACACAGCGAAAGAACGAAATATCCCAATTCGCGTAGGGGTAAACAGCGGCTCTCTGGAAAAGGAACTGGTGGAAAAATATCACGGTGTAACAGCAGAAGGCCTGGTGGAGAGCGCCCTTGATAAGGTGAAAATCATAGAGGATTTGGACTATGACAACCTGGTTATCAGCATTAAATCTTCAGACGTTTTAATGTGTGTAAAGGCGCATGAGCTACTGGCAGAAAAGACACAGTATCCCCTTCATGTGGGAATCACGGAGGCAGGAACCCTGTACGCAGGAAATATTAAATCAGCCGTAGGTCTTGGTATTATTTTGTATCAGGGAATCGGGGATACCATAAGGGTATCCCTGACCGGAAATCCGGTAGAGGAAATCAAGTCAGCCAAACGGATTTTAAAGACTTTGAATTTGCGAAAGGGCGGCGTGGAGGTGGTTTCCTGTCCGACCTGCGGAAGAACAAAGATTGACCTTATCGGTCTGGCAAATCAGGTAGAAAATATGGTGCAGGAATTTCCACTGGATATAAAGGTGGCTGTTATGGGCTGTGTAGTCAACGGTCCGGGAGAGGCAAAGGAAGCAGACATTGGAATTGCCGGAGGCAAGGGCGAAGGTCTTTTGATTAAAAAAGGCGAAATTGTCCGAAAGGTACCGGAAAAGGAACTGCTTTCTGCGCTTCGGGAGGAGCTTGTAAATTGGAAATGAGTATGGAGGCATTGCGGTTATGGAAAAGGAATTTCTGAATGTGTTCCGTAATCTGGAATTAAAGGGAGAGCTGAAAGCGCTGCTGGAAGAAGTGGTAGTGACAAAGGTATCCGTAAACCGGAAAAAGGATCATTTAAGGGTTTATATCCGAAGCCGACAGTGGATTCACAAAAAGTATATTTATGCACTGGAAAGGGCGATTGCATCTCAGTGTTTCCAGGGAGTTTCCATGGAGGTTAAGGTGCTGGAGCGGTTTGCCCTTTCCAGCCAGTATACGCCCCAATTGTTTTTTGAAGCGTATCAGTCTTCTATGGGACTGGAACTGAAAAATTACAGCATTCTGGTTTATAATATGTTCCGGAATGCTGTTATTACGTTTCCGGAAACAAATACTATGCATATGCTTTTACAGTCCACTGTGCTGGCAAAAAGTAAGGAAGAAGAGCTGATTCATTACATGGAAAAGGTATTCTGTGAGCGGTGCGAATTTTCTTTAAAGGTAGAGGCAGAATACCAGGATCCAAAGGAAAGCAAATTCCGGAAAAACAGTGATGTTCGTATTGCACAGGAGGCTGCCCATATTATAGAAATGTCTGCTTTAGGACACAAAAAAGCAGACATTCCGGAGGAAGAAGAGCCGGAAAAGGAAGCATCATATATACAGAAACAGGAACAAAAAGGATCCAAAACACAGGAGAATAAGGAAAAATCCGGCAAAGCGGAGCATGGATCGAAAGGCGAAAAAGGCAGAGGAAAGGGAGAAAAATTTTCTTCGGATTTCAGAAGAAGTGTAAAGCGTTCAGATAATCCTGATGTGCTTTACGGAAGAGATTTTGAGGATGAAGCGATACCTTTGGAAACCGTACAGACAGAAATGGGAGAGGTGTGTATCCGGGGACAGATTATGACTCTGGAAAAGCGGGAAATCCGCAATGAAAAGACGATTCTTATTTTTTCTATTACAGATTTCACGGACTCTATTACCGTAAAATTATTTGCTCGTAATGACCAGGTAGCTGAAATCACAGAAGGGGTGAAGGAAAAGGCCTTTGTGAAATTAAAGGGTGTTACCAACATTGATCGTTTTGACAGTGAGCTGACCATTGGATCTGTGGTTGGCATTAAAAAAATTGCCAGCTTTGGAACCGTGCGTTCAGACAATGCCCCGGAGAAGCGGGTTGAGCTGCACTGTCATACCAAGATGAGCGATATGGACGGCGTTTCAGATGCAAAATCCATAATAAAAAGAGCCTATGAATGGGGACATAAGGCAATCGCTATTACAGACCACGGTGTTGTACAGGCGTTTCCGGAAGCCAATCACTGCTTTGATGCCTGGGGCGGCGTTGTACCGCCGGATTCTGATTTTAAAGTGATTTATGGTGTGGAGGCCTATCTGGTAGATGATTTAAAAGGGATTGTGCAAAACAGTCAGGGACAGAGCCTGGACGCTCCCTATGTGGTTTTTGATATCGAAACCACGGGATTTTCTGCGAAAAAGGATAAAATTATTGAAATTGGCGCTGTGAAGGTGGTAAACGGAAATATTACGGAACGGTTTTCTGAGTTTGTAAACCCGGAGATTCCGATACCTTTTCGAATTGAACAGCTTACAAGTATTAACGACAGCATGGTAGCAGGTGCCCCTACTATTGATGTAATTTTACCCAGGTTTGAAAAGTTCTGTAAAGGCTGTGTTATGGTGGCACACAATGCAGAATTCGATATGAGCTTTATCAAGAAAAATTATGAGGATTTAGGAATTGAAAGAGAGGATACCATTGTGGATACCGTGGGCATGGCCCGCTTCCTTCTGCCCCAGCTCAACCGCTTTAAGCTGGATACTGTGGCAAAGGCAGTAGGGGTATCCCTGGAGCATCATCACAGGGCAGTTGACGATGCCTCCTGCACAGCGGAAATTTTTGTGAAGTTTCTTCAGATGTGCAGAGAGAGGGATATTTTTGATCTGGATAAGCTCAATGAGGAAGGTTCAGTTTCTGTGAATACCATTCGGAAAATGCCAACCTATCATGCGATTATTTTGGCAACAAACGATATTGGGCGTGTCAATCTGTATCATCTGATTTCGGATTCCCATCTGATTTATTATCAGAGGCGTCCCCGTGTGCCAAAGAGTCTGTTTTTGAAATATCGGGAAGGGCTGCTGATTGGCTCGGCATGTGAAGCCGGAGAACTGTATCAGGCTGTGTTAAACGGAAGACCGGAAGCTGAGATTGCCCGGCTGGTAAATTTTTATGATTATCTGGAGATTCAGCCTCTTGGAAATAATGCTTTTATGATTCGCAACGAGGACCGTTCCGACATTACCTGTGAGGAGGATTTACAGGAGATTAACCGGAAAATTGTCAAGCTGGGAGAGGCATTTAACAAGCCGGTAGTAGGAACCTGTGACGTGCATTTTCTGGACCCGGAGGACGAGGTATACCGAAGAATTATTATGGCAGGAAAAGGCTTTGACGATGCAGACGACCAGGCGCCTCTTTACCTGCGTACCACAGAGGAAATGCTGAAGGAATTTTCTTATCTGGGAAGGGAAAAGGCAGAGGAAATCGTGATTACCAATCCCAATAAAATTGCAGATATGGTGGAGAAAATTTCACCGATTCACAAGGGGAAATGTCCGCCTGTGATTGAAAATTCGGACAGCATGTTAAGGGAAATCTGCTACAATAAAGCTCATGAAATTTACGGAGAGAATTTGCCCAAAGCCGTGGAAGAGCGTCTGGAGAGAGAGCTGAATTCGATTATTTCCAATGGATATGCGGTTATGTATATGATTGCCCAGAAGCTGGTTTGGAAGAGTAACAGCGATGGCTATCTGGTTGGATCACGAGGTTCCGTAGGCTCGTCCTTTGCAGCAACCATGTCGGGAATTACAGAGGTAAATCCCTTAAGTCCCCACTATTACTGTGCTAAATGTCACTATGCGGATTTTGATTCCGAGGAGGTGCGGGCGTATTCAGGAAGAGCTGGCTGTGATATGCCGGATAAGAAGTGCCCGGTGTGCGGAGAGCCTTTGATTAAAGAGGGATTTGACATTCCATTTGAAACCTTTCTGGGTTTTAAGGGGGATAAAGAGCCGGATATTGACCTGAACTTTTCCGGGGATTATCAGGGAAAGGCTCATCGTTATGTGGAGGTTATTTTTGGTGCAGGGCAGACCTTTAAGGCTGGAACCATTGGTACGCTGGCCGAAAAAACAGCCTTTGGATATGTGAAAAAATATTATGAGGAGCGGGGGCAGAGAAAGCGCTACTGTGAAATTAACCGTATTGTGCAGGGGTGTACCGGAATCCGCCGTACTACAGGACAGCACCCAGGTGGAATTATTGTACTTCCTATTGGCTGGGATATTGAAGAATTTACCCCTGTGCAGCACCCGGCAAATGATATGAACAGTGACATTATCACCACGCATTTTGATTACCATTCTATTGACTCCAACCTGCTGAAGCTGGATATTCTGGGACACGATGATCCTACCATGATTCGTATGCTGGAGGATCTTACAGGTATTAATGCAAGAAAAATTCCTCTGGATTCCAGAGAGGTTATGTCCCTGTTTAAAAATACAGATGCCCTGGGAGTTACTCCGGCAGATATTCGGGGATGCCCACTTGGGTGCCTGGGAATTCCGGAGTTTGGTACAGACTTTGCCATGCAGATGTTAATTGACGCCAATCCTACCTCTTTTTCGGATTTGGTGCGTATTTCCGGGCTTTCCCATGGTACGGACGTGTGGCTTGGCAATGCGCAGGATTTGATTAAATCCGGTACCGCCACTATTACCACCTGTATCTGCACACGAGATGATATTATGATTTATCTGATTAACAAGGGATTGGAGCATGGACAGGCATTTACCATTATGGAGAGTGTACGTAAGGGAAAAGGATTGAAGCCGGAGTGGGAGGAAGAGATGAAAAAGCATGATGTCCCAGACTGGTATATTGCTTCCTGTAAGAAGATTAAATACATGTTTCCAAAGGCTCATGCGGCAGCGTATGTTATGATGGGCTGGCGTATTGCTTACTGTAAAATCTTCCACCCTCTTGCTTATTATGCATCGTATTTCAGTATCCGAGCCACAGCTTTTTCCTATGAACTGATGTGTCAGGGAAAGGAAAAGCTGGAGTATTTTATGGACGATTATGAGAGGCGAAAGGATACGCTCAGTAAAAAGGAACAGGATACTTACAAGGATATGCGAATTGTTCAGGAAATGTATGCCAGAGGCTTTGAATTTGTTCCCATTGATATTTATAAGGCCAATGCTCATACCTTCCAGATTGTGGGAGATAAGTTGATGCCTGCCCTGGATACCATTGAAGGCCTGGGGGACAGAGCGGCTGATGCCGTAGTAGCGGCCGCAGAAGAAGGAGAATTTTTATCTCTGGACGATTTCAGGAACCGGACAAAGGTAACAGCGTCCACCATTGATTTAATGAATGATTTGGGGTTGTTTGGAAAGCTGCCTCAGTCAAATCAGATGTCATTGTTTGATTTTCAGTAGGGAGAAAGGAGAAAAATTTTGTGTTTTTTTCAGGAATCCTATTCCCTTTTTTGAGAAATTTGTTACAATAGAGGTGTTCTAAAAACAAAAAAAGAAGAGGAAAGGTGAAACCATGCAGGAATACAAACCATTTAAAGAAGGTAAAGTACGTCAGATTTTTGATATCGGAGAAGAACTTGTTATGTATGCAACAGACAGGATTTCCGCATTTGACTACATCTTGAAAAACAAAATCACAGACAAAGGCGCCGTTCTTACAAAAATGTCCAAGTTCTGGTTCGACTTCACAAAGGATATTGTGCCGAACCATATGATTTCCACGGACACAAAGGATATGCCGGAATTTTTCCAGACACCGGAATATGAAGGACATGTGATGTTGTGCAAGAAACTGGAAATGCTCCCTGTAGAATGTATTGTCAGAGGCTATATTACAGGAAGCGGCTGGGCAAGCTATAAAGAAAATGGTACTGTATGCGGTATTCAGTTACCGGAAGGCTTACAGGAATCTGATAAGCTGCCTGAACCTATCTATACACCATCTACAAAGGCAGAACTGGGTGACCATGATGAGAACGTTTCTTTTGAAGAAACTGTAAAAACTCTGGAAAAACTCTATCCAGGAAAAGGACAGGAGTATGCAGAAAAGCTTCGTGATTATACCATTGCCCTGTACAAGAAATGTGCAGAATACGCATTGACAAAAAATATCATTATTGCAGATACAAAATTTGAATTTGGTCTGGACGAAAACGGAGAAGTGGTATTAGGTGATGAAATGCTTACACCGGACAGCTCCAGATTCTGGCCGTTAGAAGGCTACAAGCCGGGTCAGGGACAGCCGTCCTTTGACAAGCAGTATGTACGCGACTGGCTGAAAGAAAATCCGGACAGTGATTTCCTTTTACCGGAAGAGGTTGTGAAAAAGACTGTAGATAAATATGTAGAAGCTTACGAACTGCTTTCAGGAGAAAAATTCTAAGAAATTCTATTAAATTATATATGTCTTTTGATTATCTTTTTATATCTTCTTAAATGTCCGTAAAGCCTTATTTTAGGCTCTACGGGCATTTTGCTTTTGTGGTAAACCTCACATATCTAGGTTCATGTTCTTGCTAGGGCTTTTTTTCTGGGTTAGTAATCAAGAGAAAAGGGGTCAGGGATAAGTTCACATGAACATTCCTCAAACTCGGCTGTTACTATTTCATTAACGGATTTTAATGCGGCTGCTAAATCATTCATTGCAAGAACGTTTGTTTCGATTTGAAAATATACGGCTATCCATAAATGTCTGCCTGTTTTTGTTATATCATAAAAAACAGGTTCAAAATGGTATTGCTCCATAATCGGATTACACAACATTTTGATTTTCTCTACAAGTTCCTTATCCGGCGAAAATAAAAAGATATCTTTGATTGCCCTCCATAGAACCTTAATACTTTCGGGAAGCATAAATACCATAATAATTATAGCAACAATCTGGTCAAAATATGGGGCGAGAAAGTAAAATGGTGTTTTCTCTAAATAAAGCGAGATGAAAAAAGCAAATGACATTCCTAAACTATATGCAATATCTAATTTCCAACCTAGAAGTTCTGCTTTTATAGTTGGTGAGGATAAGTTATTGCTCAAACGGTTCATAGCTATGAAAATAATAATACTAGCTATTCCAAGAAAACACTGGAATATGGAAACTAAGCCGTTATCCACAGTATTTCCACCGGATATTACGGAATGAAGCACTTCGGCAGAAACTCCTAAAGTAACAGATAACATCATTATGCCTTTAATGATAATAAATATCGTTTCAATTTGAAAATACCCAAAAGGACGCTTCTCAGATATCGGTTTATGAAATAATGGGGTAAGGAACAAAAGTAACGCAATAAATACCAATTCTGCCGTATCATATACTGCATCGGTTAGAGATGACTGTGAATGGCTGTATATTGCAAAAATAAATTCAAAAACTGCAAATAGAAGTCCTGAGAAAAAGGATATTTTTAAAATTAACTTTTCTTTTTTTTCGGTTATCATATTATTACACCTGCTCTTTAAATTGTTTTACGAAATAAAAACAGAAAAAGGTGGGAAAAGATTGTGATTTCTGTTGTTTTGGCGCTGCAATACAAAGTTCGTTGCGGCAGCGCCAAAAGTAAATACTATTCTAAAAGTTCACGAAATGCCTGAATCAGCTCATCATTTTTTTCAGGACTCATGACACAGAACCGTATAAAGGAATTGTCCAGGAACGGGAAGGTGGAGCAGTCCCGAATCATCAGTCCCTTTCGGATACAGGAGTCAAACACCATTTCAGAAGTGATTTCCTCCTTTAAAATTTTCATAAGAAGAAAATTGGAGCAGGAAGGGTATACCTTTACTGTTTTCCAGCCGGAAAGCAGGGAATAGATACGCTCTCTTTCAGAGGTAATCAGGTTTTTGGTCTGTTCAATATAAGCTTTGTCAGAAAACATGATGCAGCCGGCAATTTCTGCAAGGCTGTTAATGGTCCAGGGATTTTTCCGGGTGTTGATATATTTCAGCAGATCCGGATTTCCGGTAACCGCATAGCCAAGGCGCAGTCCGGGAGCGGCAAAAAAATTTAGAAATTCCTCTTAATACAATGAGATTATTGTAATTATTGGTAAGAGGAATGGCAGAAATTTTGCTTTTGGGATCTGTAAATTCCTCATAGGTTTCGTCTACCATGACAGAAATGCCATATTGCAAAGCTTTGTCCAGAATTTTTCGCATTTCCTTTCTGGGAATTGCTGTGGAGGTTGGGTTATTGGGATTGCAAAGCACCAGTAAATCCAGGCTGTCATTTAAATATTGGCAGAAATCAGACACATCAATTTGAAAATCGTCTTCTTCTTTTAAAGGATAGTAAAGTGTCTGTCCGCCCTCAAGTGCAATTTCACGCTCATATTCGGAATAAGTAGGTCCTAAAATCAGGGCTTTCTGTGGGTGCGTTGTCTGGATAAACAAGGAAATCAGTTCTGTGGATCCGTTTCCCACGATGATGTTTTCAAACTGTGCGCCTGTGTATTCACAGATGCTTTTTCTGAGTCCGGTATACTCCCTGTCCGGATAGGAAGTGATAGCGTCCACATGCTTTGCCAGCGTATCTTTTAAAAGAGGGGAAATGCCAAGGGGGTTGACATTGGCGGAAAAACTGGTGATATCCTCTTTCTTTATATGATAAATTTCTTCGATTTTTTCCAGGTCACTGCCATGAAAATGGTCTTTGTGTTTCAGCATAGAAATCCTCCTTTGGGGTGAGAAATTGTTCCAAAACAGGCTGTGTATTCAAGTTGCACAGCAGAAGTTTGTAGTGTATAATTCATAGTAGCAGAATCTTGTCAATTATTCAATAATCAGATTTCAATATAAATAAAACAGGGCAAAGGTGATATTTTGAAGACACGAATGGAACAACTGATAAACGGAAGATTTGAATATGAAGTACCGGGTTTGGAGCTTTCTGCAGACCATATTTCTCTTTCAGCAGTACCGGAAGAAAAGGTAAGAGGAGAATTGCAGTTCGCAGCACGGGACGGAAGAAAAATAAAAGGAATGGCATATTCCACTCACCGCAGATTTCTTCTGGGAAAAGAAAAATTTTCGGGAGAAAAGATTATTCTTCCCTATGGAATCGACACAAAGGGATTGGAGAGTACAGACTGCATAGAAGGGGAAATCGTTTTAAGCACTGGTATTGGAACTTACCGGGTGCCTTTTTTCGTGGAGATGAAAAAGCCCCAGGTGCGTACTTCTCAGGGAACTGTGGGGAACTTGGAAGAATTTGTCAGTTTGGCAAAAGAGGATTTTAGAGAGGCCTATCAGCTTTTTATAGATCCGTCTTTTAAAAGACTGTTAAAAGGCAGAGAAGAGTTACTGCCGTGTTATGCTGCAATGGTGAAGACACCGGTACCTTATCAGAATCTGGAGGAATTTCTCATAGGTGCAGGGTTAAAGGAACCAGTGCGCCTTACACTGGAAAAGGACAGGCTGGAGTTGTATGAAGTGCAGACCTCTTTAAAGGATACCCTGCGAATCAGAAGAAGCGGCTGGGGATTTCTGCGGGCAGAAATCGAAGCAGAGGGGGAATTTCTGGAGGTAGAAAAGAGAGTAATTCACGATGGACACTTTATCGGAAGTGTCTATGATCTGGAGTATATTATACGCAGGGAATATCTTGGCAGAGGACGGAATTTTGGCAGAATCCGCATAAAAACCGTGTATGAAACTATTACTTATGAAATTATGGCGTCAAAAAACGGAAAGATTCAGGTCAATGTAACCGCATATGAGAAGAAAAAAAAGCTGGAGGCAGCCAGAGCCTTTCTGATGATGGAATTAGGGAAAAAGGACATCAGGGAATGGTGTATGGATATGGAAGCGCTTTTGGAAGAATTAAAGGAAAAGGGATACTATTCCACAGAATGTCAGCTTTTTGAGGCATATATACAGGTGCGGGCAGATAATAAGCAAGAAGCCAGAAGACTTTTGGATTCTCTGGAAAACAATCAGAGGATTCAGCAGGAGGAAATTTTGGAGGGGGCATTTTTGTATCTCAATGAGATTTCTGAGCGGAATATGCAGTCTAAAGAATCTGTAGCAGTGCGTCTGCATCAACTATACCAGAGAAGAGTGGACAGCCTGCTGTTGCTTTCCATGATTTTTCAGTTAGACGAGGAGCATCTGCGTACCCAGTCCAGAAAGATGTTTCTTTTAGAAGAGCAGTACAGAATCGGATGCAGAAGTCCATTTCTCTATCTGGCGGCATGCAGACTGGCAGCAGAAGATGGTTCTGTTTTTCGAAAAATGAACGGATTTATCATACAGGTGTATCTTTTTGCGGAAAAATACGGGATTCTCACAGAAGAAATGGCGTTCCGTGCCATTGACCTTGCGGGACAGATGAAGGGATTTTCCGAAAAGGTTTATAACATTCTGACCTGCATCTACGAAAAATATCCCTCTGTGCATGCAGTCAAGGGTATCTGTCAGTTGATTATGAAGGGAGAACCCAGAAAGGCAGAATATTTCCGGTGGTATGAGCTGGCTGTACAGGCAGAGTTGAAAATCACAGGCTTATATGAATATTATATTGAAACCATGAGTCGAAATTATCAGAAGGTTCTGCCAAAGGTGATACGCCTGTATTTCGGATACAACAATACATTGAGCGATACAAAAAAGGCGTTTGTGTACAGCAATGTGATTCGCAACAAAGAGATAGATAAAGAAACTTACCAGACATATAAAAAAAATATGGAAGAATTTGCAAAGGAGAAAATCAAAGAAGGACGGATAAATGAAGACTTTGCTGTGGTATATCAGGAGTTCTGTGTGGATTCCAATGATGAAAATGTACGGGCAGCTCTGGCAAGAGTGTTGTTTACCTGTCGCCTTTACTGTGATGATCCCAAGATAAGAAAGGTGATTGTGCGCCATGCCTCCATGAAAGAGGAGCAGGTCTATCTCTGTACAGACCGGACTGCCTATATTTCTCTCTATACAAAGGACGCCGCTATTGTATTTGAGGACAGCAGTCAGCGCAGGTATGTGAGTACAGTGGATTATAATGTGCATCACTTGCTGGATATGGAGGAACTGGCAGGAAAGCTTGGAAAAGACGGAAAGAAATATCCGGGCATGTTGCTTCATACTTGTGGCGAACTGAAGCATGAGTGTACAGTGACAGAGGAAAATGTATCCTGCTTTGAGTCTGTGTTAAAGCAGGAAAGTTTTTGCGAGGACTATCGCCAGAATATCCGAAAAAAGCTACTTTTATATTATGAATCCCAGATGGACAACCGGA
Source organism: Blautia argi (assembly GCF_003287895.1). NCBI lineage: Bacteria > Bacillati > Bacillota > Clostridia > Lachnospirales > Lachnospiraceae > Blautia > Blautia argi. The sequence continues at coordinate 2,461,326 of NZ_CP030280.1, read as the reverse complement.
ATTTAAGGGAGTCCCTGAGGGAAATGGATTTCCGTGCTTTTGCAAGGGTGAATAAATGTCTGCTGATTACCATTCTGGTAAAGCAGGAAATGTTTGTGGGAGCCTATGATTTAATCTGTGAATACGGATACGAAAAAATTGAAATGCCGATTTTGCTCAGGCTGTGTAGCCAGATGATTTTAAGACTGGAATTTGAATATGAGGAAGAATTGCTACTTCTGGCAGGATATATTGTAAAATCCGGTGTTTATGATGAGGTGCTTTTGAAATATCTGGTGCAGCACTTTGAGGGACCGGTAAACGAAATGGTAAGGCTCTGGGAGCGGGCAATGGGCTTTGCGCTGGACTGCTACCAATTGGAGGAGCGGATTTTGGTGTGCAGTATGTTCTCCAGAGTCTGCCATGAAAAGGGACTTTCTGTGCTGAAAAATTATATCAGCCAGAGCGGGAAGGAACAGGTGATTCTCTCTTATCTCACCTTTGAGTGTTATGCTTATTTTCTGGGAGAACAGGAAAAAGAGGAATTTTTGTTTGAAGCCCTGGAAAAGGTACTGGAGAGAAAATGGGAATCTGATATCATCTGCAGAATTTCGCTTCTGAAGCACTATGGAGAAACCGGCATTTGGAATCAGAGAAGAAAAGAGCTGGCAGAGGAGATTTTGGCAGAATGTGCAAGGGATCGTCTGCAGTTTGCCTTTTTTCAGGAGCTGCCAAGGGAACTTCTTGGTACCTGTCAGTTAGAGGACAAACTGTTTGTAGAGTGCAGGACTTATCATAACGCCAAAGTAACTTTGTATTCCTATATTGAACGGGGAGAACGCACAGAGGAGAAGAGAGAGCCGTTAAAGGAGAGGTATCAGGGAATTTATAATCGAGAGTTTGTTTTGTTCTACGGAGAAAAGCTGCATTATCATTTTGTCATTGAAAAGGACGGCGTCACAGAGATGACGCAGGAGGAAATCCTGACTGTGGAAGAAGGGGATATGCAGGGAAGCAGTAAGTATCAGATGTTAAATACTATGCTGCAGCTCAAAGAAAAGAACCAGACAGAGGAATTGCAGCGCATGACAGAAACCTATATGGAAAGAGAACAGCAGGTAAAGGAGCTGTTTGCTCTGTTGGATTAGGAGGCAGAAATGATGAATGAAACAAGAAATATTATAGCAGGTCTGGAAATCGGTAAAAGCCAGTCCCAGATTTGTTATTATGACCGCAGAGAAAAAGAACCGATTTCTGTTTCCGTAAAGGCAGGCAGCAACCAGTATCTTTTTCCCACACAGCTTTCCAAAAAGCCGGGGGAAGAGGTGTGGCACTATGGCATAGAGGCAGAATATTTTGCGCGTCAGGAGGGAGAGATTTCCCTTACCGGGCTTTTGGGGATTTTTGGAAGTACAGAAGAAGTGAGTATTGATAATAGCCTGAGAAAGCCTGCAGACCTTCTGGCAGTGTATTTAAAGGGGTGTATTTCTCTTCTTGGAATTGCAGAGCCTGCAAGGCAGATAAAGGCATTGATGCTTACAGTTCCCAGGCTTTCTGCAGATATGGTGAAAAATGTGTATCAGGCAGGCGAAAGTCTGGGATTTTCCAGAGGGCAGATTTTTCTCCAGGATTATGATGAAAGCTTTTATTACTATGTTATGAATCACCGTAAGGACAACTGGAATCGAAAAATCGGCTGGTTTCTGTTTGAGGAAAATCAGGTATCCTTTGCAAGGCTGGTGACGGATAATCAGAAGCGACCGGTTACGGCTGTGATTGAGCATGGCATTACGGCAGAACTTCCAACAGATGCAATAGAGCGGGACGAAAATTTTTACCGTCTGATTGAGCGTTCCTGTGGCACAGATACTTATTCCAGTATTTATATTGTGGGAGAGGGCTTTGACCAGGAGTGGGCAGTGCGATCCACGCCTCTTCTCTGCAGGAATCAGCGTCATGTTTTTTATGGAAATAATCTGTATGTAAAGGGCGCCTGCTACGGAGCCAGGGAAAAATGCGAGGAAGGCATATTAAAGGGGCATCTGTATCTTGGTCCTTCTCTGGTAAAACACAATGTCGCCATGGAAATGCTGGTAAACGGTTCGCCAAAAACGTACTCGCTTATAGAAGCAGGGAAAAACTGGTATGAAATTCATACGGAAATCGAACTGATTTTAGATGGCAGAGAGGATTTGGAATTTCTGGTTACTTCCATGGAGGGAACCGGAAAGACCAGATACAGCATGAAGCTGGAGGGGCTGCCCAAGCGTCCCAATAAGACTACCAGACTGCGGGTGTGCCTTTCCTATGAATCTCCGGAACTTTGCGTGATACAGGCAGAGGATTTGGGATTTGGAGATTTGTTTCCTTCAGAGGGAAAATGCTGGATAGAAAAAGTATCATGGTAAAGGAGAAAAAGACAATGAGCGGATATATTTTATGTCAGTTAAAAAGAGCAGAACTGCCCTATTATATTGAAAACATCAGCACAAATATCTATTCCATTGAAGAACTCTGTTATTATTTTTACCATAATATTTATCTTCTGGACGAAACGATTTTAAACGAGCATCTTTGTGACTGGCTGAGAAAGGAACTGGGACTTGAAAAGCTGTACCGACGGCTTTATAAGATTCTGGAGGAAAATCTGGGAACCTCGGAGTTTATTCTGGCAGTATTTAAAGAAATCAATTATCTGACCCACAGCGAGTTTAAGGAGCTGAACCAAAAGCTGACTCTCTTAAACCAACAGCCGCAGGTACTTCGGGAGAAGAAAAAGGGTGATTATCTGGTGGAGAACCGCATGTATGTCAATGCTGTGAAGATTTATGAAAATGCCCTTCAAAAAGAAGATAAGGAAGGGTTGGGAGAACAGTTTAACGGAGGTATTTATCACAACATGGGCTGTGCGTATCTGCATTTATTTCAGCTTAAGGAGGCAGCAGAATGCTTTAAAAAGGCCTATAATCTGCTTCATACAAAGCAGGTATTAAAGCATTATCTCACTGTGTGCTATATGCAGAATTCCGAAGAATTTCCCAAAATCTGCAGGGAGATAGGGGCAGAAGCAGGAGAACAGGAGGAAATTGCAGAAAGTCTGAAGGAGAGTGCGAAAAAGGCTCAAAAGGTGTCCGGGGAAGAAGCAGAGCGTCTTTTAGAGGGATTTATTCAGGATTATCACAGGAGTACAGGATTTTAAACTTGTTTTTTCAGAAGTGTTGCGATATAATCCATGTGTATTAACTGCGTGATAGATGTAGAAGAACAGAGAGGTAAATGAATATGAGTACAGACAGATATGTAAGTCCATTATCCGAACGTTATGCAAGCAGAGAAATGCAGTATATTTTTTCTCCAGATATGAAATTCCGCACCTGGAGAAAGCTTTGGATTGCTCTGGCAGAAACAGAAAAAGAGCTGGGACTGCCGATTACACAGGAGCAGATTGACGAGTTAAAGGAACATGCCGAAGATATTAACTACGAAGTGGCAAAAGAGAGAGAAAAACAGGTTCGCCACGATGTAATGTCCCATGTATATGCCTATGGCGTACAGTGCCCAAAGGCAAAGGGCATTATCCACCTGGGCGCTACAAGCTGCTATGTCGGTGACAATACTGATATTATTGTCATGACCGAAGCCCTGAAACTGGTGAGAAAAAAACTGGTGAATGTGATTGCAGAACTGGCAAAATTTGCAAAAGAGCATGAAGCACTGCCAACTCTGGCATTTACCCATTTTCAGCCTGCACAGCCTACTACAGTGGGAAAAAGAGCAACACTGTGGATACAGGAATTCCTTCTGGATTTAGAGGATTTGGAATTTGTACTCAGCACAATGAAACTGTTAGGTTCAAAAGGAACCACAGGAACACAGGCAAGTTTTCTGGAACTTTTTGACGGAGATCAGGAAACCATTGATAAGATTGACCCCATGATTGCAGAAAAAATGGGATTCAAAGAATGTTATCCTGTTTCCGGACAGACTTATTCCAGAAAAGTGGATACAAGAGTTTTGAACGTACTGGCAGGAATCGCAGCCAGCGCGCATAAATTTTCTAATGATATCCGTCTTTTACAGCACTTAAAGGAAGTGGAAGAGCCGTTTGAAAAGAGCCAGATTGGTTCCTCTGCCATGGCATACAAGAGAAATCCTATGAGAAGTGAGAGAATTGCTTCCCTTTCCCGTTTTGTCATGGTTGACGCTTTAAATCCGGCGATTACGTCTGCAACACAGTGGTTTGAGAGAACGCTGGACGATTCTGCAAATAAAAGACTCTCTGTTCCCGAAGGATTTCTTGCCATTGACGGTATTTTGGATTTGTGCTTAAACGTAGTGGACGGATTAGTGGTATATCCAAAAGTAATCGAGAAACGTTTAAGAAGCGAACTGCCGTTTATGGCTACAGAAAACATTATGATGGACGCAGTAAAAGCAGGCGGTGACCGTCAGGAACTCCATGAAAGAATCCGTGAACTTTCTATGGAAGCAGGAAAAAATGTAAAAGTAGAAGGTAAGGATAACAATCTTCTGGAACTGATTGCAGCAGACCCTGCATTTAATATGAGTCTGGAAGACCTTCAGAAGACCATGGACCCTGCAAAATATACAGGAAGGGCAGCCGTACAGGTGGAAAACTTCCTGAACAAGGTCGTAAATCCTGTATTGGAAGCAAACAAAGAACTTCTTGGAATGACAGCAGAGATTAACGTGTAAAGATATAGAAGAGAAGAGGTTGCTGCATGAAAAGCATATTGAGAGCCGTGCAGCACCCTCTTTTTCTTTTTTATCGGGAAGGAGAATTATTTTATGAAGCAAAAGAAAAACGGAAATGCCATAGCCCTTTTGCCTATTGGCGTGTTTCTGGTGATTTTTATCGGAGCAGGGATACTCTCCCATGATTTTTATACCATGCCGGCAATTGTTGGTTTTCTGATTGCCCTTATGGTGGCATTTATGCAAAACCGCAGAGTGCGCTTTGCAGATAAACTGGCAATTATTTCCAAAGGAATCGGAGAAGAAAATATTGTAACCATGTGCCTGATATTCCTGGCAGCAGGAGCTTTTTCAGGAACCATTAAAGCAGCAGGCGGTGTGGAAAGTACGGTAAATCTGGGACTGTCCATTATGCCGGCGTCCATTGCCGTGGTTGGTCTGTTTATTATCGGCTGTTTTATTTCCCTGTCCATGGGAACCTCTGTGGGAACCATTACCGCTATGGCGCCTATTGGTGTGGGGATTGCGGAAAAGACAGGCATTGCCCTGCCAATCTGTATGGGAGCCATTGTGTGTGGCGCCATGTTTGGGGATAATCTGTCCATGATCTCAGATACCACCATTGCAGCCGTGAGAACTCAGGGCTGTGAAATGAAAGATAAGTTTAAGGAAAACTTTTTAATTGTGCTTCCGGCAGCTGTTCTGACAGCCATTTTGTTCTTTTTCCTGGCAAGAGGAGGTGCGGGAAATATAGACAAAGATTTGGAATACCAGATTATCAGAGTCGTTCCTTATCTGGTAGTGTTAATCGGAGCTTTAATCGGAATCAATGTGTTTGTGGTATTAATTGCAGGAACTGTGCTTGCAGCCATTGTAGGTGTGGGGACAGGCGCTTTTGCTTTGGGCGAGATGTTCCAGAAAATGGGAGAAGGCGTTACCAGTATGTATGATATCACCGTGATTTCTATTATTGTTGCAGCCATTGTAGCGTTGGTAAAAGAATACGGCGGTATTGATTTTATCCTGAACATGATTAAACGCAATATCAAGGGACAAAAGGGCGGAGAATTCGGAATTTCTGCGTTGGTATTTTTGGTGGACTGCTGTACAGCAAACAATACGGTAGCCATTGTTATGGCAGGACCCATTGCAAAGGAAATCAGTGAAGAGTTTGAGGTATCTCCAAGGAGAAGTGCCTCTCTTCTGGACATTTTTGCTTCTGTGGGACAGGGGTTGATTCCGTATGGCGCACAGCTTCTGACTGCAGCAGGACTGGCGTCCCTGTCACCTGTGCAGATTATGCCGTATCTGTTTTACCCGATTCTCATGGGAATCAGCGCGGTACTGTTTATTCTTTTCAGGAGAAGATAAAATTTTTACTTTATTTCTGAAAAAAAATGGTGTATGATACTGTAGTAATTGAAAAGAGTGCAACCTTACAGGAGGAATAAGATATGGTAAAAGCAGTAGTTGGGGCAAACTGGGGAGATGAAGGCAAAGGCAAAATTACAGATATGCTGGCGCAGAACGCAGATATTGTCGTACGGTTTCAGGGCGGTGCAAATGCAGGGCATACAATCGTAAATGATTATGGAAAATTTGCACTTCACACACTTCCTTCCGGTGTTTTTAACGACCATACCACCAGTATTATCGGAAACGGTGTGGCATTGAATATCCCGGTACTGTTTAAAGAGATTCAGTCTATTGTGGAAAAGGGAGTGCCTATGCCGGATATCAAGGTATCAGACCGCGCGCAGATTGTCATGTCTTATCACATTAAATTTGATGAGTATGAGGAAGAGCGTCTGGCAGGGAAATCCTTTGGTTCTACCAAATCAGGAATCGCACCGTTTTATTCAGATAAATTTGCAAAAATCGGTTTCCAGGTCAGCGAGCTGTTTGAGGACGAAGCTGCTCTGAGGGAGAAAGCAGAAAATATTTGTGACAAGAAAAATGTGTTACTGGAGCATTTGTATCACAAACCGCTTTTAAAGGCTGAGGATATTGTGAAAGAGCTGATGCAGTACAAGGAGATGATTGCACCGTATGTCTGCGATGTTTCTCTTCTTCTGTGGAACGCTATAAAAGAGGGCAAAGAGATTTTGCTGGAGGGACAGTTGGGCTCTTTAAAAGACCCGGATCACGGTATTTATCCGATGGTTACTTCTTCCTCTACCCTGGCTGCTTATGGTGCAGTAGGCGCAGGAGTGCCTCCTTATGAAATCAAGAAGATTATTACTGTGTGCAAGGCATATTCCAGCGCAGTAGGCGCAGGGGCTTTTGTGTCTGAAATTTTTGGTGAGGAAGCAGACGAATTAAGGCGCAGAGGCGGCGATGGCGGAGAGTATGGAGCAACCACAGGACGTCCAAGACGTATGGGCTGGTTTGACTGTGTGGCTTCCAGATACGGCTGCCGTATTCAGGGTACCACGGACGTGGCGTTTACGGTTCTGGACGTGCTGGGTTATTTAGATGAAATTCCCGTATGTGTGGGATATGAAATTGACGGTGAAATCACCACAGAATTTCCTACTACCCATCTTCTGGAAAAGGCAAAACCGGTATTAGAGGTGCTGCCGGGCTGGAAGTGCGATATCAGGGGCATTAAAAAATATGAGGACTTACCGGAGAACTGCCGCAAATATATTGAATTTGTGGAAGAAAAGCTGGGATTCCCCATTACCATGGTTTCCAATGGACCGGGCAGAGAGGATATTATTTACAGATAGGGAAAAGAAAGGGGCTGTTTTGGGAACAGCCTCTTTTTTAGGAGAGGGATTATGAAAGAACTTGATTTAAGTGGAATTGGAGAAAAAATCAGTAAGATTCGTAAAGAAAAAGGGCTTACATTAAAAGATATGGTGGAGTATACAGGATTGTCGGCCGGATATTTGAGCAACTTGGAAACAGGAAAGACAAGCCCTACCTTGGAAAATCTTCATATGGTTACTTCCTCCCTGGGTATAGACTTAATAGAACTTTTAACTTCCGAAGGGAGAAAAAAGCAGGTTTTGCGAGCTGAAGAAGTGCGTATACACAGATACGAGGATTACAATATGGAGGTTCGTCTTATTGATTTTGGGTATGATGCCCAGATTTATGAGGTGCTGACCATTTGGCCTGGAGAAATTCGGTTAGGTCCTCTTTCCAGACATTTGTATTCGGAAACTTGTACGGTTTTGGAAGGGGAGCTATCTTTAGAGCTAGAAGAGAAAATATACAAATTGCACAAATTTGATTCTGTGTATATTCCAGAGAAGACAGCTCATCGTATATGGAATGATTCCGATGAAAAGGTAGTAACATACTGGGTTTATCAGAAAAAATAGTAAATAGAACAGTGGAACAAAAAAAGATTCCGTAAAGGGGTCTTTTTTTTGCTTTTTTGTTAAAAATGATAATAATGGGAAAAAAAATAATAATTTATTGACAGTATGCACAACAAGAGTTATAATGCTCTCATGAATTCATTTAAATGAAAAATAATTCATAATTATGAAAATAAAAGGGAGAGAAAAATGAATGAAAGGATAAATTTTAGAGAAGACAAAAGATTTCTGGGGCATCCTATGGGACTGGGGACAATTTCTTTTATGACATTGTGCCAGGGCTTTGCCAATTACGGAATGAGTGCTATTTTAATTTATTATCTGTATGCGGATATGGCAGCTGGAGGATTGGGATTTTCCCAGGCAAACGCAGCACAATTCATATCTCTTTACAGCACTTTATCATTCCTTTGCGGAATTTTAGGAAGTTATATGGCAGACCGTTTTATAGGTATTCGAAAAGCCATTCGAATTGGATTTTTTATTAAAACGTTGGGATATGTGTTACTGGTTGTTCCTACAGGCGGAATTCCTCTTTACCTTGGAAGTCAGTTTTTGCTGTTGATGTCTGGTGCGGCTATGGGAAACAGTTTGGACGCATTAACCGGAAAGCTTTATGAAAAGGGCGATACCAGAAGAGATAGTGGTTATTCCATACTCTATATTATGAATAATGTAGGAGCTATAGCTCCAGTCATTACGGGAACGATTGCACAGATACTGGGATATCATATTGGATTTCTGTTTGCAGCGATTTTGCAGGCGTTGGGATTTCTCATTTATCTGCTTACAGAAAAGAAGCTTTACGGAAATGTAGGCACAGAACCAGATGACCAGGTTTCCCAGGAAGAGAAGAGAAAGCTGATTTTTAAATTAGTGTCAGGTTTGGGAATCCTTGTATTGCTTATTCTGACTTTGTTTTATACAGGCATATTTACGCCAACCTCTTTTGCCAATACAGTCAGTACCATTGCTATTTTCATTCCTATTGTTTACTTGGTATATATTGGAAAAAGCAAAAAAATAACAAAAGAAGACAGAATAAAGTTAAAAATGTTTTTTGTTTTGTTTCTCTGTAACAGTCTGGCTATGATGGTATGGAATCAGTCTACAGGAATTCTGGCAGTTTATGCGCAGAGAGGGTAAATCTTAATATCTTCGGCATCGAGCTTACACCTGCAGCCTTCCAGACAGTGCCTGCAGTATACGCAGTAATTTTAGGAATAGCAGTCAGTGCTTTATGGATTCGTCTTGGAAAGAAACAGCCGGACACACCTTTGAAATTTGGAATAGGAACAGTTTTGTGGGGAGCAGGACCTTTATTTATGATAATTCCGTTTGTGATGTTTACAAAGGAAACAAAGGTCAGTCCTTTATGGCTTTTGATTTTTTATCTGTTTATTATTGCCGGTGAAGCAATTACCAGTCCCACAGGACCTTCCTGTACAGCAGCCATTGCCCCGAAAGCGTTTACTGTTCAGATGTTTACTATCTGGAAATTAAGTCAGTCTACAGGAGCAGGACTTAGTACTTTGGCCGTAAACTTTTATAAGGAAGGAGCAGAGGCAGGATATTTTCTGGGAATCGGTTTGATTACCTGTATTGTGGGAATGGCCGTATGTTTCAGCCACAAAGCAATTTCTGTCAAAATGCTCATGGGAAAGAAGGAATCCGTATGAATTATCAAAAAAGAGTAGAAAAAATACAAAAAAAATTTTTGGAAGATGGGCTCGACGCACTTCTTCTGACAAGGGGAACCGATATTCGTTATCTCAGTGGATTTACAGGAGAGGATAAAGTAGCTGTTCTGGTACTTACAGAGAAAAAACAGTTTTTTATTACAGATGGGAGATTTACAAATCAGGCAGCTATGGAAACAGAAAATTGGGAGATTCTTCTTTGGAGGTCAGGAAGTAGCCTTTACAAAGAAACCGGATTATTACTGCATCAGTTGCAAATAAAAAGGGCGGCAGTAGATATTTATGATATTTCCCATGGAAGCTATCAAGAGCTTTCACAGGTCTGGGAAGGCAGTCTTGAGTTCTGTAAACCCTATGTTTCAAATCTGCGCAGGGTAAAAGAGAAAGAAGAGTTAGAGCTTATTAAACAGGCATGTAAAATTACCGAGGATTCTTTCTTAGCCTTTTTGCCTAAAGTTTCTGTGGGAATGACAGAAATGGAACTGAGAAATATATTAGAAGCAGAATTCAGAGTCAGAGGAAGCGAAGCCGTAAGCTTTGATACCATTGTAGCTTCCGGATCTGACAATGGAGGAAATCCTCACGCCAGTCTTACCGGGCGAAAGATAGAAAAGGGAGATATGATTACTGTTGATTTTGGGGCAAAATATCAGGGATATTGTTCGGATATTACCAGAACCTTTGCCGTCGGAAAACCGGACAAAAAATTGCAGGAAATTTATCAGGTGGTATATGAAGCAAAGCAGGCAGGACGAGAGCTTTTAAAGTGCGGGGTACAGGCTTCAGCAGTAGATGGCGCCATAAGAAGTGTTATTGAGCAAGCCGGATATTCATTGGTTCATGGACCGGGACATGGATTTGGGCTGGATATTCATGAAAATCCATTTTTGGGGCCTGGCAATGCATATGCCATGGAGGAAATGGTAGTACATACTTTGGAGCCGGGGATTTATGTGCCGGGACTTGGAGGAGTTCGGATAGAAGATGATTATCTCATACAAAAAGATGGAGGGGAATGTCTGACTCCTCAGATTACAGAAGAGTTAATTATTTTATAAGGAATTATAAAAAGAAAGAATTAAGAGAAAAAAGGAGAAATGAATATGAGCAGACAACGGGAAACTTCAGAAATCAGTCCGGAAAATCAGGCAGTTTTAAATGACAGAGCTTTTTTCGGACACCCTAAGGGAGTAGGAGCCTTAGCTTTTGGTAACCTTTGTAATTCTTTTGCATGGGCGGCTGTCTATGCAGTATTGGTATATTATCTATATGCGCCATATACAAAGGGGCTTGGCTTTACAGAGGGACAGGCAGCGACCATGATTGCTGCCATGGGAGCAGGCAACTCCTTGTTTGTTATTATTGGAAGCTGGTTTGCAGACCGTGTGCTTGGAGCCAGAAATGCTTTAGTAGTGGGAAATATTGTGAAGGCTATTGCTTTTGGCCTGTTTGCAATTCCACCTGTAACGCTGGCTCAGGGACGTGTGTTTGCTGTTATTGGTTTAATCCTTATGGCATTGCCGGTTATGGGAGCAAGCAACAGTTCTCTTACTGGACAGATGTATGCCACTGATGATTCTGCAAGACGGGATGGTGCATATACCATTCATACAGTAGCAAATGCAATTTCCGGTGTGGTGGCTCCGGTACTGGTAGGGTTTATTGGAGAGAGTAATTATCATATTGGATTTGCTATCGGAGCAGCATGGGCATTGGCATATGCGGCTGTTATCTTCTTTACAAGAAACAAATTTTTCGGAACTATTGGGGAAAGACCTGTCAATCCTCTTACAAAAGAAGAGGCGAAAAAGGTGGGAACAGTTGCAGCCATTGTACTGTTAATTGGGGGTGTGATTATTGGACTCACAGTATCTACAGGGCTTTTAACCTTTGATGGTGTTATTAATGTACTGACAACAGCAGCATTTATTATTCCTATTTTATTTTTGTATAAGCTGTTTAATAACAAAAAAATCAGCACACAGGACAGAAAGAAGCTGGTACCGTTTTTAAAACTGTTCTGTGCACAGATTGTAGTGGCTACTTCAACGGTTATGATTACCTCTGCATTAGCTGTTTTCGTAGAAGCTAAGGTAAATCGCCATATGTTGGGGATTGAATTTGCACCAGCAACCTTTACTTCTATTTATAATGTGTTTGGATTGATTTTAGGACCGGTTTTTGTATTTCTATGGACCAAAACAAAAGTAGGAAAAGTATCTACCTCCAAAAAATTCAGTGCCGGTATTATGGCATACGCTTTGTCTTATATTGCCCTTACCATACCAATGATACTGGGAATTACAGAAAATATCAGTCCGGTATTTCCAATTATTTTTTACTTCCTTATGACAATGGGCGATAATATGGTTTATCCGATTGGTAACTCCATTACTGCAAAGTTATCACCAAAATCCTTTGAAACCCAGATGCAGTCCGCATGGAGTCAGAGTACATCCATTGCAAATGGAATCACTATGATATTATTGAAATTTTTTACAACCTCGGATGCACAGATGACCTTATTCCCGATTATGGCAGTTGTGCTGATTATTACAAGTGTTATTGTATTTCTTTTTTCGAATCACATTGAAAGGGATATTGCATAAAAAGGAGGGGCAATATGGGAGTGAGAATTTCAGAAGCACCGGAACCTTTGAAGATTTTGTTAATAGATACGACGCATGTGGAGATTTACTGGAATCAGGAGCTGGCGTTAAATGGGGGTATGACTTCTGCCTACCATATTCTTTATAAAGGACAGGAACTTCCTCTTCACGAACGGACAGACAGTGAGGAATGGCATGTAGGTACCGTATATGAACCGAAAAAGAAGCGGACAACCGTATCCTTAGAACAGCCGGTCGGTTCAGAGGCTGTAGAGAATATGGAAATTTGGATAGAGAAGGTGGCAAATGCCAGAGGCATGACTGTAAACAGCGATAAAAGGTATTCTGTGACATGGGAGCCTTATTACACAAAATTTTCCAAAACAGACTGTGGTATTGTTATTAAATCCAATGATAAGGTGAGTGACAGAGCGCATGAAATGGCAGTAGCAATTATGGATATCATGTTGGAAAAGCAAAAAGCAGCAGCAGAGAAAATGATAGAATTTGGTGCAGAGCTTGCTATTTATCCACTGGGAGAGGACGCTTATGATATACCGGAGCATCGAGTGGGCTGCCTTTATATGCACAGGTATGTAGAAGGATATGGCGGCGTAATAGAAAATCCGATCAGTTCTATTTCAGAAGCAAATGTACTGCGGATTTTGGAAGGAGAGCATGCTACAAAATATAGGGAAGAATTGATTTTGGCTCATGAGTTTGCTCACGGAATTCATTTAATCGGTGTAGAGCATTTAGAGGACAGAACTCTTGCAGAACAATTCAGAATCCTGTATCAGCATGCAAAAAATGCAGGAAAGTGGCCGAATACTTATGCAATCAGTAATTATGAAGAATATTTTGCAACCCTCACTACAATCTGGTTTAACGTTATGGAAGAGGGAAAAGACGGGCAGTGGGATGGTATCCGGGGACCTGTAAATACCAGAGAAGAGCTAATGCGCTATGATAGAGAGGCCTATGAATTTTTCAAGGAGTTTTATCCGGATAAAGGTTTCCCAATACCCTGGAACGAAACAAAAAATTTATACGATATAGACGGTAATGTTTATGGAAAGGAAGCTTAAAATGACAGATTTGGAAATTGTGCAAAAAGACAGAGATAGCTTATATATTGGAAATATCAGAACTGTAGAATTTGATTTGAATCTTCCGGTAAAAGGAGAGAATGGTTCCGAGATCACCTGGGAAACAGGACATGACAGAATTATCAGTACACAGGGAAAGGTTACACGACCTAAATATGGAATGGGAAGCCGCACAGTTCCTCTTACAGCAACTCTTCGCTATGGAAAAGAAAAGGCAGTGAGAGTATTTGAGGTGCGGGTACTGGAAGAGGAAAATAAGATACAGATAGACAAAGTTTTTCCAGTCCGTTTAGAGGCTGAAAAAGGAAAAGTATTTTATCTTCCTACTGCAGTTGTTATTCAGACAAAGGAGGGGAGAGTGCTTCCCCATCTTGTAGAATGGGAGAATCTGGGAGAACGTATTTATGAGAATACAGGAATTGTACAGGAGCATGGGAAGATCGCAGGGACACAGGTAGAGGTGCCGGTGACTGTAGAGGTGAAAGACTGCGTAGAGATTCAAAAAATGAGTCAGATTCCTAAAGTACAGGAAACAGATAAAAATACGGTTCTTTTTGGGGAAAGTTTTTTTGAAAAAGCACAGGGGTGGTCAGAAGAATTTTTATTAAGTGTGAATGATGACCAGATGCTTTATAATTTCAGAGCTGCCTGCGGCCTTGATACAAAAGGGGCGCCGGAGATGATAGGCTGGGACGCACCGGACAGCAATTTGAGAGGACATACAACCGGACATTATCTGTCTGGCTTGGCACTTTGCTATCGGGCAGGAAAAAAAGAAGAAATAAGAAAAAAAGCAGTCTATATGTGTGACTCCTTAAAGGAATGTCAGGAAGCGTTTTCACGCATGGAAAATATTCAGGAGGGCTTTTTAAGCGGATATGATGAAACACAATTTGACCTTTTGGAAAAATATGTACGTTATCCGGAAATATGGGCGCCTTATTATACACTTCATAAAATTTTTGCCGGTCTTTTGGACTGCTGGGAGTATGCGGAAATTCCTCAGGCACTTGAAATTGCAGATAAACTGGGGGATTGGGTGTATAATCGTCTATCCCGTCTGCCCCATCATGTGCTGATGAAAATGTGGAGCCTTTATATTGCCGGTGAGTTTGGCGGAATGAATGATGTTATGGCAAGACTGTATGGGATTACAGGAAAAGAAATACATTTAAAGGCTTCCAGAATGTTTGACAATGATAAGCTGTTTTTTCCTTTATCTCAGAAAATAGATGCGCTGGATACTTTGCATGCAAATCAGCACATTCCTCAGATTATTGGCTGTATGAAGCTTTTTGAAGTGACAGGAGAAAAGCGTTATTACGACATTTCCAGATTTTTCTGGGAAAGCGTTACCAAAGACCATATTTATGCTATCGGAGGTACCGGAGAAGGGGAAATGTTCCACGGACCGGAAGAGATAGGAAGCCTGTTAAGCAAGAATACAGCAGAAAGCTGTGCTTCCTATAATATGCTGAAACTGACAAAAGAACTCTTTAAATATGAGCCTGTAAGTTCTTATATGGATTATTATGAAAGAACTATGTTTAATCATATTGCTTCTTCCTGTGAGCATGCTCCTACAGGAGCCAGCACCTATTTCATGCCTTTGGCACCTGGCTTTCATAAAGAATTTGACGATGAAAATTCCTGTTGCCACGGTACTGGTCTGGAAAGCCATTTTAAATACACGGAAGCCATTTATTTTACAGACAGAAACAGTATTTATGTAAACCTTTTTATCCCTTCTGTTTTAAACTTGGAGGATATAGAAGTAAGACAGGAGATTTCGCCGTTTTTGCCTGAACAGGTAAAGATTTTTGTGAAAAGAACAGGAAACAGAGATTTAAAAATCCGCATTCCTTATTGGTGTAAGGGGGATTATCAGATAAAACTCAATGGAGAAAAGGTAGAGGCAGAAAAATTAAGCGATGGCTATTGTAAAATTTCCGGGGTAGAGAACAGTGAGATAGAACTTGCCTTTTCCTGTACGCTGAGGCTGGAGAGGACGCCGGATAAACCGGAGGTGGCAGCTCTATGTTATGGCCCGTATGTGTTGGCGGCGCTTACAGAAGAGGAAGACTTTTTACATCTGTGTTTGACAGAGGAAAATCTGGAGAATATGGTGAGAAAAGAAGAAAATCTGCACTTTATTTGTGGAAAAACTGTTTTTGTACCTCTATATAGCATTTGCCATGAGAGATATCAGGTATATTTTAAAATTTGATATAGAGCTATCAGAAAAAGCGGTGGAATCGGAAGTATTTCGGTTTTGCCGTTTTTTTCATAAAAGGTTGCCTGCCCTTCCCGGATATGATATATTGTAAGAACAAATGTTTTGACTTACATATGGAGGAGAAGAAAAACATGAGTATTTACGATACATTAAATCAGGAACAGCAGACAGCTGTTTTTCATACAGAAGGACCGGTGTTAATTCTGGCAGGAGCAGGCTCGGGAAAGACCAGAGTGCTGACCCACAGAATCGCTTATTTAATAGAAGAAAAGGGTGTAAATCCCTGGAATATTATGGCAATTACTTTTACCAATAAGGCAGCAGGAGAGATGCGGGAGCGTGTAGACAAAATTGTGGGATTTGGATCAGAGAGTATCTGGGTTTCCACCTTTCACTCCAGTTGTGTGAGAATGCTGCGCCGGTTTATTGACCGTCTGGGTTATGACACAAATTTTACCATTTACGATACCGATGACCAGAAGACCCTGATGAAGGATATCTGCAAGCGTCTGGATATTGATACAAAGGTGTATAAGGAACGGGCGATTCTGGCAGCGATTTCTTCTGCAAAGGACGAGTTGATAAGCCCGGAAGAATATGAAATTAATGTGATGTCTGATTTTTCCAAGAGGAAGATTGCTCTGGCCTACAAGGAATATCAGAAGGAGCTGAAGAAAAATAATGCTCTGGATTTTGATGATCTGATTGTGAAAACCGTAGAACTTTTCCGTTCCTGCCCGGACGTGCTGGAATATTTTCAGGACCGTTTTCAGTATATTATGGTGGACGAATATCAGGATACCAATACCGCGCAGTTTAAATTTGTCAGCCTTCTGGCAGAAAAATACCGCAATCTCTGTGTTGTGGGTGATGATGACCAGTCTATTTATAAGTTCCGCGGGGCAAATATCGGGAATATTCTGGGATTTGAGAAAGTCTTTCCTGATGCAAAAGTGGTGCGCTTGGAACAGAATTACCGTTCCACCCAGAATATTTTAAATGCAGCAAATCAGGTGATTCAGAATAATATGGAAAGAAAGAGAAAATCTCTCTGGACAGAAAATGAAGAGGGAGAAAAGCTGCATTTTCGCCAGTTTATGAACGCCCATGAAGAGGCAGAATACATTGTGGGAGATATCAGCAAAAAGGTGCGAGAGCATGACGGGGAATATCGGGATTTTGCTATTCTTTATAGAACCAATGCCCAGTCCCGTCTGTTTGAGGAAAAATTTCTTATGGCAAATATTCCTTACAAGCTGGTAGGAGGCGTAAACTTCTATGCCAGAAAGGAAATCAAGGATTTGCTGGCATATTTAAAGACCGTGGACAATGCAAGAGATGATTTGGCAGTACGGCGAATTATCAATGTACCGAAAAGAGGAATCGGAGCCACAACTCTTGGTCGTGTACAGGACTATGCTGCAGAAAGAGGAATCAGTTTTTATGATGCGCTGAGGGAAGCAGAAAATATCTCCTCTCTGGGAAGAGCAGCTGTCAAGGTGCAGCCTTTTGTGAATTTTATTCAGAGTCTGAGAAGTAAACTGGAATATTTATCTCCTTCCGAGCTTTTGAAAGATATTATTGAAAATACAGGCTATGTGGAAGAACTGCGGGCAGAAGGAACAGAGGAAGCAGAAGCCAGAATAGAAAACATTGACGAATTGATTACCAAGGTTGTGACCTATGAAGAGGAAAATGAGGAACCTACCCTCTCCGGATTTCTGGAAGAAGTCGCTCTGGTGGCAGATATTGATTCTGTGGACGGAGATGACAATCAGGTGCTTTTGATGACCCTTCACAGCGCCAAGGGTCTGGAATTTCCTTATGTGTATCTGGCAGGCATGGAGGACGGAATTTTCCCCAGCTATATGACCATCACGGCAGATGACCCAACAGAAATAGAAGAAGAGCGCCGCCTTTGCTATGTGGGAATTACCAGAGCAATGAAAGATTTAACACTGACCTGCGCTCAGCAGCGTATGATTCGCGGGGAAACGCAGTATAATAAGGTATCCAGATTTATCAGGGAAATTCCCAGAGAACTGGTGGAACTGGGCAGAAGCTTTGAGGAAAAGAAGATAAAAGACATTCCGATGCCAAAAACTTACCGCCAGATGAAGGAAGCTTTTAAGCAGCCGGCGTTTGTGCCAAAGCAGTTTGAGGTGAAAAAAGCTTCCGGTCTGGATTATACAGTGGGGGATACGGTGAAACATCTGAAATTCGGAGTCGGTGTTGTGACAGATATCACAGAAGGCGGACGGGACTATGAAGTTACGGTAAACTTTGATAAGGCAGGAATCAAAAAAATGTTCGCTTCTTTTGCGAAATTGAAAAAAGTTTGAGAAAATCTTGAAAATTTCAAGAAGGGATAGTAAAATCTCGAGTACAGTGGTATAATAATTGCACAGAGTTTAGAGGATTAGAGTTTCAGAAAACATTTCTGGAAATTTCATAAGAGAGGAAGGTGCAGATTATGAATCGTATTGAAGATTTAATTACAGCATTACAGAAAAAAGAGGAAGAAAAGAATAAAAATACCGTATTGTGGTACTGGCAATTATCGGTGCAGTGGCAGCCGTTGCCGGAATCGCATACGCGGTTTACCGTTTCTTTACTCCGGACTATCTGGAAGATTTTGAAGAAGATTTTGATGATGACTTCGATGATTACTTTGAAGATGAGGACGAAGAGGAAAAGTAAAAATGCAAAAGAAATAGGAACTTCGGGAAACCGGGGTTTCTTTTTCTGTACCACAAGAATCAGGAAAGGAAGAACAAGGTGAAAAAAGGTGAAGTTTATGAGGGAATCATTGAGCGGGTTGATTTCCCTAATAAAGGCAGAGTGCAGGTAGAAGACAGAATCGTAACCGTAAAAAACGGTATGCCGGGACAGAAAATTCGGTTTCAGATTAATAAGAAAAAGGGAACACGACTGGAGGGAAGACTTTTAGAAGTTCTGGAAAAATCCCCTCTGGAAAGCAGAGAACCTGTATGCAGTATTTTTCCTGCCTGTGGAGGCTGTATGTATCAGACCATGTCTTATGAAAGCCAGCTTCAGATGAAGGCAGAGCAGATTAAGAGCCTGATAGATACGGCTGTGCTGCAGAGCGGACAGACAGACGGGCAGGGAAATCCGGATTATGTATTTGAAGGAATTAAGGGAAGTCCCCAGGAGTTTGCTTACCGCAACAAAATGGAATTTTCCTTTGGCGATGAATATAAGGATGGCCCCCTGTCCCTGGGACTGCACAAAAAGGGCAGCACCTATGACGTGTTAAATGCCTGTGACTGCAAGCTGGTGCATGAGGATATGACAAAAATCCTGACCTGTGTACTGGAATATTGCAGGGAAAAGGGCTATTCCTATTATCACAAAATGCAGCATATGGGCTTTTTGCGTCACCTGCTTTTAAGGAGAGGAAATACAACCGGAGAAATTCTGGTGAATCTGGTGACAACCAGTCAGGAGGAAACCGATTTTGCAGAATTAAAGGAGCGTCTGCTGTCTTTGAAGCTGGAAGGAAAAATTGTGGGATTCCTTCATATTATTAATGATGCGCTTTCTGATGTGGTGAAAAGTGATGAAACCAGAGTGCTTTACGGAAAGGATTATTTCTATGAGGAGATTCTGGGGCTGAAGTTTAAGATTACTCCATTCTCCTTTTTCCAGCCAAATTCCTATGGGGCAGAGGTGCTTTATGAAACTGCCAGAGAATATATTGGCAATACAAAGGATATGACTGTGTTCGACCTGTACAGCGGCACTGGAACCATTTCCCAGATACTGGCTGCTGTGGCAAAGGAAGTCATTGGCGTGGAAATCGTGGAAGAGGCTGTAGTGGCAGCCGGAGAAAATGCAAAGCTCAATGGTATTGAAAACTGTCGATTCCTTGCAGGGGACGTGCTGAAGGTACTGGATACCATTAAAGAAAAGCCGGATTTCATTGTGCTGGATCCGCCAAGGGACGGCATTCACCCCAAGGCGCTGCCGAAGATTATTGATTACGGAGTAGATAAGCTGGTGTACATTTCCTGTAAGCCTACCAGCCTGGCGAGAGATTTGGAGATGTTCCTGGGAAGAGGTTACCGAGTAGAAAAAGTATGTTGCGTAGACCAATTTGGTCAGACCGTACATGTTGAGACGGTTGTCAAGTTGGTTAGAAAAACTCCCGACGCATATATCGACATTACCGTGGATATGGCAGAACTGGATTTGACTGCTTCGGAGGCCAAAGGCAACCTATCAGAAAATTAAGGATTACATTAAGGAAAAGTATGATGTGAAGGTGTCTTCGCTGTATATTGCTCAGACAAAGCAAAAGTATGGAATTATCGAAAGAGAGAATTACAATACGGTAAAGTCTGAAAATGCGAAACAGCCACAGTGTCCGCCGGAGAAAGAAAAGTTGATTGAGGAAGCGTTGCGGCATTTTAAGATGATTTCATAGAAGAGGAGGATGTCTATGAGCAAACTGATAGCAAAAGAATATAAGAGATTTGAAGATATTAAACGAGTGCGTAAAGACGGTTCCGAGTATTGGAGTGCAAGGGAACTTGCTTTGGCACTTGATTATACACAGTGGAGAAATTTTCAAAAAGTGATTCATCGTGCTATGGTTGCTTGTGAGAATAGTGGGCATGACAGTTCCAGCGATTTTGCTGAGGTCAGCAAAATCGTAGATGCAGGTGCAACGTCGAAGCCGGTATTGGATTATGAATTGACGAGATATGCCTGTTATTTGATTGTGCAGAATGGCGATCCAAGAAAAGAAGTGATTGCATTGGGACAAACTTATTTTGCAATTCAAACATACCGTCAGGAAGTGGCAGACCATTTCAATGAACTTAGCGAGGATAATCGCAGGCTTGTGGTACGAGGCGATATTAAACAATGGAATCAGATGCTGGCGGAAACTGCACATAAAGCAGGTGTGATTACGAATGAAGAATTTGCAATTTTTCAAAATGCAGGCTATATGGGAAGTACTGAGTTGATTGCCAACCTGTTTCGTATTTCTCAGACAGAAGAAAAATTGCGTAAAGATGAAGTGGAAGATGCGAAAACTGCCACATCTGTTCACTATTCCGTAGGTCATGAAGTGCGTACTGCCATTGCAAAAATCGGAGGCACAATGCCGGAAGATTTGCCTATACCTGAAAAGAGCATTCAACAGATTGAAAAAGAGCAGATGGCACGATTAAAAGCAAAAGCGAAGAATGGGAAATTGATGTTGGACGAATAAAATTCACACATTGGTAAGAACTAAAATCCTCTCGTAAAATGATAATAAATCAAATTATAGGAGGATTTTTTATGATGGCACTATTTGAACAACAGGGAGGTACTTATCAAAAGAAGGGGGATTATTTTATACCTTGTGTGGTAACTAAAAAAAAGAAGGAAGTGCATATCGGGGTATGGGCAAACCGTCATCGACAGTATCTTAAACAATTTCATAGAGTACGATATTACAATCTTTTGACCTGACAAGAAAAATAGCAAAAGCCATCAATACCTCTGTGGGTATGGGTGGCTTTGCTTCTTCTCTATTCGGTTTGTTCCCCGCTTACAATTTCTCCTTCCCAGTCTATAATTCCCCCAAACTCCAGTACCTGACTGTATCCAAGCTTCGCCAGTTTTTCTGCAGCCTGTCTGCTTCGATTGCCGCTTCTGCAGTAGACGAGGATTTTTTGGTCTTTATCCGGCAGTTCCTTTGGGCTTTCCTTAGTTGTAATACTTTCGTTTGGGATACATACGGCTCCCGGAATATGTCCCTGTGCAAATTCTTCAGGGGTTCGCACATCTAAAAGAATATATTCCTCCTCTGTTTCCAGAATTTCTGCGGCCTCTGACTGAGAAATTTGTTTATAATTCTGCTTTGGGGTATCTTCAGAAGATGCACACCCTGAGAGGAGAAACAGGGAACCGAAAAGTAAAAATAACAGGTTTTTCATGTGGTTTTCTCCTTATGCCCTATACTCTTGCCATGCCGTCTACACTCAGCACAACGCCTGTGATGTAGGAGGCTTCGTCTGATGCCAGGAAGACAAAGGCATTGGCAATATCTTCAGGCTGTCCCAGTCTTCTCAGTGGAATCTGAGCAATCATAGGGTCAATAACTTCCTTTGGAACGGATTTCATCATATCTGTTTCCGTAATGCCCGGTGCAACGGCATTGACACGAATCCCCTTTGGACCCAGTTCTCTTGCCAGAGAAACGGTCAGTCCGTTTACGGCAAACTTAGAGGTTGGATAAGCAATACCGCTGGGCTGTCCGTAAATGCTTACCATGGAGGAGGTTGTGAGGATAACGCCTTTTTTTCTGGCAACCATACATTCAGAAGCTGCCTTGGTGGCATTGAAAACACCTTTTACGTTTAAATCCATAACCTGGTCAAACATTTCCTCAGTGTAATCGGTAAATAAGGTACTTTCAGAAACACCGGCATTGTTTACCAGAATATCCACACAGCCATATTGTGAAGTCACTCTTTTAAATTCTTCTCTTACCTCTTTTAAATTGCTTAAATCCGGGCTGATACCTGCTACTGTAGAATCCGGGTATTTTTCTTTTAACTGCAAAACCGCTTTCTGTGCAGTCTGTGAGCTGCTGGCCGTAAGAATCACCACTGCGCCTTCTCTTAAAAATGCATCTGCGGTGGCATAGCCGATACCGCGGCTTCCCCCTGTAATAATTGCTACTTTATCTTTTAATCTCATAATGTTCCGCCTTTCGTTTCAAATTTATGACCTTAGTATATCCTGTTTTTTTCTTTTCTTCTGTGACGAAATCACAATTCCGTAAAGAAAAGAAGATATAGCTATATAATGGGAACAGAACCGGGCGTTTTCAGGTTCCGAAAGGCAGAGGGCGTACACCCTCGATAATGTTTAAATTGCCGGATAAAGTAGCTGATATTTTCAAAACCTGTATTTAAAGCAACTTCTGTGATGGGAAGGCTGCTTTTTAAAAGCAGGGCAGCCGCCTGGTTTATGCGGTACTCATTCAAATAGGAAAAAGGAGTTTTGCCAACTTTTTCTTTGAAAAATTTGCAAAAATAGTTTTTATTCATGTGTAAGATTCCGGAAAGCTGTTCCAATGTGATTTTTTCCATATAATGCTCCTCCATATAGGAAAAAACAGGCTTCAGGGAATAGCGCAGAAGCTCTTCCTGAGTATGGGAAGGTGTTTCTGCATTGAGAAAAGCCCGGTTGGAAAACAGCGCCTCTAAGATTTGCAAAAGGGCAATCTTTATAGTCAGAGGGCGGCAGGGAGCATCTCCATTTCCGTAGCACAAAGCGGCTTTTTGTATGTTTTGCCCAATAACTGCCGTACATGCGGGGGAGAGTTTATCCCCAAAGGGAAAACGGAGTTTGCCACAGAGCAGAGGCGTTAAAAATTCATTTTGGCAGATATCATATCTGGCGAAGCTTAGAAATTCCAGTGGAAAGAGCAGCGCATAGTGATGAGAACAGAGGCTGTCCCCCAAAAACGCCGTGGACCGTTCCCGGATTAATAAAATAAACATGCCCTGCCTGCAGGGGATAGGTTTCTGTTTCTGTGTGTAAAAGAAGTCTGCCCTCTGTAACATAGAGAAATTCTACCTCCTCGTGCCAGTGATAAGGGGCAAAATATTGTCCACAGGTGTCTTTTTGTGAAAAAGCCTGAAAAGGAAAGTAGGGGGTTCCATGACGTTCCTCCTCCTGAATGTTAATTTTATTCATAATAGTCTTTTGTTCTCCTTAAAAATCCCATAGAATTCTTCATAAGAAGTGAATATTGTACAAATACAGAATAACATATTGCAAGAAGAAGGGAAAGGATTTTCGTATACTATAAATATCAGAAAAAGAAAAATTCAAGAGAAAGAGGAAATAAATATGGATAAGGCATGGTGGAAAAAAAGCGTAATTTATCAGATTTATCCCAGAAGTTTTGCAGACAGCAACGGGGACGGAATCGGAGATATCAATGGTATTACGGAGCATCTGGATTATTTTAAAGGAGCTGGGCGTAGATGTTATCTGGCTCTCCCCGGTATACCAATCTCCAAATGATGACAACGGATATGATATTTCAGATTATCAGGCAATTATGACAGAATTCGGAACCATGGAAGATTTTGATCGTATGCTGGAAGAGATGCATAAAAGAGGTCTGAAACTGGTCATGGATTTGGTTGTAAACCATACCTCTGATGAACATAACTGGTTTGTGGAAAGCCGCAAGTCAAAGGACAATCCATACAGAGATTACTATATCTGGAAAGATCCAAAAGACGGCAAAGAGCCAAATAACTGGGGAGCATGCTTTGGAGGTTCTGCATGGGAATACGACAAAGAAACAGAGATGTATTACCTGCATTGCTTTTCCAAAAAACAGCCGGATTTAAACTGGGAAAACGAAAAAGTCCGCAAAGAAGTTTTTGATATGATGACCTGGTGGTGTGAAAAAGGGGTAGACGGCTTCCGCATGGACGTTATCAGTATGATTTCCAAAGACCCGGCATATCCGGACGGTATTGTCCATAATGGACTTTACGGAGATAACAGCCCCTATGTATGCAATGGACCCCATGTACATGAATATCTGCAGGAAATGAATCAAAAGGTTTTGTCAAAGTTTGATTTGATTACCGTGGGAGAGGCAGCGGGAGTTACAGTAGAGGAAGCCAAAAAATACGCGAATCTGGACGGAACAGAATTGAATATGGTCTTCCAGTTTGAGCATGTAGATGCACCGACTGCAGAGCATGGGAAGTGGACAGACAAGCGTTATGAGATGAAACGTCTGAGAAGTATTTTAAATAAGTGGCAGACAGAATTAGAAGGAAAGGCATGGAACAGTCTGTACTGGGATAATCATGACCAGCCAAGAGCAGTATCCCGTTTCGGAAACGATGGCCCCATGTACCGGGAACTTTCCGCAAAAATGCTGGCAACCTGTCTGCATATGATGAAGGGAACGCCTTATATTTATCAGGGCGAGGAAATCGGTATGACCAATGCTTATTTTAATAAGCTGGAGGATTATCGGGATATTGAAAGTCTGAATACCTACAAAGAGTTTACTGAAAACGGTATCATGAATCCGGAAGAAATGATGAGCGCTTTAAAGGCCATTAGTCGTGACAATGCCAGAACTCCAATGCAGTGGAACAGCAAACCAAATGCAGGGTTCACTACAGGAGAGCCGTGGATTCAGGTGAATCCCAATTATTTGCAGATAAATGCAGAGGCAGCAGTGGCAGATAAAAACAGCGTTTTCTATTATTATCAGAAGCTGATAGCCCTGCGAAAGAACTACGATATTATTATTGACGGTATTTTTGAGGGTCTTTTGGAGGACAGTGAAGAGATTTATGCATACACCAGGACTCTGGGAAATCAGAAGCTGGTTGTGGCATGTAATTTCAGCGACAGAGAAGTTTTCTGTGATTTATTTGACCATGCAGAGGACGGAAAAGAACTGATTTCTAATTATGAATATCATAAAAACGGTGTTTTGAAGCCTTATGAGGCAAGAGTTCTTCTTTTTGAAAAATAGAAACAGAAAAAAATATTGAGAAAAGGCTGCTGTACAAAAAGCGTAGATGTATCCGCTGTTTTGTACGGCAGCTTTTTTGCTTCATAGAATATTGAGAGAGTATAAGCTTAAAGTGTTACAGAACGAAACTTTTCCAGAGAAATGTACTGCAGTAAAATGGATAAATTTGCTAAAAATTAACAAAAAAATGCAAAATTTCATGTTGCTATTAGTAAAAATGTGATATAATAAACCTACCGAAATACAAACTAGGGGGAATAGAAATGGCAAAAGAAATGATTGCAATGTTGCTGGCAGGCGGTCAGGGCTCTCGTCTGTATGCGTTGACGAAGAAGCTGGCAAAACCGGCAGTTCCTTTTGGCGGAAAATACAGAATTATAGACTTTCCGCTTTCAAACTGCATTAATTCAGGGATTGATACAGTAGGTATCCTGACCCAGTATCAACCGCTGGTGTTAAATGAATATATTGGAAACGGACAGCCCTGGGATCTGGACAGACTGCACGGAGGCGTACATGTTCTGCCTCCTTATCAGCAGGCATCAGGTTCTGACTGGTATAAGGGAACTGCAAACGCAATTTATCAGAATCTGTCCTTTATTGAGCGGTATGATCCGCAATACGTGATTATCCTGTCCGGCGACCAGATTTGTAAGCAGGATTACAGCGATTTTCTCAGATTCCATAAAGAAAAAGGCGCAGAATTCAGCGTGGCTGTTATGGAAGTTCCCTGGGAAGATGCGTCACGTTTTGGGCTTATGGTTGCAGATGAGGACGACAGAATTACAGAATTCCAGGAAAAACCCAAGAATCCGAAGTCAAACCTGGCGTCCATGGGAATCTATATCTTTAACTGGGATATTCTGAAAAAATATCTGGAAGAAGACGAGGCTGACCCGGAATCTGAAAATGATTTTGGAAATAATATTATTCCGAATTTACTGCGGGATAACCGGAAAATGTATGCATATCATTTTAACGGCTACTGGAAAGACGTGGGAACAATTCCGTCCCTGTGGGAAGCAAATATGGAGGTTTTGGATCCGGAACACAGCGGAATCAACCTGTTTGAAGATGACTGGAAGATTTACAGCCGCAACAGCGGTATGACCGGACACCGTATCAGTGCAGATGCTGTTGTGGAAAATTCTATGATTACAGACGGCTGCCGTATCAAAGGTCATGTAAAGCATTCCGTACTCTTTGCAGGTGTGCGTGTAGAAGAGGGTGCTGTGGTGGAAGATGCCGTAGTAATGGGTGGAACCATTATTCAGGCAGGAGCTGTTGTGAAGCACTGTATCATAGCAGAAAAAGCGGTGATTGGCGAAAATGCAGTAGTAGGCGCCATGCCTGCAGGGGGAGAAAGCGGTGTGGCAACCGTAGGCCCTGGTATTTCTGTTGGAAAGAATGCGAAAATCGGACCATGTGCAATGGTTGAACATGATGTAAAGGACGGTGAAGAACAATGGTAAATTCAAACGCAGATGCTTTGGGAATTATTTTCCCTAACACTTACGACTCCCTGGTTCCCGAACTGGTAGGAAAGAGATTGATGGCGTCCATTCCTTTTGCCGGACGTTATCGTATGATAGATTTTGTTTTGTCAAGCATGGTAAACAGAGGAATCGGCAATGTAGCCATTGCAGTCCGTCAGAATTATCTTTCTCTTATGGATCATTTGGGCTCCGGACGAGAATGGGATTTAACCCGTAAAAACGGTGGCCTGAATATTATGCCGCCTTTTGCAGAAAACGGCGTCAAGGTTTATACAGGCCGTGTAGAGGCAATGGCAAATCTGCTGGAACATCTGAGAAGGCAGAAGGAAAAATATGTGGTAATGTCAGACTCAAACATTGCGGTCAACTTTGATTTCAAAGCTCTTATGGACGAGCATGCTTCCAATGGTGCAGATATTACCATGGTTTACGCAAATGAGGAAATTCCGGAAGGACTCTTAAAGCCAAGACTGGCTACAGAGGGTATGTATTATACTCTGAATGTTGATGAAAATAAGAGAGTTCGGAAAATTTACATTAACTCCAGAGAACCTGGTGTGCAAAAACTGAGCATGAATATTTACATTATGGAAAGAGAATTTTTGTTAAAGCTTTTTGAAATTGCTTTTGCAAGAGGATATTCTTATTTTGAACGTGATATTCTGGCCCCCCATCTGGATAAAATCCATGTACAGGCTTATGAATTTAAGGGATATAAAGCACGAATTTGTGATATGCAGAGCTATTTCAATGAAAATATGAAGCTGCTGGACGAAAAAAATCTGGACGGACTTTTTGAGGGAAATCCTATTTATACCAAGATTCGTGATGACAACCCAACACGGTATATCAATGGCTCCAAGGTTAAAAATATTATGGCAGCAGATGGTTGTGTTATTGAAGGAGAAGTGGAAAACTGTGTGCTGTTTCGAGGTGTCAAAATCAAAAAAGGCGCAGTTGTAAAAAATTGTGTGCTGATGCAGGATACAGTGGTAGAAGAAGGAGTCAGAGCGGAATATGTGATTTCCGATAAAAATGTAAAAATGACCGTTGGCAAGGAGGTTCGCG
The DNA here is from genome assembly GCF_003287895.1 of Blautia argi. Taxonomy (NCBI): domain Bacteria; kingdom Bacillati; phylum Bacillota; class Clostridia; order Lachnospirales; family Lachnospiraceae; genus Blautia; species Blautia argi. Next base: position 2,433,534 of record NZ_CP030280.1, on the reverse strand, counting down.
GTGCGAAAACCTTCCCGGTATATATAGCAAAACATCAGATTGTTTAATGAAATAAAGCAAAATAAAAAAGGCATTTGTGCCGGACAGGAAACAGAAAAGAAAGAAATGCAGGACTTTCTGCTTCGGGTTTGGCACAGGTGTCTTTTTTTACGCTTTTTTAACAGAACTTTGACCATACCTTGATAGTTACCGAAAAAAAAGAGTTTTATAATAACACTGTTTGAAAATCAGCGGACAGATGCGGAAAGGAAAACAGAGTATGTTAGAATTAGTAAATATTAAGAAATCTTACGATGGTGTAACTATTTTAAAGGATATGAATCTGAGTATTGAAAAAGGAGAGATTGTTTCGATTTTGGGTCCCTCCGGCTGTGGAAAAACCACACTTTTAAATATGATTCTGGGTATTACAGACCCGGATAGCGGAAAGCTTTTGTTTAACGGAGAAGATATTACAAAAGTACCTATGGAAAAAAGAGGGTTTAACATTGTATTCCAGGATTATGCCCTGTTTCCAAATCTCAATGTATACAGCAATATTACTTACGGACTTCGCAATAAACCGGATATTTCCACCAGACAGGAGGTGGAAGAATTGATCGATCTTCTGGGGCTTCGGGAGCATCTCACAAAGAAAATTGAGCAGCTTTCCGGCGGACAGAAACAGAGAGTGGCTCTGGCAAGAACCATGGTGATGAAACCGAAAATTCTTCTTTTAGATGAGCCGTTAAGCGCTCTGGATGGTGTGATTAAGGAATCTATTAAAGACAGAATTAAAAAGATTGCAAGAGAATATCAGCTTACTACCATTATTGTTACCCATGATCCTGAGGAGGCGCTCACGCTTTCGGATAAGGTTCTGATTTTAAATAAAGGGGGCATTGCCCAGTTCGGAACTCCGGACGAGATTGTACACAACCCCCAGGGAGATTTTATCCGCCAGTTTATTTTGAATCAGTTGGAAATTAAGAGAAGAAATATCTACAGCCTGTTTGGATATCAGGAAATGGCTGCCAGTCAGGCAAGTATTGCATGTTAGGTCAGGAAAAAAGCATGAAAAAAACAAAAGACAGAGAGATTAAGCTTATATTTGCAGCAGTAGTGCTGCTTTTTGCAGCCTTTTTAGTGCTTCCGGTTATCCGCCTTTTAGGGAAATCTTTTCTGGGGGATACTGGATTTACCACTGCATTTTACCGGGAGGTTTTTGGTTCTAAGGGGTTTGTGACAGCTCTTGGAAACAGCTTTCTGGTATCCTCCTTGGCAGCAGTCTGCACAACAGGGATTGCTTTTTTGCTTACCTATACCATTCATTATACAAACGTGCCGGGAATGGTGAAAAAGATTCTTCGGGCAGTGGCGCTTCTCCCCATGCTTCTGCCAACCATTACTTATGGATTCGCAATTTTATATTCTTTCGGAAAAGAAGGGCTTTTGACAAAACTTTTCGGAAAACAGCTTTTTCAGATTTACGGAATAAAGGGATTGCTTCTGGGGTATGTAATCTATACCCTTCCAGTGTCCTTTATGCTTCTGTACAATGCCATGTCTTACATAGATAAGAAATTTATGGTAGTTTCCAGAGTTATGGGGGATAATCCCTTTTCCACTTTCTGGATTACCATTATCCGGCCTCTTTTGGGGACACTGGCAGCGTCTTTTGTACAGTCCTTTTTCTTAAGCTTTACGGATTTTGGTATTCCGGCGGCTGTAGGAGGAAAGTTTGAGGTGCTTGCCGGTGTGCTTTATGACAGAATGCTGGGAAGTGTACCGAACTTTAACAATGGCGCCGTGGTTGCCATGGTGATGCTGGTGCCTTCGATTGTGAGTATTGCCCTTTTGCATTACCTGGAAAAATACAATGTGCGATACAATAAAATTTCTCATATAGAAATGAAAAAGAACCGGGTAAGGGACTTTATCTGCGGCGGTCTGGGCAGTCTTGCCTGCCTGGGAATTCTGATGATTTTTCTTGTGATTTTTGTGGTGCCTTTTGTAAAGCAGTGGCCCTATGAGCTGGGTTTTACTCTGGAAAATGTAAAGAGTGTGTTTGCAGATGCAGAGCTTTCCAATGTGTATATTAATTCCCTGTATACTGCCTTTTTTACGGCAGTGTTTGGAACCCTTACCGCTTATGGAAGCGCTTTGGTAACAGCCAGAAGTAAGGTACCGAAAATACTGAAAAATATTATTGAGGGCATTGCGCTGGTAACCAATACCATTCCGGGTATGGTGCTGGGTCTGGCTTTTCTCTTTGCTTTTTCAGGCACAAGGCTGCAGAATACCTTTGCTATTCTTGTGCTGTGTAATGTGATTCACTTTTTCTCTACCCCGTATCTGATGATGAAGGAATCTCTGGCAAAGATGAATGCGTCCTGGGAAACCACGGCAATGCTTATGGGGGATAACTGGCTGAAAACCATTATACGGATTGTAACGCCAAATGCCCTTTCCACGATTATTGAGGTGTTCAGTTATTACTTTATCAATGCCATGGTAACCATCAGTGCTGTTATTTTCCTGGCAGGTGCCAGAACTATGGTGATTACTACCAAAATTAAGCAATTGCAGTATTACAACAAATATAATGAAATCTTTGTGCTTTCCATTTTGCTTCTTCTTACCAATCTGCTCTGTAAGCTGGTGTTTCAGCATCTGGCAAAACGGGAGCGGGGAGCAGAAAAAGAGAAGACCAATAAGAGCAGAGAAGCCCTGATGCAGAAAAAAACCGTGCGGCTTGCAAGAAGAGCTTTGGCAGCAGTTCTTGCAGCAGTGCTGGTGGTTTCCGGTATTTCCCTGATAAGCGGAGGCAGAAACAGTGATTTGGTGGTTATCTATTCCAATGCTGATGATGAGGCCATTACTGCCATGAAGAAAACCCTGGACGAAAACGGATATCAGGGGAAATACATTCTTCAGTCTTTTGGAACCTCTGAGCTTGGAGGGAAGCTTTTGGCAGAGGGGAAAAATCTGGAAGCAGACATGATTACCATGAGCACTTTTTACATTGACAGTGCCCAGGAAGCAAATGCCATGTTTGCAGACCTGGACTTTGGAAAACAGACGCTTTCTGAAAGTTCTCCCTGGTGCCAGCCCATAACTGCCCAGGAAGGGGCAATTCTGGTAAATACAAAAGTTTTAAAGGAGGCGGGACTGCCCATGCCAGAATCTTTAAAGGATTTGGCTGACCCGGTTTACAGAGATATGGTTTCTGTAACAGACCTGTCCTCTTCCTCCACAGCCTGGCTTTTGATTCAGGCGCTGGTTGATGCTTATGGAGAAGTGGGAGCAGAGGACGTACTTGCAAAGATATATGAAAATGCAGGTCCACATATAGAAGATTCTGGATCCGGTCCTCTGAAAAAGGTGCGGGCAGGAGAAGTTGCAGTAGGCTTTGGGCTGCGCCATCAGGCAGTGGCAGATAAGGAAGCTGGGCTGCCGGTAGATTATGTAGATCCTGTGGAGGGCAACTTTTCCCTCACAGAATCTGTGGCAGTGTTAGACAGAGATACGCCGAGAAAGGAAATTGCCATGGAAATGGCGCAGTGTATGATTGAAAAAGGAAGAGAAGAACTGCAGAAAACCTATCCTCTTCCCGTGTATAAGGGAGAGGCGAAGGCTGCGGAAAAGGAATCTGCTTATCCAAAGGTATTTCCGGAACCTCTAACCGTGGATTTACTGGAAGAACACCAGAAATTGTCGGAAAGATGTAAATAAAAGATAGAAAAAGGAGAAACATATACCATGAAAAACTACAAATTATTAACACCAGGACCATTAACTACAACAGAAACTGTAAGAAAAGAAATGATGTTTGACCACTGTACCTGGGACGATGACTATAAAGCGATTACACTGAAAATCAGAAAGCAGCTTTTAGAGCTGGCACATGTAACCGAGGAGGATTATACGGTTGTGCTGATGCAGGGAAGCGGAACCTTTGGTGTAGAGGCAGTGCTTACCAGTGTGATTGGGGAACAGGATAAGCTGCTCATTGTGGCAAACGGTGCTTACGGAGAGCGTATGGAGGATATTGCCAAGCATGCTCATCTTTCCTATGCCATTTATCATGAAGTTTATAATCAGATTCCAAGTGCTGAAAAAATCGCAGAGATTCTGGAAAAAGATCCCGCCATTACCCATGTTTCCATGGTACACAGCGAAACCACTTCCGGTATTTTAAATGACATTGAGGCAGTGGGAAAGGTTGTAAAAGCAAAAGGACGTACTTTTATTGTAGATGCCATGAGCAGCTTCGGTGGTGTGGATATTCCGGTAAAGGACTGGGGCATTGATTTTCTGGTAAGCAGCGCTAACAAATGTATTCAGGGCGTACCGGGCTTCTCTTTTATCATTGCCAACAAACAGAAGCTGATAGAAAGTGAAGGCAAGGCAAGAAGTCTTTCTCTGGATTTATACGACCAGTGGAAAACCATGAATAAAGACGGAAAATGGAGATTTACTTCTCCGACCCACGTTGTTCTGGCTTTTTCCAAGGCTCTGGACGAAATGCTGGAGGAGGGAGGAATTCCTGCAAGAAGCAAGAGATACTATGACAACAACCGTCTTCTGATTCAGCGTATGAAAGAGATGGGAATCCGCACTTATATAGATCAGGAGCACCAGGGACCGATTATCACTACCTTCTTGTATCCGGAAAATCATGCTTTTGCATTTCAGGATATGTACAAGTATATTAAGGACAGAGGCTATGCCATCTATCCGGGCAAGGTGACAGAAGCAGATACTTTCCGTATTGGAAATATCGGGGAAATTTATGAAGAGGATATTGAAAAGGTCTGCAGCATTATGAAAGAATTTCTGGAGGGAAGATAATATGGGAAAGATAGAGGCAGTAATTTTTGACTGGGCGGGAACTACCGTGGACTTTGGATGTTTTGCACCGGTACAGGCTTTTGTGGAGGTATTTAAGCATTTCGGCATTGAACCCACCATGGAGGAAGTGAGAAAGCCTATGGGAATGCTGAAAAGAGATCACATTAAAACCATGCTCTACATGGACAGAATTCATAAGCTCTGGCTGGAAAAATACGGACATGAGGTGACAGAAGAAGATATTGACAGTCTTTATAATCTTTTTGAAGACAAGCTTCTTGGCATTCTGGATCAGTTTGCAGAACCAAAGCCCTATGTGCTGGAGGCAGTTCAGAAGCTTCGCGGCATGGGAGTGAAAATTGGATCCACCACAGGATACACAGATAAGATGATGGAAATTGTCACAAGAGAGGCAAAGGAAGCAGGATATGAACCGGACGCCTGGTTCAGCCCGGATTCCGTAGGAAATGCCGGACGTCCTTACCCATTTATGGTGTTCAAAAACATGGAGGTATTAAAATGCAGCTCTGTAGCTTCTGTGGTAAAGGTAGGAGATACAGTTTCAGATATTAAGGAAGGACTCCATGCAGGAGTGATTTCTGTAGGCGTTGTGGAAGGAAGTTCAGAAATGGGACTGACACAGGCGGAATATGAAGCCCTTACAGAAGAAGAACGGGACGCACAGTGCAGACGGACAGAAGAAATCTTTCAGGCAGCAGGAGCAGATTATATAATACGTAATATGGAAGCACTGCCAAAACTTATTGAAGACCTGAGTAAATAGAGAATTTCAGAAAAACAGAAAAGAGAAACAGGAAAAGATATTTTCGGGAGAAATGTAGAAAATATCTTTTTGCTGTTTCTTTTTTTGTGCATGTTGTGGTAAAATAAAGAAAATTCACAGCGAGAAGACAAGGAGGAAAAATTATGGCATTTTATTATGAAGAACCATCGAGAACCTTTAGCGAGTATCTGTTGGTGCCCGGATACTCTTCTTCAGAGTGTATTCCCTCAAAGGTGAGCCTGAAAACCCCTCTGGTGAAATTCAAAAAAGGCGAAGAATCGGCATTGTCTATTAACATTCCCATGGTGTCTGCTATTATGCAGTCTGTATCAGATGATAATCTTGCCATTGCCCTGGCGCAGGAAGGAGGCATGTCTTTTATTTATGGTTCTCAGCCCATAGAAAGTCAGGCAGAGATGATTCGGAAGGTAAAACGCTATCGTGCAGGCTTTGTAGTAAGCGATTCTAATGTATCTCCTGAAATGACGTTGCAGGACGTATTGGATATTACGGAAAGAACAGGGCATTCCACCGTAGCAGTTACCGAAAATGGCAAGGCAAACGGAAAGCTGTTGGGTATTGTAACCAATAAGGATTATCGCATCAGCCGAATGGAACCGGATACAAAGGTAGCAGATTTTATGACAAAGTTGGAGAATTTGGTTTATGCAGGAGAAGAAACCACCTTGAAAGAGGCCAATGACATTATCTGGGAACATAAAATCAACTGTCTGCCTCTGGTGAATAAAAACCAGGAATTAGTATATCTGGTATTCAGAAAGGATTATGATACCCATAAGAAAAATGAAAATGAGTTGATTGATGATTCCAAACGATATATGGTAGGTGCGGGAATCAATACCAGAGATTACCGGGAAAGAGTGCCGGCACTTTTAGAAGCCGGGGCAGATGCTCTTTGCATTGACAGCTCAGAGGGATTTTCAGAATGGCAGAAGCTCACCATTGATTATATCCGGGAAAATTATGGGGATAAGGTAAAAGTAGGTGCAGGAAATGTAGTAGACGGAGAGGGATTCCGCTTTCTGGCAGAGGCAGGGGCTGATTTTGTAAAGGTGGGAATCGGCGGCGGCGCAATCTGCATTACCCGTGAGCAGAAGGGAATCGGAAGAGGACAGGCAACTGCGCTCATTGATGTGGCAAGAGCAAGAGATGCATATTATAGGGAAACCGGTATTTATGTGCCTATTTGTTCAGACGGAGGCATTGTTCATGATTATCACATCACCCTTGCGCTTGCCATGGGTGCAGATTTTATTATGCTGGGAAGATATTTTGCCAGATTTGACGAAAGTCCTACAAAGAAGGTCAATGTCAACGGAAGCTATATGAAAGAATACTGGGGCGAGGGAAGCGCCAGAGCCAGAAACTGGCAGAGATATGACATGGGCGGAGATAAAAAGCTGTCCTTTGAAGAAGGGGTGGATTCTCTGGTACCGTATGCAGGCAGTCTGAAGGATAATGTGGGACTGACCCTCAGCAAGGTGCGCTCCACCATGTGCAACTGTGGCGCTCTTACGATACCACAGCTGCAGGAAAAAGCCAAAATCACACTGGTATCTGCCACCAGTATTGTAGAAGGCGGAGCGCATGACGTTCTGCTGCGGGATAAGAGATAAAAGAAACGTATTGCCTATTGGCTCCTGCAAAAGACTGATGATGAAAAGACATACATCAGTCTTTTGCAGATTTTTTATAAAAGACTTTCCTTTCAGCAAGGTTTTTGTCTGCCACAGATACAACAGGTCAATAAGAGAAGCATTGTCATGGTTACAGTTCTTTCTGTATTACCTGCACCGTGCTTTCTCCAATGCAGTGGTTTACAATTGTATGTACCTGTATCATAAGTCCGTCTGCTTCACAGGCAAAGTTTTCACCGGAAGCGGGTATGCGTCCGATAATATCACAGACATAGCCGTTATATGTGTCATAGCGCTCCACAGGCAGTTTGATATCCAGGGCTTTTGCCACATCGTCAAGGCTTGCGCTGCCAAGAATGTTCCAGGTGTTTTCATCTGTCTTCAGAATTTCAGGGCGCTGCAGGTCGTCTTCTTCCTCGTACAAATCTCCTACAAGAGCTTCCATTAAATCATGCAGCGTGATAATACCGGACATGCCGCCGTATTCATCTATCAGCACAGCAAAATAGTGTCTGCTCTTTTTCATTTCCTGAAACAGCACGTTGGCTTTTCGGTTTTCCGGCACAAACCAGGGGGTTTCCAGAGCATTTTTTAAAATAGATTCTTTTGTTTTTATGCTGGTTCGAAAATAATCTCTGGTGTTCAGAATCCCTACAATGTTATCTGTATTTTTTCCATAGACAGGATAATAGGTATGTCTGCTGTTAAAAATAAGTTCTTCCCAGGTATTTAAGCTGTCTTCGTAATTTAAAGAAAGCACGTCAATTCTGTGGGTGCAAATCTGCTCTGCACTGGTATCATCAAAATCAAAGACATTCTGAATGATTTCTGTTTCATCTTTTGCAATAGTTCCCTGCTGGCTACCTTCAGAGAGCATCATGCGGATTTCTTCTTCTGTAACCTGTTCCTCTGTTGCCTCCGGGTTGATGCCCAAAAGCTTTAAAACGCCGTTGGTGGACACGGTTAAAAGAGAAACCAAAGGGGCAGTGACCCTGGAAACGGTATATAAAATTCCTGCAAGGGAAAGCGCCAGGCTTTCTGCCTTTTTCATGGCAATCCGTTTGGGAACCAGTTCGCCGAAGACCAGACTGAAATAAGATAACAGAATGGTAATAACAATGACGGACAGAGAGTTTAACACCTTCACAGGAACGGGAATTCCTGCCTGTAAAAGCATGCTCACCAGAGGTTCTGCAAAATAGTCAGCGGCAAAAGCACTGCTTAAGAAGCCTGCAAGGGTGATTGCCACCTGAATAGTTGCCAGAAAGCGCGCAGGCTGTCGGGTGAGTTTTGTGAGTTTTATCGCTTTTTTATTGCCCTGTTCTGTGAGCAGCTTTAATTTTGCCTCGTTCATGGAAAGCACGGCAATTTCTGCACTGGCAAAGACTGCGTTTAATAAAATCAATATTACTAATAAAAAAATTGAACCAATCATAACCTTCCTCCGAAAATTAAAAAATTTTAAAATCTGATAAAAAACGTGATAAAAAATACAAAAAGGAGCGGCTCCACAGAAGAAAGAATGAAAAACGCAGATTCCTTCAGGCTGTGCAGCAGCTCCGTTATCTATTCATAATATCACATGGAAGAGTGATGTTTGTATTCTTTTCAGGGGAATGCCCGGGACCATCGTCCATGCTGTGTCTTCACTTCCTTTCGTTTGTTTTGATTAAGCAATAAAATACCACATTGTTTTTACGCAGTCAAGAAAGAAAATATAAAATAAAAGAGAACTTTTTGTTTCTTTTGTATAACGACAGTGGTATAATTGAATTATCAGAAAATTTGCAGTAAGGAGGGATTTTTTATGGATATGGAAGCAAGAATGTTTAAGGTGTATGCAAAAGGGGACGAAAAGATTCAGTTAAAGGTTATGCCGGGGCATTTTGTTACTTCCCAGTCCCACATCACCCATTATCTGGAAATGACTACTATGAAAACCAGATGTGCAGAGGCTGCCAGAATTGCCAGACTGCTGTCTGTAAGGTATGAAACAACCACACCGGTAGACAGTATTATCTGTCTGGACGGGCTGGAGGTAGTGGGGGCATTTCTGGCAGAGGAACTGGCAAAAGCAGGTGTGCTTTCCATGAATGCACATAAGACCATTTACATTGTAACTCCGGAATTTAATGCAAATGGACAGATGATTCTCAGAGATAATATCCAGAACATGGTACGGAACCGGAATACCGTGATTTTAATGGGTTCTATTACCACGGGTGCCACCCTGCAGCAGTGTATAGAAACCGTGTTGTACTATGGCGGCAAGATACAGGGTGTTTCCGCAATTTTCAGCGCTGTAAATAAAGTAGCAGGAATTGATATTAATGCAGTCTTCAGCAAACAGGACATTCCGAATTATGAATCCTATCCTGCAGAAAAATGTCCCATGTGCCAGAGAAAGGAGAAAATTGACGCCATTGTAAATGGATACGGGTATTCAAAATTATAGGGAACGGAAAGTTCAGAGCCGAAAAAGGCAGCGGCATACCGCTGTCTTTTTCCTGTGGAAAATCCCCTATCAAGAAAGTGGAAACTGTGCTATACTATATCCTATATATGAAGACAGAAAAGAATATGGAGGAAAGACAATGAGAATTGAGCAGGTTCCGGCTTACGAGCTGGTATTAACACAGGATATTCCTGATATTCATTCAAAAGGCTATCTTCTGAAGCATAAAAAAAGCGGTGCAAGAGTTATGCTTCTGGAAAACGACGATGACAATAAAGTATTTAATATTGCTTTCCGCACTCCGCCTGCAGACAGTACAGGTGTAGCGCACATTTTGGAACACAGCGTGTTGTGCGGCTCCCAAAAATATCCCTTAAAGGATCCTTTTGTAGAGCTGGTGAAAGGTTCTTTAAATACCTTTTTAAATGCCATGACGTATCCGGATAAAACCATGTATCCGGTGGCAAGCTGCAATGAGCAGGATTTTAAAAATTTAATGCATGTGTATCTGGACGCAGTGTTTTTCCCAAACATTTATGAAAAGGAAGAAATTTTCCGTCAGGAGGGCTGGCATTATGAGCTGGAGGAAGAAGACGGTCCCCTTAAGCTAAACGGTGTGGTTTACAATGAAATGAAAGGCGCGTTTTCTTCCCCGGAAGATGTTCTGGAGAGGGAAATTTTTAATTCCCTGTTTCCGGATACTCCATACGGTGTGGAATCCGGAGGTGACCCGAAGCATATTCCGGAATTGAAATATTCGGATTTCCTGTCCTTCCACAGCAGATATTATCACCCTGCAAACAGCTATATTTATCTCTATGGTGATATGGATATGGAAGAGCGTTTGAACTGGCTGGATAAAGAATATTTAAGTCAGTATGACAAAATCCCGGTACCTTCAGAGATTCCACTGCAGAAGCCCTTTGAAAAGGTGCGGGAGCTGGAAATGGAATATTCCATTACAGAGAGTGAACCAGAGGAGGAAAATTCTTATCTTTCATATAATGTGGTAGTGGGAGATAGTCTGGACGTGGAAACCTGCACTGCCTTTGAGGTGCTGGATTACACCCTTTTAAGCGCCCCGGGAGCGCCCTTAAAGCAGGCACTTTTAGATGCAGGAATCGGCAAGGATATTATGGGATCCTATGAGGACGGTATCTATCAGCCCTTCTTTTCCATTGTGGCAAAAAATGCCAATCCTCAGGATAAAGAAAAATTCGTTTCTCTGATTCAGACTACATTAAAGGAAATCGCAGAAAATGGCGTGGATCAGAAAGCCATTGCAGCAGGCATCAATTACATGGAATTCCGTTTCAGAGAGGCTGATTTTTCTTCTTTCCCCAAGGGACTGATGTACGGCATTGATGTGTTTGACAGTTGGCTGTATGATGACAGCAAGCCTTTTGACCATGTGATGCGCCTTGCTGTGTTTGAAAAATTAAAGGAAAAAGCAAATACCGGATATTTTGAAGAATTGATTGAAAAATATCTGCTCACAAACACACATGCTTCCATTGTAGTGGTCAATCCCAAAAGAGGGCTGGCAGTTCAGGAAGACAGAGAACTGGAGGAAAAACTGGCTGCTTATAAGGCGTCCTTAAGCCAGGAGGAAATTCAGAGGCTTGTGGAAGATACCAGACATTTGAAGGCATACCAGGACGAGCCTGAAACAGAGGAAGCTCTTCGCACCATTCCTCTTTTAAAGAGAAGTGATATCGGAAAAGAGGCGGCAAAGCTTTATAATACAGAAAAGAAAGTGGGAGATACCCTGGTGCTTCACCACAATCTGTATACAAACGGCATTGGCTATCTGGATTTGCTCTTTGACTTAAAGCAGGTGCCTGAACATTTGATTCCGTATCTGGGAATTTTGAAATCTGTTCTGGGATATGTGGATACCGCGCATTATAAATACGGAGAGCTTTTTAATGAAATCAATGCAAGAAGTGGGGGCATTACTTTTGGCATACAGGTATTCGGCGATGCACAGGACAACAGCCGGACAATTCATGTTATGGGGGTAAGGGCAAAGGCTTTGTATCAGGATATTCCTTTTGTATTTGGTATGATTAAAGAGATTATCGGGACGTCCTGCTTTGATGATGAAAAGAGGTTGTATGAAATTCTGGCAAAGATGAAATCCAGACTGCAGATGAGCCTGGCAGCAGCCGGTCACAGCACAGCCGTGATGAGAGCCCTTTCTTATTTCTCGGAAAATTCTAATTTCCAGGAAAAAATAGCGGGAATTGAATTTTACAAATTCATAGATGAAATAGAGAAAAAATTCCAGGAGAGAAAAGAAGAACTTATTTCCAGCTTAAAGGAGCTTATGCTCTATGTGTTCAGACCGGAGAATCTGGTGGTCAGCTACACCGCAGATGACAAAGGATATGAAGAGCTGGAAAAACAAGTAGAGAAGCTGAAAGAAAAGCTGTATACCTGTGCAGTGGAAATGGGAGAAGAAAAGCCGAAATTTACGGTGCGAAATGAGGGTTTTAAGACATCAGGACAGGTGCAGTATGTAGCAGCAGCAGGAAACTTTAAGGAGGCAGGATACACCTATACCGGCGCTCTGCGGATTTTAAAGGTGATGTTAAGCTATGAATATCTCTGGATGAATATCCGTGTCAAGGGCGGCGCTTACGGGTGCATGAGTTCCTTTAGACGAAACGGAGATGGGTTCCTGGTATCCTACCGTGACCCGAATCTTACAAAAACTTTGGAGGTATTTAAAAAGACAGGAGATTTCATTCGTTCCTTTGAGGCTGATGAAAGAGAAATGACAAAATATATTATCGGAACCATAAGCGAAACCGATACGCCGCTGACACCTTCTGCAAAGGGAAGCATGTCCCTAAACGCATGGTTTTCCAACATTACGGAGGAGGATTTGCAGAAAGAGCGCAGGGAAATTTTAGAGGCGCAGCCGGAGGATATCCGCAGCCTGGCAGGAATTGTGGACGCCATGATGGAACAGAACCGCATTTGTGTCATTGGCAGCGAGGAGAAACTCGAACAGGAGAAAAAGGTGTTTGGCGAGGTCAGACATTTATTGTAAAAAGGAGAGTATATGAACACAGAGTTTAAGTCAGGGTTTGCCGCTATTATCGGCAGACCCAACGTGGGAAAGTCCACGCTGATGAATCACTTAATCGGACAAAAAATTGCCATTACGTCCAGAAAGCCCCAGACAACCAGAAATAAAATCCAGACCGTGTACACAGATGAGCGGGGACAGGTGGTATTTTTGGACACACCGGGGATTCACAAGGCGAAAAACAAGCTGGGCGAATACATGGTCAATGTTGCCCAGCGAACTTTTAAAGATGCAGATGTGATTTTGTGGCTGGTGGAGCCAACGAATTTTATTGGCGCAGGTGAACGCCATATTGCAGATCAGTTAAGACTTTGCAAGCTTCCGGTGATTCTGGTTATCAACAAGGTGGACACTGTGAAAAAGAGCGAGGTGGCAGGCTTTATTGATGCATACAGAAATATCTGTGATTTTGCGGAAATTGTGCCGGTATCAGCCCTTCGTTCCCAGAATCTGGACACACTTTTAGAGTGTATCTTCAAGTACCTGCCTTACGGGCCTCAGTTTTATGACGAGGATACGGTGACAGACCAGCCTCAGAGGCAGATTGTGGCAGAGATGATTCGGGAAAAAGCGCTGCGGACTCTGGACGAGGAAATTCCCCACGGGATTGCGGTAACTATTGACAGAATGAAAGAACGCCCCCAGGGAAATCTGGTGGATATTGACGCCACCATTATCTGCGAAAGGGATTCCCATAAGGGAATTATCATAGGAAAGCAGGGCGTTATGCTGAAAAAAATCGGAAGCGCTGCCAGATTTGAAATTGAAAAAATGCTGGATATGAAGGTGAATCTGAAACTCTGGGTAAAGGTAAAGAAGGACTGGAGAGATAGCGATTACCTGATTAAAAACTTCGGATATGATAAGAAGGAAATCTGATGAGTGATTTCATTACAGTAACCGGCATGGTGCTGTCTGCCATGGCGGTGGGAGAGTATGATAAAAGGTTGGTGCTTCTCACCAGGGAACGGGGAAAAATCACCGTGTTTGCCAAGGGGGCAAGAAGACAGAACAGTCCTCTTTTGGCAGTGTCAAATCCCTTTGTCTTTGGCTCCTTCTTTTTGTACGAGGGCAGAACCGCTTATCAGATGCGTTCCGCTTCTGTGACAGAATATTTTTCAGAGCTGGCGTCCATACAGCCAGGGGTTTACTATGGGTTTTATTTTCTGGAGCTGGCAGAGTATTATTCCAGCGAAAATACAGATGAAACCCAGATGTTGAATCTTTTGTATGTGACCTTAAAGGCTCTTATAAGACAGCAAATGGACAATGAGCTGATACGGTACGTTTTTGAATTGAAGGCAATGACTATAAACGGAGAGTATCCCTCTGTGTTTACCTGTAGTTCCTGCGGCACTGCAGAGCAGATTTGCTGGTTTTCTGCAGAGCAGTCAGGTGTTTTCTGCGAAGAATGTGGAAGGCTGGAGAAGGGGTTGATACATATCAGCGTGTCGGCACTGTATACTCTGCAGTTTATCATTGCAGCCAAGTTGGAGAATCTGTATTCCTTTACTGTAAATAAGGAAATTCTGGAAGAAGTTGGAAGAGTGATGCGAGCCTATCGGAAGCGCTACATAGATAAGGAGTTTAAAAGTCTGGAAATATTAAGAATGATGATGTGAGGATTGCAGCATCAGATATGGATTTATAAAAATGGAGTTGCTACATCAGGTGCATATGAGAATATTCCTGATGCAGCAGCTCTATTTATATGCCTTATTTTTTACCGTTAAAGCAGTAGGTGCATACTTTACATGGCTCAATGTTGATAGATGCCAGTAAATCGTCCAGACGGTGGAAGTGCAGGGTGGTGAAATTTAACTGTTTGCCGATTTCCTCCAGCATTTCTTTATAATTTTGGGAATCCGGGTCAGCATAGGTATCCAGTACCTGACGGCTTACATTTTCCCCTTCTCTTGCTGCAATGATTCGTCTGGTGATCAAATCCATTTCAGATTTGGAGCGGGAGAAGTTCAAAAACGGACAGCCAAACAGAAGGGGCGGGCAGGCAGGGCGGATATGAACTTCCTTTGCACCGCTGTTGTACAGAAACTCTGTTGTTTCCCGAAGCTGAGTACCGCGCACAATGGAGTCATCAATCAAAAGCAGGTTGCGGTTTTTGATTAAGGCCTCTACTGGAATCAGCTTCATTTTGGCAATCAGATTTCTCTGCTCCTGGCGGGAGGGCATAAAGGACCGAGGCCAGGTTGGCGTATACTTAATAAATGGGCGGGAGAACGGAATGCCGGATTCGTTGGCATAGCCAATAGCATGGGCAATACCGGAATCAGGAACGCCGGCAACAAGATCCGGGTTTACATCATCTCTCTGAGCATCTCTTTGGGCAAGTTTTTTACCGCAGTCATAGCGCATATTTTCCACGTTTACCCCTTCATAAGTGGAAGTAGGGTAGCCGTAATATACCCATAAGAAAGAACAGATTTTCATCTCATTTAAAGGCTCGGAAACAGTTTCCACTCCTTCCGGAGTCAGAAATACAATCTCTCCGGGACCTAATTCCCGCAGAGTTTCGTAGCCCAGATTTAAGTAGGCAAAGCTTTCAAAGGAAGCGCAGTGTGCGCCGTCTTTTTCGCCGATAATTACAGGGGTTCGTCCCATACGGTCCCTGGCAGCATAAATCCCCTTTGGAGTCAGAACAAGGAGGGTCATGGAACCCTGGATCAGACTCTGTGCGTATCGGATACCGTCTACAATCGTTGCCTGCTGGTTAATTAAGGACGCTACCATTTCCGTTGGATTGATACACCCGCCGCTCATTTCCAGGAAATGTGTACAGCCGTTTTTATAGGAAATATCCACCAGCTCGTCCATGTTATTAATTTTTCCCACAGTTGTAATGGCAAAGCTTCCCAGATGGGACTGTACCAGAAGAGGCTGCGGTTCATTGTCGGAAATACAGCCAATGCCGGCATTTCCTTCCAGCTCGTCTAAATCTCCATCAAATTTGGTACGAAACGGGGTATTTTCAATATTGTGGATAGAGCGGCTGAAGCCGTTTTCCCCATATACTGCCATACCGCCGCGTTTGGTTCCCAGATGAGAATGATAGTCTGTGCCGAAAAATAAGTCTAAAGTACAGCTTGATTTAGAAGTTACTCCAAATATTCCACCCATTGTAGTTCTCCTTTTTTGCATAAGAAATTTTAATGTACTTCTTATTATATACTCTGTTTTTGGAATTCGTAAAGTAATTTGGGGAAAGTTTTTCCCTTCGCAAGGGAGAAAAAATAGTGTATAATAAAATAAAAGATGTGCAAAAAGACAAGAAAAGGAGATAGAGAATGAAATTTATTTCGTGGAATGTAAATGGTTTGCGCGCCTGTGTGCAAAAGGGCTTTACCGAGTATTTCAGAGAAGCGGACGCTGATTTTTTTTGCCTTCAGGAAACAAAGCTTCAGGAGGGACAGATTGATTTTGCGCCGGAAGGGTATTTTTGCTACTGGAATTATGCGGTGAAAAAGGGATATTCGGGAACTGCCATTTTTACAAAAAAAGAACCTCTGCAGGTCACTTACGGAATAGGAATTGAAGAGCATGATCAGGAGGGACGCGTCATTACCCTGGAATATGAAAATTTTTATATGGTAACAGTGTACACGCCAAACTCCCAAAGCGAACTGGCAAGACTTGAGTATCGTATGAAATGGGAAGATGATTTCCGGGCATATTTAAAGAAACTGGACGAGAAAAAGCCGGTGGTTATGTGCGGAGATTTAAACGTGGCGCATCAGGAGATTGACCTGAAAAATCCAAAAACCAATCGGAAAAATGCAGGTTTTACAGACGAAGAAAGAGGAAAATTCACAGAATTTCTGGACAGTGGATTCACAGATACCTTCCGCTATTTTTATCCTGAGGAAACAGGAATTTATTCCTGGTGGTCTTACCGCTTCAAGGCAAGGGAAAAGAATGCAGGCTGGCGCATTGACTATTTCTGCATCTCCAAAAGACTGGAGGACAGGCTGCTCAGCGCGGCTATCCACACAGAGGTATTTGGTTCTGACCACTGTCCGGTAGAAGTACAGATAGGACTGGAATAAGAATATGGAAAAAGAAAAAATACGTTTAACACAATTTGCAAAAAGCGCCGGCTGTGCGGCAAAGCTCTCTCCTCAGATTCTTTCGGAGGTGGTGGGAAAACTGCCGCGGTTTTCAGATGAAAGGCTGCTGGTGGGAGTGGAAACCTCTGATGATGCGGCAGTATATCAGATAAGTGAAGATCTTGCTATGATTCAGACTCTGGACTTTTTTCCACCCATGGCAGATGATGCATATACCTTTGGACAGATTGCAGCAGCCAATGCATTAAGTGATATTTATGCCATGGGGGGAGAGCCGAAGCTGGCGTTGAATATTGTCGCTTATCCCAACTGTCTGGGTGCGGAAACCCTAGGAGAAATTCTGGCAGGCGGAGCAGATAAGGTAAAGGAGGCCGGGGCAGTTCTGGCAGGCGGACACTCCATTAATGATGAAGAACCCAAATACGGCATGGCAGTTACGGGCTTTGTACATCCGAAGAAAATCTGGAAAAACAAGGGGGCAATGCCTGGAGATGTGCTGATTCTTACCAAGCCTTTGGGAACTGGGCTTATCAATACTGCAGTGAAAGCAGAGCTGGCTTCTGAGGCTGCTGCAGAAAAAGCAGTGGAGAGTATGACCTCCTTAAATAAAGCTGCCAGAGATGTACTTGTACAGTTCCCGGTTCACTGCTGCACGGATGTGACGGGATTTTCTCTGGCAGGACATGGGTTGGAAATTGCAAAGGCAAGTGAGGCAACACTGGAAATCTGGGTAAACAGGCTTCCTGTTTTGCCGGAGGCTCTTTCCTATGCGGCCATGGGTTTGGTGCCAGAAGGAACCTATCGAAACAAACGGTATCAAAAGCCGGATATCCTTTTTGGAGAGGGTGTCTGTGAGGCTGAGGAGGATCTGATTTTTGACCCGCAGACATCAGGAGGACTGCTGATAAGTGTGGAAGAAGCCTATGCAGAAGAGATTTTAAAGGCATTAAAGCAAAGTGATATCAGGACGCCTTTTGCGGTTATCGGAAAGGTTTTGGAGAAGAAAAGCACCTATATGGAAGTGAAAAAAGCAGGGGGAAAATCATGATTTATCTGGATAATGCAGCCACAACACTTGTGAAGCCTCTGCAGGTGAAGCAGGCAGTTTTTGATGCCATGGGGAGGCTGGGAAACAGCGCCAGAGGCATGCACGGACCGGCGATGGAGGCAGCAAGAGAGTTGTATAGGGCAAGGGAAAAGGCGGCCGATTTTTTTGGAGTAGCAGATAGTTCTCAGGTAGCATTTACCGGGAATGCCACAGAGGCGCTGAATCTGGCAATTCAGGGAATTGTGAAGCCGGGTATGCATATAATTGTCACAGAGGCAGAGCACAATTCAGTACTTCGTCCTCTGTATCGAAAGGAAAAAGAAGGGGCAGAGCTGACTATTGTAAAAGCAGACAGCCAGGGAAAAATTTCCTTAAAAGAGATAGAAAAGGCCATAAGACCAAATACCTCATGGGTGTTTGTTACCCATGTTTCCAATGTGACGGGAAATCTTTTCCCTGTATCAGAACTTTGTAAATTGTGCTGGGAGAGAGACATTCGTCTGCTGGCTGATATTTCTCAGAGTGCAGGTTGTATGCCCGTAAATATGAAAGAAATGGGCGCAGATATTTTGTGTTTTACCGGACATAAGGGGCTTTTCGGCCCTCAGGGAACAGGCGGAATCTGCATAAAACCTGGACTTATACTGCCCCCTTTTAAAGTGGGAGGAAGCGGAATCCGTTCCTTTGAGAAGGAGCACCCGCAGGAAATGCCGGAGGTTCTGGAGGCTGGTACGGCAAACGGACATGGCATTGCAGGGCTGTCTGCTGCCTTTGATTTTCTGAAAGAAACAGGGATTGAGGACATTCAGAAGCATGAGGCTTTTCTTACCGGGATTTTTTACAGAGAGGTCAAAAAGATTCCGGGTGTTACCGTTTACGGAGATTTTGAAACTCCCCAAAGAGGGGCTGTGGTTTCCTTAAATATTCGGGATTATGACTCCAAGGGAATGGGAGATTTGCTCTGGCAGGAATATGAGATTGCAGTTCGTGCAGGCATACACTGTGCGCCTCTGATACATCGGGCATTGGGAACTGAAAAGCAGGGAACGCTCAGGTTTTCTTTTTCTTGGTTTAATACAGAGGAAGAGGTTTTAAAGGCAGCCTGGGCAGTGAAAAAGCTGGCATTTTAGGGAAAGGCGGAATGCAGATATGGGGACAGTGATTTTTCATGTTGATGTAAACAGTGCATTTTTATCCTGGGAGGCTGTGTACCGCCTGCGGGAGCAGCAGGGAACCGTGGATTTGCGGGAAATTCCCAGTGCAGTGGGAGGCGATAAGAGCAAACGTCGAGGAATTATTCTGGCAAAATCCCTGTCTGCAAAGGCCTTTGGCGTGCGTACCGGGGAGCCGCTTACAGACGCCTTGAGAAAATGCCCCGGACTTACAGTGGTTCCGGCGCACCATGCCATGTACCGTCAGTATTCTCAGAAATTTATGGAGATTTTAAGGGAATACAGCCCGGACGTAGAGCAGTACAGTATTGACGAAGCCTTTATGGATATGAGTGGCATGGATACCCTTATCGGAGAGCCGGTGGCTTTTGCCCATAAACTGAAAAACCGTATCAGCAGGGAACTGGGATTTACAGTAAATATTGGGATTTCCGATAAAAAATATCTGGCTAAAATGGCATCAGATTTTGAAAAACCGGACAAGGTACACACACTTTTTCAGAAGGACATTGAGAAAAAAATGTGGCCGCTTCCAGTGTCAAATCTGCTGTTTGTAGGACATGCCACAGAGCAGATATTGAAAAAACTGGGGATTTATACCATTGGAGAACTGGCAAATACAGATGTGGAAGTGCTGCGGCATCACCTGAAAAAACAGGGGGAAAGTATCTGGAATTTTGCCAATGGCAGGGATTCTTCTTTGGTGGAGAGTGAGGTACAGGAGAATAAGGGATACAGCAACAGTACCACAGTTGCCTCTGATGTTACAGAAGAAAGTACGGCAAAAATGGTGTTGCTTTCCCTTTGCGAAACCGTATCCTCCCGTCTTAGAAAGGACGGCATAAAGGCAGAGGTTGTGTCTGTTTCTATTCGGAATTTTGAGATGCAAACTGTATCCCATCAATGTGTGATGCAGGCGCCGACTAATCTTACGGAGGAGATTTACCATGCAGTCTGCCGTCTGTTTGATGAGCTTTGGGACGGTGCGCCCATACGTCTTTTAGGGGTGCATACCAGCCGGGTATCCAGAGAAGAAAAGGGCAGACAGCTCAGCCTTTTTGATACCACAGACTACGAAAAAATGGAAAAAATGGATCAGGCAGTTGACCAGATACGAAAAAAATTCGGAAGCAATGCCATTATGCGCGCTTCCTTTCTGGATAACTCCAGGGTGGAAAATATGGCAGGCGGGCATCCGGACGGGCGTCAGGTGGATTTAAAAACACTAAGAGGAAAACAGAAAAATGAGTGAAATCAGAGAAGAATTTTTCAACGGATACTGTAAAAATTATGATATGGCAAGAACTGCCATCGGAGAATTCTGTCGGGATAAAGAATGCTTTTTTTTGGACAGAATTGATTGCGATTATGGAAACTGTCCCCATGGTGAGAACTGTGAAATGATGAAGCAGGTATTTGCATTTTTGGATAGTTTAAATGAAAAATAGAGAACAGGAAGGAAAAAAGATATGCTGACAATTAGAGATATAAAAGAGGAAGACAGACAGGAATTTTTTGCCATGGCAAAGGAATTTTACGGAGGACCGGCATGTGATCACGATATACCGGAGGAACATTTTGAGAGAACTCTGCAGGAGTGTCTGCGAAGCCGGGAATACTCCAGAACCCTGATGCTGGAGGACGAAAACGGCGTGGCAGGTTATTTTCTGATAGCCATTACCTGGAGCAATGAAGCAGGCGGTATGGTAATCTGGCTGGACGAGCTGTTCTTTAAGAGCAGCTCCAGAGGAAAAGGGTATGGAACCCAGGTGTTTGCATGGGTGGAAAAGGAATATCCAGATGCAAAACGCTTCCGTCTGGAGGCTACCTACAGCAACAAGAGAGCCATTGCACTTTATGACCGTCTGGGCTATAAGGAACTGAATTATTATCAGATGATAAAAGATCGCCCTTAATGGGATACTTTTGGAGCCAGCATTTTCCGAACTTCCGGAACCGCGGTAAGCACCGGGTACAGAAGAAGTGACAGAATCAGTCCGCCGGTTCCCTGAATCAGGTTTGCGGGAACACTGGCAGCAGCGCCTGGCCCATAGAGGAGAACTTCAAAGAGGAAATATCCTCCTGCTACAAGGAGGATATCCAGAATACCTCCAACTGCAATACCTGCATAGGCATATTTGCCGGATTTGGCAATTTTTCGATATGCAAGGGCAGAAAAAGCAGCGACCAGTCCTTTTATAAGAAAGGTTACAGGTGCATAGACCAGATATCCGCCTAAAAGGTCAGACATGCAGGAACCGATTCCGGCAGCAAGGAAGCCATATACAGGGCCTAAAAGAACTCCGGAGAGAATGACAATGGCATCTCCGGGGTGAATGTATCCTCCGGTGCCAGGGGTTGGAATTCGGATAGACATGGTGGCTATGCAGCTAAGGGCAGCGAAAAGTGCGGTGAGAATCAGCTTTTTGGTGTTTGTTTTCATAATATTCTCCCTTCAAATTTGTTTTTACTACTATAATCCAAAACTGGTATTTAATAAATATCCAGTTTTGAATTAATCGACCATACCAGTTTTTGAAAAAACAAGGCTGCCGTATGAAGCGCATATCGAGAATATAAAAATATTCCTGCTCATGGCTTCATACGGCAGCCTCATCAGTTTTCAAAGCTTACTCACGGAAAACCAGAGAATCATCAGTCATGGAATCAATAATGGCAAGTGATTCCACACGAACACCTTTTTCTCTTAATAAATCTCCCCCGTGCTGAAAGCCTTTTTCAATTACAATGCCGGTTCCCTCCAAAACTGCGCCGGAGTTGCGGACGATTTCAATCAGTCCGTTTAAGGCACAGCCATTGGCAAGAAAATCGTCAATAATCAGCACATGGTCATCTGCGTTTAAGAATTTTTTGGAAAGAATAACATCATAGACCTTTTTATGTGTAAAGGATTCAATTTTTGTACAGTACATTTCGCCGTCCAGATTCAGGCTCTGTGATTTTTTTGCAAAAACAACAGGCACGTTAAAGTACTGAGCCGCGATACAGGCAATACCAATACCGGAAGCCTCAATGGTGAGAATTTTGGTAATCGGCGCGTCTGCATAAATCCGCTTAAATTCCTTTCCAATTTCGTTAATAAGGGGAATATCCATTTGATGATTGAGAAAGCTGTCTACTTTCAAAACATTCCCCGGTTTTACAATCCCGTCTTTTAAAATGCGTTCCTTTAAAAGCTGCATTTGCGATTCCTCCTGTATTTTCGATAAATAACATAATACGATATATTTCGCGCAATGGCAATTTCTTTTTCACTTTTTTTACAAAAAGAGGGGGAAAGTGTGGTAGAATGGTTACATTATACATTACATGACAAAGCAGGAGGAGCAGGAAATGCAGGAATATGAGGTGATTCGGGAGATCTTTAATCTTTGTCCCGGAAATCAGATGCGAGATATTTTTATAGAAGAAATTGAGCTTCCAGAACAGGCGGATTTGGAAGCTTATGTAAAAGAAAAGTTTAAAAATGAAGCAGAACTTAAAATCGAAAGAACAGATAAGGAGGACGGCAGCGTGGTTTTTGACGTTATGACCGCAGCCATTCACCAGAGGTATACCTTTTCCCGTTTTTAAGGGTTTTAAACATTGCTTTTTCAGGAAGGTCTGATATAATGAGAAGAGTGCGAGAAAGGAGGAACAGGGATATGGAAAAACATCAGGAGCATACCCATGTACTGGAAGACGGGACTGTAGTCAGCCACAGCCACGGACATACCCATAGTCATACGCATACAAAAGCAGTGTTAAACCGTCTTTCCCGCGCAATCGGCCATTTGGAATCTATTCGCCGTATGGTGGAGGAAGGCAGGGACTGCAGCGAGGTGCTGATACAGCTTTCTGCCGTAAAGTCAGCCATTAACAATACCGGAAAAGTGATTCTTCAGGACCATATTGAACACTGTATCGTAGATGCCATTGAGCATGGAGATACAGAGGCTCTGGAGGAATTAAACAAAGCCATTGACCGTTTTATGAAATAAATTTTCATAGAAAATACAGAAAAGAAACCAGGAGGAACAGTCATGAGTGAAGAAAAAAGACAGTGTGACAGCAAGACCTGCAGCAAAGAAAGCTGTGCTGGCTGCAGCAGCGCCAAAGGAGGCGGTATCCCCAAAGAAACACTGAATGAACATTCTAAAATTAAGAAGGTTATCGGTGTAGTCAGCGGAAAGGGCGGCGTGGGAAAATCCTTTGTCACAGCATCTCTTGCCAATGAAATGGCATATCAGGGATATAAGGTGGGAATTATGGACGCAGATATTACAGGTCCTTCTATTCCCAGAATGTATGGCTTAAAGGGATCTGCCGTTGCAGATGAGAAGGGAATTTATCCTATGGAAACAGGAAATGACATTAAGGTTATGTCCATCAACCTCCTGCTTCCCCAGGAAGATGCACCGGTTATCTGGAGAGGACCGATTCTTGCCAACATGGTAAAGCAGTTCTGGACAGACGTGGTATGGGGCGAACTGGATTATCTGTTTGTAGATATGCCGCCGGGAACAGGAGATGTACCTCTGACCGTGTTCCAGTCCCTTCCTATTGACGGAATTGTGATTGTATCCTCCCCTCAGGATTTGGTACAGATGATTGTAAAAAAAGCCTATAATATGGCAAAAATGATGAATGTGCCTGTGTTTGGACTGGTAGAAAACTACAGTTTTGTGAAATGCCCGGACTGCGGAAAAGCCATCTATGTATTTGGCGAGAGCAAGGTAGAGGCAGCGGCAGCAGAGGTGCAGGTTCCGGTTATCGGTAAAATGCCATTAGACCCGGATATGGCAGCAGCCGTAGATGCAGGTCAGTTTGCAGGTGTGGTAAATACTTATCTGGCTGATGCAGGAAAATATCTTCCACAGGTATAATTCCATATAAAAATAGAGAAAAATTGAAGAAAAAGCTGTCAAAAAGAATCGGTTTCCACATAAGGAACCGGTTCTTTTTTTGAAACAGACAAAAAAATGGGGGATTTTTCATGAAAAGCAAAAGAAAGTATGTTAAGAAAATGTAAACACTTACAAAAAACAAGTAAAAACTGGTAGTACCAGATAAGGTCGTATTTTGTTGACAAATGACGGATTGGGTGTGATAATACCACTAATGCAGAAAGAGGAATGCTGCAGACCAAATGATTTTTCCGAATCTTATGATAGAAAGGACGATGATTTTATGGTAGAGCGCAAGATTAAACTGACTGCAAAAGAAGATGTAAAGGAATTTGTCAACGAGGCCAGCAAGTGTGACTTTGATATTGACATTTTCTATAACAGAGTGATTATTGATGCAAAGTCAATATTAGGTGTGCTGAGTATGGATTTAACAAGAATTCTTACCGTGAGATGCAATGGACATGATGAAAAATTCAACAGCTACCTGGATAAGTTTGCAGTTGCATAAAATCTCATAATGAGTATTGGAGCCGGGTACGCAGATACATTTGCAGCGTATTGGCAAAGGCCGCTTCTCCTTTTGGAGGAGCGGTTTTTTGACGTGTGGAAATTCAGGTGCTATAATAAAAATTATGATGAACAGAGAAAAAAGAAACAATTAAAATTTCAGTCCGAAATCTGGTGGAATTTATTCTGCGAAGCGGAAATCTGGATAATCGGAGAAGCTTTCAGGCAGACAAGGACGCCATGGCAAAGGGCAGTAAAATACACCGGAAAATCCAGAAACAGATGGGAACTTTCTACAGGGCAGAGGTTCCTTTAAAATGGGAGCAGGAATATCCGGAGTTTTGTATCCTGGTGGAAGGTCGGGCAGATGGAATTATAGAAGAGAAAGAACGTACTGCCATAGATGAAATCAAAGGCGTGTATATGGATTTATATTTCCTGGAAGAGCCTGTTTTGGTACACAAGGCACAGGCTATGTGCTATGCCTATTTTTATGCGAGTCAGAAGCAGCTTGAGGAAATTGAGGTGCAGATGACCTACTGCCAGCTGGAAACAGAAGAAATCAAACGGTTTCAGGAAACCTTTACAAAAAGCTATCTGAAAAAATGGTTTGAGGACCTGATAAAATGAATATTATAAATGGGCAGAATTTCAGTATCAGAGGCGCATTGCCAGAAGGGCTTCCATGGAAGGCCTGGAGTTTCCTTATGCTTACAGGGAAGGTCAGAGAGCGCTGGTTTTGGGGGTTTACCATACCATGACAGCCGGACGGCAGCTTTTCATACAGGCGCCTACAGGCATCGGAAAAACCATGGCAGCCGTGTTTCCCTCTGTCCGGGCAGTGGGAGCGGGATTTGGAGATAAGATATTTTATCTGACAGCAAAAACCATTACCAGAACCGTGGCAGAGGAAGCCTTTGAAATTTTAAAGAAAAGAGGACTTTCCTACAAGACCCTTACCATTACGGCAAAGGAAAAACTGTGTCTGAGCGGAGACGGAGAATGTAATCCTGAGAAATGTCCGGTGGCAAAGGGGCATTTTGACCGCGTCAATGACGCAGTATTTGAAATTCTGCAGGAAAAAGACACTTATCTCAGAGAAGACCTGCTTTTGCAGGCAGCAAAGCACAGCGTATGCCCCTATGAAATGTGTCTGGATATTTCCACCTGGGTAGACGCCATTGTCTGCGATTATAATTATGTATTTGACCCAAAGGTACATTTAAAGCGGTTTTTCGGAGATGGGGTAAAAGGAGATTATCTTTTCCTCATAGACGAAGCTCACAATCTGGTGGACAGAGGCCGGAAAATGTACAGCGCCACGCTTTGCAAAGAAGATTTCCTGGAAACGGCAAAAGCAGTAAAAGGGCACAGTGTAAAACTTTTCCGCGTTTTGAACCGGTGCAATAAGCTGATGCTGGAATATAAGCGGGAATGTGAAACGTATCAGGTGCTGGAAAATATCGGAGGGCTGTCCTTACAGCTTATGAATCTTCTGGGGGAAATGGAGCATTTTCTGGAATTGGAACATGAGGAAAAGGTGCAAAAACCAGTCCTGGAATTTTCTTTTGAGGTGCGCCATTTTTTGAATATGTATGAACTTACAGATGAGAATTATGTGATCTATACCCATTTCGGGGAAGAGGGAAGATTTTTGCTGACGCTGTTTTGTGTCAATCCGGGCAGGAATCTGCAGGAATGCATGAACAAGGGGAGAGGCACTGTGTTTTTTTCGGGAACTTTTCTGCCTCTTCCCTATTACCGTTCCCTGTTCAGCACCAGGGACGATGACTATGCCATCTGTGCCGGTTCGCCTTTCCCAAGGGAACATCTGAAAATACTGGTGGCAAGAGATGTGAGCAGCAAGTATACCAGAAGAGATATAACAGAATATGCACGTATGGCAGAGTATATTCTGCATATGGTTTCCGGGAAAAAGGGAAATTATATGGTATTTTTCCCATCCTACCGTATGTTGGAGGATATTTATGAAGCTTTTACAGAACGGACAGAGGGGACAGGGACTTCGATTACCTGCATCTGTCAGACAGCGGGCATGACGGAGCAGGAGAGAGAAGAATTTCTGGCATGTTTTGACCAGGAACAAGACACCACCCTGGTCGGCTTCTGTGTTATGGGCGGTATTTTTTCAGAGGGTATTGACCTTACAGGAGAGAAACTGATTGGTGCAGCGATTATCGGTACCGGTCTTCCTCAGATAGGTGATGAGAGAGAAATTTTGAAGAATTATTATGATAACAAGGGACAGGCAGGCTTTGATTATGCCTATCGGTATCCGGGTATGAACAAGGTGTTGCAGGCAGCCGGAAGGGTAATCCGAACCAAGGAGGACAGAGGAGTGGTATTGCTTTTAGACGAGAGGTTTCTTCAGAGAGCCTACAGGGAACTGTTTCCTCTGGAATGGCAGGACTATGAGATATGTACAGTACAGGACGCAGGAGAGCGGATAAAAAGATTCTGGGGAAATTCCTGAAATGCTTGCTCTTTTAAAAGGGGAGGCTTATAATGAGAAAAAATAGAAACCAGGAAGCGAGGATATAAAAAATGAAAGTAATCAGTACAGAAAAAGCACCGGCGGCAATCGGTCCGTACTCACAGGCAATGACCGTAAGCAGTATGATTTTTACCTCCGGACAGATTCCCTTAAATCCCCGGACAGGAGAAATTGTGGGGGAAACTATAGCAGAACAGGCAGAGCAGGTAATGAAAAACCTGGGCGAGGTTTTAAAGGCAGCGGGAAGCAGCTATGAAAAAGCAGTGAAAACAACCTGTTTTCTGGCAGATATGGGAGATTTTGCTGCCTTTAATGAGGTTTACGGAAAGTATTTTACAGGAAAACCGGCACGTTCCTGCGTGGCAGTGAAAACACTTCCAAAGAATGTGCTGTGTGAGGTGGAGGTTATTGCTGAAGCTTAAGTAAGGAGGGGAATGATTTATGAAATACAGAAAAATACTTCTGATTGCTTCCGCACTGGTGCTTTTGGGAACAGCAGGGTGTGGGAAAAAGGAAGAAGCATCTAAGGAAGAACTCAAAAGTACGGTTCAGGAAGAGGTGCAGGATAAAGAATCACAGCCTGTCGAGGGGGAAGCAGTGAAGCAGGAGGAAGTTCCGGCAAATCAGAATCTCCTTACCGGGCTGGGAGATTTGTCTGAAGGAGCCATTGGCAAGCGACCGGTGGCAGTTATGGTAAATAATGTGCAAAAAGCTATGCCGCAGTACGGTGTGGGGCAGGCTGATGTGATTTTTGAGATTCCCGTAGAAGGAGATGCTACCAGATTTATGGCTATGTATGGGGATTACACAAAGGTGCCAAAGGTTTGTCCTATCCGAAGCTGCCGCTATTATTTCCCGGCGCTGTCCCAGGGCTTTGATGCTTTCTATGTAAACTGGGGAATAGATGATACCATAGCCGAGTATCTGCAAGCTCTGAACATGGATCAGATTGAGGGAATTACCAATACCGGAGGCATGTTCGGAAGGGATCAGGATAAGTTAAATCAGGGATACTCCTTAGAACATACCGGATATTTTGACGGAACCATGCTGCCCGCTTATCTGGAGGCAAATCAGATACGTACAGATTTAAAAGAGGACAAAAAGGGAACCGCGTTTCAGTTTTATGGTATGGATGAACAGGTAAAGCCGGAAGGAAAAGACTGCACAAGCGTAGATATTCAGTTTGGCGCACAGTCTTCCCAGTTCACCTATGATACAGAGAAAATGGTGTATGCAAAGCAGATAAACAATACTCCACAGACAGATGGAAAGACAGGGGAACAGTTGACATTTACCAATGTGTTTGTGCTGGAAACAGATATCTCTGTCCGCGATGAAGTCGGACATAAAAAACTGGACTGGGACGGTTCTGAAAATTCCAGGGGATATTATATCTCCAATGGAGGCGTACAGGAAATCCACTGGGCAAAATCACCAAATGATGAAACCTCTTATCTGGCTTTTTATGATAAGTCCGGTAAGGAAATCAAAATAAACAGGGGAAAGACCTACATTGCCCTGAATTACAGGGACAAAGTCACATTTAAGTAGACAGACGAGAATGAAAGAGGAGGACATCCAATGAGCGAGTATCAGATTACCTGCTGTTCCACAGCAGATATGCCGGCACAGTATTTTGAAGAGAAAAAGATCCCTTTTGTATGTTTTAATTTTTTAATGGACGGCGTACAGTATCCAGATGACTTGGGGAAATCCATGCCTTTTGAAGAATTTTACAAAAAGATTGCAGAGGGTGCGGAGCCAACTACTGCACAGGTGAATACACAGCAGTATATGGAGCTTTTTGAGCCTGTTTTAAAAGAGGGAAAGGATATTCTGCATCTTACGCTGTCCAGCGGTATTTCCGGCAGTATTAATTCTGCTAATATTGCAAAAGCACAGTTAGAGGAAGCGTATCCTGAAAGAAAAGTTATCATTGTGGATTCTCTGGCAGCTTCTTCCGGATTTGGTATGCTGGTGGATATGGCGCTTACCAGGCAGCAGGAAGGACTTAGTCTGGAAGAGAATGCAGCGTGGCTGGAAGCAAACAGAACCAGGCTGCACCACTGGTTTTTCTCTACGGATTTAACCAGCTTTATCCGGGGCGGAAGGATTTCAAAGGTATCCGGTTTTGTGGGACAGGCGTTAAATATCTGCCCTCTGATGAATGTAAACTCTGAAGGGAAGCTGATTCCCAGAAATAAATACAGGGGAAAGAAACAGGTTATCCGGGAAATGGTAAAACGCATGGAAGAGCATGCACAGGGAGGCACGGATTACAGCGGAAAATGCTTTATGTCCTGTTCTGCCTGCGAGGAAGACGCCCGCAAGGTAGCGGATTTAATAGAAGAAAAAATTCCCGAAGCTGGACGGAAAGGTAAGGATAAACAGTATAGGAACAGTCATAGGTTCCCATACAGGACCGGGAACCGTGGCGCTGTTCTTCTGGGGAGACGAGAGAACCCTTTAAATGAAAAAGAAATTCCCAAAAATACTTGCACCTTGTCTGAAAGTGTGATAGATTTCTGAGAGTGGTTAAAACTGTTGTTTTAACAGAAACCAGAAGAAATACAGGAAGAAAGGTAGAAAAATGATTAAACAAATACTGCAGGGTATGGTAGTGGGAATTGCAAATATTATTCCCGGAGTCAGCGGCGGAACCATGATGGTTGCTATGGGTTTATACGACAGGCTGATTCATGCCATTACACATTTAAAGAGTGAGTTTAAAGAAAGCATGAAACTGTTGATTCCGATTTTCGCCGGAGCGGGAATTGCCATTGTTGCTTTATCAAGACTGTTTGAGTTTTTGCTGGCAGTGTATCCCATTCCTACGAATTTTGCCTTTTGCGGGCTGATTGCGGGAAGTCTTCCCTTTATCTTTAAAAAAGTAAAAGGGCATAAGGTAACCGTAGGGAAACTGATTCCCTTTTTGATTTTCTTCGGTGTGGTTATTTTTAATGGCGCTTTTGGGAGAAACAGGTGGAAACAGTGCAGACGTCAGCTTTGGTCTTGTGAATGTGATAAAGCTGTTTAGCGTTGGAATTATTGCCGCGGCTACTATGGTTGTGCCGGGAGTCAGCGGTTCCATGATGCTGATGCTGCTTGGATATTATGATACCATCTTAAAGGCAATCAATGATTTTGTTGATGCGTTGGTAAAGTTTGACATGGGCGGACTTGCAACAGGCGTTGGTATCCTGGCGCCGTTTGGTATCGGTGTGGTAATCGGTATCTTTTTAATCGCAAAGCTCATTGAATTTATTTTTTCAAAGGCAGAGATTCATGCATACTATGGAATTATCGGATTGATTCTGGCTTCCCCTATCGCAATTTTAATGAAGACAGACTGGAGCGGAATTTCCGTTTTGACCGTGGGAATCGGAGTTCTTACCTTTGTATTGGGCTGGTTTACAGCAAGCAAGTTAGGTGGAGAATAGAAAAGAAAAAAAGAAGTGTATACAAAAGGCATCATTCTGAATTTATTTTTTAGAATGATGCCTTTTTAATGTATTTCCGTATCCATTGGAATGTACCTCGCAATTTTTGATTTTGGTAGTTGTTTACGTTTCTGGTGGTCTGTACCTTCCTTTCTTTTGTATTATGAGTAAAGGTTTAAGCTTTTGGTGGAATCAATCCTTTCTTTTTATAAGTTCTTTTGATTTATTTGATAATTGAATTATAGCAGTGAAAATAGGATTTGTCAATATAAAATTTGAAAAAAAGTAAAAAAATATTTTTAAGACAGTTATAAATGAGAAAAATATATAAAATTCAGAAAATTAAGACAATTTAAAAGTGGAAAAAACGGAAAAACAGTGCTATAATGCAGAGAAGAAAAGGAAATGGTGAAGAATTATGAAAATTACAAAAGCAGAAACAGAAGATTTCCGGGAGATTATGGAAATTTACGGCAGAGCCAGAAAGTTTATGTGCGAGAATGGAAATCCAAGGCAATGGAAAGAAGGATACCCCTCAGAAGCGCTGGTGAAACAGGATTTGGACAGGGAAGAGCTATATGTATGCCGGGAAGGGCAGGAACTTTTGGGTGTTTTTATGTTTTCCGAAAATCCGGATCCCTGCTATGAGATTATTGAGCAGGGAAGCTGGAAAAATGAAAATCCTTATGGAGTGATGCACCGCATGGCGTCTTCCGGAAAAAGGAAAGGCGTGGCTTCCTTTTGTCTGGACTGGTGCTTTTCACAGTGCGGCAATGTAAGGGGAGATACTCATACAGATAATTTTGTAATGCAGAGGGTATTTGAAAAAAACGGATTTGAAAAATGCGGAATCATTTATGTAGAAGACGGTTCTCCAAGAATTGCATATCAAAGAAAGGGAGAGGTGCAGACAGATGAATGAGTTACAGAGAAATGACCCCTGCTGGTGCGGCAGTGGAAAAAAATACAAGAAGTGTCATTATGCGTTTGATGAAAGGCTGAAGCTGTATGAGTCACAGGGTATACTGGTTCCCTCTCATGAAATTTTGAAGACTCCGGCACAGATTGAGAAAATCAGAGAAAGTGCAAAAATAAATATTTCCATTCTGGATTATATAGGAGAGCATATAAAAGCCGGAATCAGTACCCAGGAGATTGACTGGTGGGTAGCAGACCTTACGAAAAAAGCCGGGGCAGTGGCAGCGCCTTTAAACTACGGGGGGTTTCCTAAAAGCGTGTGTACTTCCATAAATGAGCAGGTTTGTCATGGGATACCTTCCGAAGAAATTGTGTTAAAGGACGGGGATATTATCAATGTTGACGTATCCACAATTTTAGATGGTTATTATTCAGATTCCTCCCGTATGTTCTGTATTGGAGAGGTAAGCAGAGAAAAGAAACGGCTGGTGGAAGTGGCAAAGGAATGTGTGGAAAAGGGACTGGCACAGGTAAAACCCTGGGGATATCTGGGGGATATGAGCCAGGCTGTGTATGAGCATGCTCACGCAAACGGTTATTCTGTGGTGAGGGAAATCGGCGGACATGGCGTTGGGCTGGAGTTCCATGAGGATCCCTGGGTAGGGTATATCCAGAGAGCAGGGACCGGTATGCTTCTGGTGCCGGGTATGATTTTTACCATTGAGCCAATGATTAATATGGGAAGCTATGAAATCTACACAGATGAGGAAGATGACTGGACCGTATACACAGAGGACGGTCTGCCCTCTGCTCAGTGGGAGATTATGGTGCTGGTAACAGAGGACGGCAGCGAAGTGCTTTGTTATTAAGATGAGAGAATTGGAAGTAAAGATCGATAAGAACCTGGAGGGAAAAACGCTGGAAAAAATCCTGAGGGAAAATCTGGGACTTACCAAAAAGGAAATCAGCCGGGCGAAATTTCAGCCACAGGGAATTCGGGTGAATGGAGAAAAACAGCGCATCACTTACCGGCCCTTAGCGGGACAGGTGTTAAGGGTATGCACAGAGGAGCAGAATAAGGAAAAAAGCCGGGTAATGGCCTGTGAGGGAGAGCTTCAGATTCTGTATGAGGACAGGGATTTGCTGGTTCTGGAAAAGCAGGGAGGAACGCCCTGTCACCCCGGACGGGGACATTTTGAAGATTCTCTGGGAAACCGGGCAGCCGCGTATCTGAAGGAACAGGGAGAGGATGGAGTTGTGCGGGCAGTGGGAAGGCTGGATAAGGATACCTCCGGGGTTATGGTGTATGCCAAAAGCCGAATTGCAGCCGCCAGGCTTTCCGCACAAAAGCAAACCGGGGAATTTCAGAAGGTGTATTTTGCCCTTGTAAAGGGAGAAATGAAGGAGAAAGAAGGAAAGATTACCTGTCCCATTGCTCCCATACCCGGAGAAAAATTGAAAATGCAGGTGCAGGAGGGCGGAAAATCTTCCTGTACCCAGTATGAGGTGCTGGAAAAAAGAAAAAGCTATACTTTCGTGAAATGCCGGATTTCCACAGGAAGAACCCATCAGATACGGGTGCATATGGCATGGCTTGGCTATCCTCTTTTGGGAGATGTGCTTTACGGGGACGGACAAAAATCCCCTGTTTGAGGGGTTGGCGCTCTATGCCGCAGAGGCAGAGTTTTCTCAGCCTTTTACAAAAGAAAGAATTTGTGTTTGGGGAAAATATGCGGCAGCGTATGCCTGTGTAGGATCGGACTGGAAATAAGAAAAAGGGTAGTGTCAACTGAGTTATGAAAAACTGAGCGATAAGAAAAAGGCTCAGATGAACCTTGAAAATTGCAGATATGTTAGTTTGAGGTAAGTTTACGCCACCCTTGACAGCACGCAAAAGAACTGCTGTAGATAAATCACCGACGGCGAAGAACTCAAGAACAGTTAGAACTTCTTCCGTCGAATACAGCAGTGTAGCAGTTCTTTTGCGTGCCATCAAGGGCAAGCCGAAAGCGTTGCTTTCGATGGCTGGATATATTACCTCAGGCTCGGAATCTAAGAACAATTAGAACTTTCAGTTTGAAGGTTTAAGATGGTCTGTTGTCCTAAGAAAAATGAGCAGTTGCCATTTACCTGGCATATTATCAGCGCCATTTAGCATATCAGCTTTGTTGAGTACCTGATAATGATTGTGCTTGTGTGGGCGCAGAAAATTATAGTAAGCAACCCATAAGGCTAAATCGTAATTGGCACCTTCATAATTATCAAAACCATTGGTAGTTCGGTAGGAAACTTTGTAGGTGCGATTGAGACGTTCGATCATCTGTTTATAAGGACGAAATTCTTTTGAAACTTCGTCATCATTGGTTAAACCGATAACCTGTGTGATGGTAAATTTAAAATCATCTTTAAATTTTTTAGCAAACTCCATGGCAGCTAGTGGATATGCACTATATCCATCTGCAATGAATTTAAATTTTTTCGGTAGTTCTGTGAGATGTCGAAAAGCCATTCTCATTGCAAGGATACAGGGACCGACACTTCGGTTGTCTGAGACCTGGTATCCGATGATAGAACGACTTGCAGCATCCATGATAAACCAGATATAAGCTTTGATTCCTCTTACTTTGATATAGGTTTCATCAGCGGTAAAAACATCTCCTGTTTTATAGTCATAATGATCAACAAAGGGCTTAATGCAAACAGCCGCAGTTTTGCAATAGTTAGCAATCTGCTGATGGGAGATGCTGATGTTGTAAAGGTCTTTTAGTGCTTGGGATGTTTTTCTTAGAGATAATCCAAGGTTGATATGTAGGGTCAGGCAAAGAGACATGACGTGTGCGTTGTGTTTGGAAAATTTTAAGGATGAAGCATTCTTAGGTAGTGAATTTAAATCCATGGTAAAGAAATCTACAGTGAATTCACGGTAGATGTAATGGAGTTTATATTTATTTTTGCCATAGTCCTCTTTTAGATCCTTCTTCTCAACTTTTTTGAGATTGTGCAGATAATAAGGACATTTCGGATTTACACATTTATGTATACGAAAGAACTTGCGATCTTTTTTAGCTACAAGGGTCTTACCACAGTGAGGGCAGATGAAACGAACAGGTGCAGAAGCTACTTCACCTGAGATGAAAGTCTGACCACAAACTTTACACTGGTATTGTCCGTTTCCACCATTGTTGTCATAGATGAAATGGTGTGGAGCACCGCATAAGGGGCAGATGGTATCTTCAGGAATGGATTTTCCATTGCGTCGTTGCACTGGTTTGAGTGATTTGTGATACTTCCATGTATAGTATTCTAGAAGGAATTGCCAGTCCTGTTTGACAAAGGTTTTAATGACCGGAAGTTCATCAACTTTGAATTTTTGATATTTGGGAGAATGAGAATCATCGAAAGCCCACTGTTTAAGAGGGATATATCTGCAGATAAAATTTAAAAGCCAGCAGATTTGTTGGTGTTGGTATTGAATAAAAGAAAGTAAGTATTGTATAATGTCCATGAGCATTGGCTCCTTTCGGGGGATGTTGGTTTGGCGATTGACATTATACCAAAAAAGGGAGGTCAATGCTCTTTTTATTGCAGATTTCCCTAAAAATCAAGGTTTTTTAATAGATTTAAACAATAAAAAATGGGTAGTTTTTGACACTACCAGAAAAAGAAAAGAGGACATGTTTATGAAAAAGGTATGTGTATTTACAGCAGATGGATTTGAGGAAATTGAAGGTCTGACCGTAGTAGACCTTTTAAGAAGAGCTGGTATTCAGGTTATTATGGTTTCCGTAAGCGATACAAAAACAGTCATTGGCTCTCATAATATTATGCTTCAGGCAGATGCGCTGTTTGAAGAGGTGGATTATAAAGAGGTGGATATGCTGGTGCTTCCGGGAGGTATGCCGGGAACCCTTCACCTGGGAGAGCATGAAGGATTATGCAGCCTGATAAAAGAGTTCGCCGGGGAAGGGAAAAAGGTGGCGGCCATTTGTGCAGCACCCAGTGTTTTAGGAGATCTGGGGCTTTTAAAGGGCAAAAAGGCAGTTTGCTATCCGGGATTTGAAGACAGACTGACAGGCGCACAAGTGGAACACATAGAAGTGGTGGCAGACGGCAATCTTACCACAAGCAGGGGACTTGGAACTGCGATTCCCTTTGCTTTGGAGCTGATTTCCCAGCTTTTTGGCCGGGAAAAAGCCTGTGAAATTCAAAAATCCATTGTTTTCAGAGCAAATTTATAAAAATTTCGTGAAAACCCGGCAGAAATCCGGTTATACGAAAAAAAATACTGGCGTTTTCCAAACCCTTGTGCTATACTGTGTTAATGACTGTAAGTATGAAAAAAGCGCTGTTTTCTGCCTTTTTGGCAGGACAGATGCATATAGAAATTCAAGGAGGAATTCATAACAATGAGTGTACAGGTAGAAAACTTAGAAAAAAACATGGCAAAACTGACAATTGAAGTTGCCGCAGAAGATTTTGAAAAAGCAGTACAGGCTGCATACATGAAAAACAGAAACAAAATCACAATCCCGGGCTTCCGTAAAGGAAAAGCTCCTCGCGTGATGATTGAAAAAATGTACGGCGCAGGTATCTTCTTTGAAGATGCAGCAAACGCTCTGATTCAGGCCGAATATCCGAAGGCAGCAGATGAAAGCGGTTTGGAAATCGTTTCTCAGCCGGAAATCGACGTTGTACAGATTGAAAAAGGAAAATCATTTATCTTCACAGCAGAAGTAGCGGTAAAACCGGAAGTAACCTTAGGGGAATACAAAGGACTGGAAGTAGAAGTTTCTCCTGTAGAAGTAACAGAAGAAGAAATCGCCGGTGAACTGAAAAAAGAACAGGAAAACAACTCCAGAACTATTGATGTAGATGACAGAGCTGTTGCACAGGGCGATATGGTAACTCTGGATTTTGAAGGCTTTGTTGACGGTGTTGCTTTTGAAGGCGGAAAGGGTACAGACTATCCTCTGACTATTGGTTCAAACTCTTTCATTCCGGGATTTGAAGATCAGTTAGTAGGCGCTGAATTAAATGTAGAAAAAGAAGTAAACGTTACTTTCCCTGAAAACTACCATGCAAATGATTTAGCTGGCAAACCGGCTGTATTCAAATGCACAGTAAAAGCTATTAAAGTAAAAGAACTTCCAGAATTAGATGATGAATTTGCAAAAGACGTTTCTGAATTCGATACATTAGAAGAATACAAGGCAGATATTGCGAAAAACTTAAAAGAACGCAAAGAAGCTGTTGCAAAACGCGAAACAGAAGACAAAGCAGTAGATGCTGTTATCGAAAATGCACAGATGGATATCCCGGAAGCAATGATTCAGAACCAGATTCAGCAGTTAATGCAGGATTTCATCAGAAGAATGCAGGCACAGGGCTTATCTATTGACCAGTACTATCAGTTTACAGGACTGGACAATGCGAAAATCCAGGAACAGATGCGTCCTCAGGCATTAAAGAGAATCCAGAGCCGTCTGGTATTAGAAAAAATTGCAGAAGTAGAAAACATTCAGATTTCCGATGAGAAATTTGAAGAAGAATTAAAATCCATGGCTGAAATGTACAAAATGGAAGTAGAAAAATTAAAAGAAATCATGGGTGACTACGAGAAAGAACAGATTAAGAAAGATATGGCTGTTCAGGAAGCGGTTACTTTAGTTGCAGAATCAGCTAAGGTTGTAGAAAAGAAAGAAGAAGCAGCAGAATAAGAAATGCTGTGTTTGACAGAATAGGAGGAGTTTCATGAGTTTAGTACCTTACGTCATTGAACAGACAAGCCGCGGTGAAAGAAACTACGACATCTATTCCAGATTGTTAAAAGACAGAATTATTTTCCTTGGAGAAGAAGTGACGGATGTGTCAGCTAACCTGATTGCAGCACAGCTTCTTTTCCTGGAATCAGAAGATCCGGGAAAGGATATTCATTTGTATATCAACAGCCCGGGCGGTTCCGTTACAGCAGGTATGGTGATTTATGACACCATGCAGTACATCAAATGTGATGTATCTACCATCTGTATGGGCCTTGCTGCCAGCATGGGGGCATTCCTTCTTGCAGGCGGTGCAAAGGGCAAGAGAATGGCTCTACCCAATGCAGAGATTATGATCCACCAGCCTTCCGGCGGTGCAAAGGGTCAGGCAACTGAAATCGACATTGTGGCGCAGCAGATTCTGAAAACCAGAACCAGATTAAATACAATTCTGGCGCAGAACACAGGTCAGACCCTGGAAACGATTGCCAGAGATACAGAAAGGGATAATTATATGACAGCCCAGGAGGCAATGGCATATGGATTAATTGACTCTGTAATCGAACATAGATAACGACAGAAGAAAAGACTCCTGCAGAATTTTGCGGGAGTCTTTCGGCTTTAAAAGAAGAAAGACAGAAACAGAAAGGAAAAAAATATGGCAATGAAAGGAAATGATACAAGAATCAGATGTTCCTTTTGCGGAAAGACAGAAGACCAGGTAAATAAACTGATTGCAGGTCCAAACAACAATTATATCTGTGATTCCTGCGTTGCAATCTGTTCAGAAATCATCGAAGAGGAGATGAACAGAGAGTATGCAGATGTGGCGGATGGAGAGATTAATCTGTTGAAGCCTCAGGAAATCAAAGCATTTTTGGACGAATATGTCATTGGTCAGGACGAAGCAAAAAAGGTGCTTTCTGTAGCAGTTTATAATCACTACAAAAGAGTGCTGGCAGGCGGCGGTACAGATGTGGAGTTGCAGAAAAGCAATATTCTCATGCTGGGTCCTACAGGCTCCGGTAAAACTCTGCTGGCGCAGACGCTGGCAAGACTTTTGAATGTTCCTTTTGCCATTGCGGACGCTACCACACTGACAGAAGCCGGATATGTAGGCGAGGATGTGGAAAATATTCTGCTGAAAATCATTCAGGCAGCAGATTATGATATTGAGCGGGCGCAGTACGGCATTATTTATGTGGATGAAATTGATAAAATCACCAGAAAATCCGAAAATGCATCAATTACCAGAGATGTATCCGGAGAAGGGGTACAGCAGGCGCTTTTGAAAATTGTAGAGGGTACTGTGGCAAGCGTACCTCCTCAGGGAGGCAGAAAACATCCACAGCAGGAGTTTATTCAGATTGATACCAGCAATATTCTCTTTATCTGCGGCGGCGCTTTTGAAGGTCTGGATAAAATTATTGAAACCAGAAAGGATACAAAATCCATTGGCTTTAATGCAGAGATTAAAACACCGGGCAAGCACAATGTAGGGGAACTGTTAAAAGAGGTGATGCCTCAGGATTTGGTAAAATTCGGATTGATTCCGGAGTTTGTGGGACGTGTGCCGGTTGTGGTATCTTTAGATGCATTGGATAAGGAAGCGCTGATGAAGATTCTCATAGAGCCGAAAAACTCTCTGGTACGTCAATATCAGACCCTGTTTAACCTGGACGGCATTCAGCTGGATTTTGAAGAGGAAGCTCTGGAAGCCATTGCAGATAAATCCATGGAAAGAAAGACAGGCGCCAGAGGTCTGCGCGCCATTATGGAAAATTCCATGATGGATTTAATGTACAAGGCGCCTTCTGATGAGAGCATTGTGGGCTGTACCATTACAAAGGAACTGGTGGAAGGTACAGGAGAAGCAAAGCTTGAACACAGAGAATTGCCTGCAGCGGCCAGAAGAGGCAAGAGCGGCAGCCGCAAGAAAAAAGAATCACCGGAAATTGCATAGAGAAACCGTACAGAAGTAAGGAGGTGCGAGCATGAGCGACATCATACAGCATTTACCGGCAATCGCCCTTAGAGGTACTACTATTCTTCCCGATATGATTGTGCATTTTGATGTAAGCCGGGAAAAATCCATAAAAGCCATTGAAAAGGCAATGGTGCAGGACCAGAAGGTTTTTCTTATTACCCAGAAGGACCCGGAAACAGAAGAGCCGGCACAGGAAGATTTATATAGAATTGGTACCATAGCAGAAATCAAGCAGCTTGTAAAAACCAAAAAGAATCTGATTCAGGTGCTGGTGGAAGGAGAGAAAAGAGGAGAACTTTTAAGATTTGATGAGAATTCTCTGTATCTGGAAGCTGAAGTTGCTCTTTTTGAGGAAGAGGAAGAAGAGCCAGAGGGCAATGTAAAGGAAGCCATGCTGCGGGGTATCAAAGAGCTTTTTGTCCGCTATTGTAATGAAAATCCAAAGCTTAGCAAGGATTTGGCAGGACAGATTCTGGAACTCGAAGAGGTGCAGAAGGTTATTGATCAGATTGCCATAAATCTTCCTATGAAATATGAGGATAAACAGAGAATCCTGGAGGCTGTAAGCCTGGAAGAGCGTTATGAGGTGCTGGGTAGTATTCTCTGCAATGAAATCGAAATCATGCAGATTCGCATGGATTTAAATTCCAAGGTCAAGGAACGGGTGGACAAAAACCAGAGAGATTATATTTTAAGAGAGCAGTTAAAGGTTATCCGGGAGGAACTGGGAGATCAGGACACCTTATCAGAAGCAGACCAGTTTAAAGAGCAGGTGGCAAAATTAAAGGCGTCCAAAGAAGTCAAAGAAAAAATCAACCGGGAAATCGAACGGTTTAAAAATGCGGCAGGCATGCAGGCAGAGGCAGGGGTCATCAGAAGTTATATTGAAACTCTTCTTTCCCTGCCCTGGGACAAGGTATCCAGAGATAACCGAAACCTGAAAAAGGCGCAAAAGATTCTGGAAGAGGACCATTATGGACTGGAAAAGGTCAAAGAGCGTATTATGGAATTTCTGGCAGTGCGGACGCTGACAAAGAAGGGAGAAAGCCCCATTCTCTGTCTGGCAGGACCGCCGGGAACCGGAAAGACTTCCATTGCCCGTTCTGTGGCAAGGGCGTTGGATAAGGAATATGTCCGTATGTCCCTTGGCGGCGTCCGGGACGAGGCAGAAATCCGCGGTCACAGAAGAACCTATATCGGCGCCATGCCGGGCAGGATTGCCAATGGCCTCATACAGGCAGGAGTCAAAAATCCCCTGATGCTGCTGGACGAAATCGACAAGGTGAGCAGTGATTATAAGGGCGATACTTCTTCCGCTCTTTTGGAAGTTCTGGACAGCGAGCAGAACAAAAAATTCAGGGATCATTATGTGGAGATTCCACTGGATTTGTCGGAAGTTTTGTTTATTGCCACAGCAAACGATTTGCAGACCATTCCACGTCCTCTTTTGGACCGTATGGAAATTATTGAGATCAGCAGCTATACCCAGAATGAAAAAGAGCATATTGCAAAAGAACACCTGATTCCAAAGCAGATGAAGGCTCATGGCATAAAGGAAGGCCAGCTTACGATTTCTGATGAAGCATTAAAAGAAATCATTGCTGGCTATACAAAGGAAGCCGGTGTGCGTGGTCTGGAGAGAAAGCTGGGAGAAATCTGCAGAAAGACGGCCAGAAGAATTCTGGAGGATAAGGAAGAAACTGTTTGTGTGGACAAGGAAAATCTGGAGAG
The DNA here is from genome assembly GCF_003287895.1 of Blautia argi. Taxonomy (NCBI): domain Bacteria; kingdom Bacillati; phylum Bacillota; class Clostridia; order Lachnospirales; family Lachnospiraceae; genus Blautia; species Blautia argi. The sequence continues at coordinate 2,392,635 of NZ_CP030280.1, read as the reverse complement.
TTTTCTGGGAAGAGCCAGATACACCTATCAGATGAAAAATAAGACCGATGAGGTAGGCATTGTCCGGGGGCTGGCATGGACCAGTGTGGGCGGCGATACCTTGCAGATAGAGGTAAATCTCATGCCCGGAAAAGGGGAATTTTTGCTTACCGGACAACTGGGTGATGTGATGAAGGAATCTGCCCAGACAGGTATCAGTTATATTCGCTCCGTGGCAGGAGAATACGGCATTAAGCCGGAGTTTTTCCAGAAGCATGATTTACATATTCATATACCGGAAGGGGCAGTGCCAAAGGACGGACCGTCTGCCGGTATTACCATGGCGACTGCCATGCTGTCTGCGATTACCAATACCCCGGTAAAAGCAAATGTGGCAATGACAGGAGAGATTACCCTGAGAGGCAGGGTGCTTCCTATCGGAGGATTGAAAGAAAAGCTCCTGGCAGCCAAAAACGCAGGTATGAAAAAGGTATTGATTCCCTTTGAAAACCAGGCAGATGTGGAAGAACTGGACGAGGAAATTACAGGAGGCATGAAAATTGTGCCTGTAAAGACCATGAAAGAAGTTCTGAAACATGCTCTGGCATAAATAGAAAATTTGGAGGAAAACACATGGTTATTAAACATGTAGCGCTGGATATTGTCTGTGGCATTACCAGTAAACTTCCCCAAAATGAGGTTCCGGAAATCGCATTTGCGGGAAAATCCAATGTGGGAAAATCATCACTGATCAATGCACTGATGAACCGGAAAGCCCTGGCAAGAACCAGCTCTTCTCCGGGAAAAACCCAGACCATTAATTTTTATAATATTAATCATGAAATGTTTCTTGTGGATTTACCGGGATACGGGTATGCAAAGGTATCCCAGTCTGTAAAGGAACAGTGGGGAAAGCTGATTGAGCGGTATCTCCATGAGTCCAAGCAGCTAAAGGCTGTGTTTCTGCTCATTGATATCCGCCACGACCCTTCTGCAAATGACAAAATTATGTATGACTGGATTGTACACAATGGTTACAAGCCCATTATCATTGCAACCAAGGCAGACAAGCTGAAACGAAGCCAGATACCAAAGCATGTAAAGGCTGTTAAGGAAGGTTTGAAATTGCTTCCCGGCACAAAGGTGATTCCTTTCTCTGCCCAGACAAAGCAGGGGAGAGAGGAAATCTGGGCATTGGCAGAGGAGCTTTTATTTGGTCCCAAGGAGGACCGGTCAGAGGGAGAAAAGGAAAAGCCATGCTCAAAGGAATAATTTTTGATATGGACGGGGTGCTGATTAACAGCGAACCCTTCCATTTCCAGGTGTGGAGGGAAACCTTAAAGGCAAGGGGAATCCACATAGATTATGAGGTTTATAAGCCTTGTATCGGTTCAACCATAGATTTTCTTATGAAGCTTTTGCATGAACACTATGGAGTGGATTTGCAGGATATCGCTTTGATAGCGGAAATGAAGAGCGTGAAGGCAAGGCTGATGGAAGAAAACGGATATCCGCCGCTGATTCCCTGGGTAAAGGAATTGCTGGACAGGCTGCAGCAGGCAGGATATGCCATGGCAGTTGCCTCCTCCTCTCCGTTATCCTACATCGAAAAGGTAACAGAACACTGGAACATTGACCGGTATTTTCAAAAGCTGGTCAGCGGAGAACAGGTGCAAAATCCAAAGCCTGCGCCGGACGTTTTTCTGAAAGCAGCAGAAAGCCTGGGGCTGTCTGCTGAGGAATGTCTGGTGATTGAGGATTCTGAAAACGGGTGCAGGGCTGCAAAGGCAGCAGGTATGGTCTGTATGGCATATTTTAATCCGGATTCCGGAAAGCAGGATTTGAGTACTGCTTTTACTGTGGTAGAGGGATTTGAGGAAGTGGACGCAGCCTTTGTGGAAAAGACTTACTGCCATTATCATCATTTGCCGGCAGTGGTGTGCGAAACCAGGCGTCTTCTCATTCGGGAAATGGAGAAAGAAGATATTCCCAGATTAATGGAAATCTGCGCCCAGGAAACCTCTGCAGATGCCTGCGAGGGTGTGGCAAAGCCCTTAAAGGAAGAACTGGAAGATTTTAAAATGTACAGGCGTTATATGTATGAGCTTTGCGACATGGGATACTGGTGTATTTTGAAAAAGGATTCCGGGGAGATTATAGGCCGGGCAGGTGTGGAGCCCAAACTCTGGAATGAAAAAAATACCGTGGTGGAGCTGGGGTATGTAATTGATGAAAAATTCCGTAGAAGGGGCTTTGCTTATGAGGCATGTAAGGCGATTATAGAAGAAGCTGAAAAAAGAGGCGCTGTTTATCTGTACTGCAGAATTAAAAGCGCCAATACGCCTTCTCTGAAGTTGGCAGAAAAGCTGGGCTTTCAGAAGATGGATTACCACTTAAACGGAGATAGCGAGGACATGGAAGTATGGAGGTGTACCTGCCATGGGAATCATTAAAGCCAGAAATTTAAAATACGATTATATAAAATATGATGAAAACGGACAGCCTTCAGAAACCCACAGAGCAGTGGACCAGGTGAATCTGGATATCTGTGAGGGGCAGTTTATTTCTATTTTGGGACACAATGGTTCCGGAAAATCCACCCTTGCGAAGCATATCAATGCCCTTTTGTTGCCCACAGAGGGAACTTTGTGGGTGGACGGTATGGATACCCGGGCGCTGGAGCATTTATGGGAAATCCGCCAGAGAGCAGGTATGGTTTTTCAGAATCCGGATAATCAGATTATCGGGACTGTGGTAGAGGAGGACGTGGGTTTTGGTCCGGAAAATATGGGTGTACCTACAGAGGATATCTGGAAAAGGGTGAATAAAAGCCTGGAGGCTGTAGGTATGACGGCTTTTCGCCACCGTTCTCCCAATAAGCTTTCCGGAGGGCAGAAGCAGCGTGTCGCCATTGCCGGAGTCATGGCAAATGCACCCCAAATGTATTGTGCTTGATGAGCCCACGGCAATGCTGGACCCTAACGGCAGAAGGGAAGTTCTCAAGGCTGTCCACGAGCTGAATGAAAAAGAAGGTATTACGGTGGTGCTGATTACACACTATATGGAGGAGGTCATTGATTCAGACCTGGTGTTTGTCATGGATCACGGACATGTGGTGATGCAGGGGACGCCAAGGGAGATTTTTTCAAGAGTAGAGGAACTGAAAAAATACCGTTTAGACGTGCCTCAGGTAACGCTTCTGGCACATGAGCTGAAGCAGGAAGGGTTGCCTCTTCCTGAGGGAATACTTACAATAAAGGAATTGGTGAATGCATTATGTCATTGCGATTAGAACACGTTACTTACACCTATAGTCCGGGTTCTGTGTATGAAACCCATGCTTTAAAGGACGTTTCTCTGGAAATACCTGCAGGGCAGTTTCTGGGTGTTATCGGACATACGGGAAGCGGAAAATCCACGTTGATTCAGCATTTTAACGGTCTGATGCGTCCGACCGCAGGAACCGTATATTATAAAGACGAGGATATCTGGCAGGAGGGATATTCCCTGAAACGGTTGCGAAGCCAGGTAGGACTGGTGTTTCAGTATCCGGAGCATCAGCTTTTTGAAGCAGATGTACTCTCCGATGTGTGCTTTGGCCCCAAAAATCAGGGCTGCTCAAAAGAAGAGGCAGAGGACAGGGCAGTGCGGGCGCTTCGTCAGACAGGATTAAAGGAAAAGTATTATAACAGCTCTCCTTTTGAATTATCCGGAGGACAGAAGAGGCGTGTCGCCATTGCCGGAGTGCTTGCTATGGAACCGGAGGTGCTGATTCTTGATGAGCCTACAGCAGGGCTGGATCCAAAAAGGACGGGACGAAATTCTGGATCAGATTGCTTATCTGCATGCAGAAAGGAAGATTACGGTCATTCTGGTGTCCCACAGTATGGAGGATATTGCCAGATATGTAGACCGGCTTCTGGTTATGAACAAGGGAGAAAAGGCCTTTGACGGAAAGCCGCAGGAGGTGTTTTCCCACTGCCGGGAGTTAGAAGAAATGGGGCTGGCAGCGCCGCAAATCACATATATTATGCAGGCGCTTTGTAAAGCAGGGCTTCCTGCTGATGTGTCAGCCATTACGGTGGAGGAAGCAAAGAAAAGTATTTTACAGGCACTGGGGAGAAGGAAACATGATTAGAGATATTACCATAGGGCAGTTTTATCCTGCTGATTCTATTTTGCACCGTCTGGATCCAAGAGTAAAATTCGTGGGAACCTTTTTGTTTCTCATTTCCCTCTTTGTAGCGGATTCCTTCTGGGGATATGCTCTGGCAACCCTTTTTCTGGCAGCCTGTATCGGATTTTCCAAAGTTCCGGTCAGGTTTATGTTAAAAGGGCTGAAGCCCCTGTTTGTGATTCTCCTGATTACGGTGTTGTTTAATCTCTTTCTGATTCCGGGGGAAGTGCTTTGGAGCCTGGGATTTTTGAAGATTACAAAAGAGGGTATTATACAGGCAGTAAAAATCGGTATCCGCCTGATTTATCTGGTGATAGGTTCTTCGGTTATGACCCTTACCACTACGCCAAACCAGCTGACAGACGGCATGGAGAAACTCCTGGCGCCTTTGAAGAAAGTAAAGGTACCGGTGCATGAAATTTCCATGATGATGTCCATTGCCCTTCGCTTCATTCCCATTCTCATGGAGGAAACAGATAAGATTATGAAAGCGCAGATTGCCAGAGGTGCAGATTTTGAAAGCGGCAATATCATTCAGAGGGCAAAGAGTATGGTTCCTCTTTTGGTTCCCCTGTTTATCTCCGCCTTCCGAAGAGCCGATGATCTGGCAATGGCAATGGAGGCCAGATGCTACCACGGAGGCGACAATCGAACCCAGATGAACCCCTTGGTTTATCACAAAAGGGATTATACGGCTTATGTAATCTGTGCGCTGTATCTGGGAGCAGATATTCTGCTGAGAGTATTGCTGTAAAAGGAGAACCGGAAGACTGATGAAACGAGTAAAACTGACCGTTGCATATGACGGAACCAATTATTGCGGCTGGCAGGTACAGCCAAACGGCATTACGGTACAGGAAGTCTTAAACCGCCATTTATCAGAGCTTACAGGAGAGGAAATCGAAACCATAGGCGCCAGCAGGACAGACGCAGGCGTCCATGCCCTGGGGAATGTGGCAGTTTTTGACACCCGTGTGCGTATGCCGGGAGAAAAGTTTTCATTTGCCTTAAACCAGAGGCTGCCAGAGGATATCCGAATCCAGGAGTCAAAGGAAGTGCCACAGGATTTTCACCCCAGGTATGTAAAAAGTGAGAAAATTTATGAATATCAGATTTTAAACCGTCGTTTTCCCATTCCTACGGAGCGGTTTTATTCTCATTTTACCTATGTGCCTTTAGACGTGGAAAAGATGAGAGAAGCCGGAACCTACCTTTTAGGGGAGCATGATTTTAAAAGCTTTTGTGGCGCCGGAGCGCAGGTGAAGACCACGGTGCGGTGTATTCATGAACTGAATATTGAAAAGTCAGGAGATAAAATCACCATACGAGTCAGAGGAAACGGTTTTCTTTATAATATGGTGAGGATTCTTGCAGGAACCTTAATGGAAGTGGGAAGTCGTGCATATCCCCCGGAGAAGATAAAGGAAATCCTGGAAGCAAAAGATCGGAAAGCTGCAGGGCCTACTGCACCGGCAAGAGGGCTGACTTTGGTGAAAATTGAATATCCGGAAGAGTTGGGATAGAATACATAGGGAAGGAGAGCTTGACAGAGTAGTTTTTGAAGACAGAAAAGGGCAGCCACACCCCAAATTTGCAGAATGCGGATTCGTGGGCTGTCCTTTTTGTTTGAAATCAAGGACCTGCTGTGATACAGCATACTAGTGTGTTTTGAAGCCTTCTCCCAGCACTTCATTGGATTCCATAATGATAATAAAAGCATTGGGGTCGATTTCTTTAATGGCAGTACGGATTACATACATCTGCTTGTTGTTGCAGGCGCACATGACTACGTCCTTTTTATCTCTGGCAAAGCTGCCTTCTGCCTTTAAGAAGGTGCTGCCTCTGCCGCTGACCTGGTCGATTCTTTCCGCCACCTCTTTTGCGTAATCCGTGACAATCAGGGTCATTTTGCCTGCATCAATACCATACATAACCTTGTCCACTACCACAGAAAGCAGGAAGCTGATAATCATACCGTAAATCAGGCTGTCCATATCTTTGGAAACAATCACGGTTCCCAAAAGGACAATGACCGTATCCATAACAAAGGCGATTTTCCCAAGAGTCAGGTGAGGCTTTTTCGCCTTTAAGCTCAGCATAATAAAGTCAGCGCCTCCGGTGGAAGAGTCCCGCATATAAATCAGTGCAAAGCCAAGACCGGAGAACACGCCGGTACAGATGGCAGCCAGCATACGATCCCCTTGATATACAGGGAACAGAGGGGCAGCATAGTCCATGATAAAAGAAGTAATAAAAATTGTCCGGACAGAGCGCAGAAAGAAATTCCGTCCCAGAATACGGAAGCAGAACAGGGCAATAGGAATATTCAGGATTAGGGCAACCCGCCCGATAGGAAGCCCGAATAAATGATAAAAAATCAGGGCAATTCCGTTTAATCCTACAACGGGAAATTCCGCAGCAGCGGCGAAATTATAGGTTCCCACGGCAATAAAAATACCGCCAATAATGTCTATGAGAATGTCTATGCTCCATTTTTTCATGTACCAGGATTTTTCGTGTGTGAGTTTCATGAATGGTGACCTCCTTTTTGAAAAGAAAAAGCATTGACGAATTATAAAGCTATAATCCGCAAATGCTCTTTTCTATATATCAGTATACACGGGAAGCAGGGAAAAGGTCAAGGAGAGAAATAAATTCTTTGCAGCAGAAGAAAAATGTGCTATACTAAAACACAGATTTGATGAGATTTTGGGTAAAAGGAGATTGTGTCATGAGTCAGGAAAAAGTAGACAGATATAAAAAAGAGAAGGCAAACCGTGTGAAAATCCGGAAAAAGGAAAAGCGGGCGTTGTTTTTTGAAAAACTGGCAATCGCTGTTGTATGTCTGGCAGCTCTTGGCTGGATTGGGTATTCTGCGTATGGTCTGGCAACAAGAGAAGACCCTGATGCAGAGAAAGAGGTTGTAACCACAGAAATGGATGTGACAGCCCTTACAGATTATCTGAATGGCTTAATGGAAGAAACAGCGGAATAAGGGGAAGAGGAAAAGATGTCTTGATTTTGTTGGAGAACCTAATCATTCCATTTTGCTTTCTTCGCATATTACCAGTGACTTAGAGGAAATTGCGGACTATATGTTGCATATCGTAAGCGTGATTATCAGATAGATGTTCTTGTTTCAGATAAGAAAACAGACGCAAAGAAATTGTGAAAAGCCAGTATATTAGTCACTTGCTTCTAAGCCTGAGTGTACAGTTTTTGTTGCGTTATTCCTTTCCATAACTGTTTTCATTCATGGAAACAAATATTTTTACTATGGGTTTCGTGGTGCAATTGCGTTAATTGTGGGTGGAGGTGTTTTAGGAATTTTGATAGGTGCGTTTGCCTATCCTTTATACTATGTTTGGGGAGCAGGAAAGACAGAAGTAATTTCTGTTTTGAGTGCTTTAGGTGCCGTTGCTGTCATTATGGTACTTAGTATTATGGTAAATATAATTTCAGGGGATGATGCAGTTTCAAATACGTTATATTATGCCAGTTTAATTGTAATGCTGTTTCTTTCCCTATTCACATTTGGAGTATCTTATATTCTTTCTTGTTCCATTTTCAAACACAAAGAATATTAAATAGCAAAGCCAGCCGAGCCAGTCAAACAGCAAAATGAACACCCCCATGTACCGACATTAACAGCCATGCTTATCTTTGCTGGTAGGTAATCAAGAGGGTGACAGAAAAAATGTTGTCGCCCTCTTTTTTTCCGGCAATCTTTTAACTCCTTTGCCGTAGAAAACAGGGAAATCCCTCGTTCTCCCCTACTCATCTTTCAGCAATACCTCCATAACCTCACACACGGTTTTCTGCTTTTCCTCACTGAGATTTTTCAGCCTGTCCATATAGGTGGAAACCCGAAGTGCATAGCCGTTGTTCAGCGTGCTGGCAAGCAGTTCGTCTGCAGATGCGTCCAGAGCATTGGCAATAATGATAAACGTTTCCAGTGTGGGGCATTTCTTACCCCGTTCAATCAGGCTGATATAAGTAGACGTCAGGTCTGTCTGTTCGGCAAGGTCTTCCTGCCGCCAGTTCTTTTCCCGGCGTTTTTTCTTTATCTGTTCTCCCATTCCTTTAAAATCCATAAACAAATCTCCTATTTTATCGCATGCTTCGACAATAGTATAGTGTTCATGAAAATAGCATTACAGAAACTAATAGTAATATAAAAAAACTGACAGTTCATAAATGCAAACTGGGAGATGAATTTTTGGAAAAGATTAGAAAAAAGGCAGAAGTATTTTCAGTAAGGAAAGAGCTGGAAGAAAGTACTGCATCTGAAAATAAAAAAAGAAGCTGCCGTCATGAAAACGGCAGCTTCGGCTTTGTCATTTATAATTATAATTTTTCTACGTTAGCAGCCTGCATTCCGCGAGCGCCTTCTGTTAAATCATAAGTTACAGACTGACCTTCTTCTAAGGATTTAAATCCTTCTCCGTTGATAGCTGAGAAATGTACGAAAACGTCCTGTCCGTCTTCGCCTGTGATGAATCCGTATCCTTTTTCAGCGTTGAACCATTTTACAGTTCCTTTGTTCATAGTGTTACCTCCATAAAAAATAAAATTCTTGGATAAAATGTTAAATGGTTTTAGAGAAAATATTATGTACAAAAATGATAATATACTCTCTAAAACCATTTAATACTAATATCCAATATACCTTTGACATGATAAGTATATGCGCTGTTACCGGAAAAGTCAAGGGAAAAGTGTAATTGACGAAAGAAAATGTGTATGTTACTATTTATATAATTAAGCGGGTTCTGCGGATTTTTACAAAAAGACCGCGCAGAAGAAAGGAAATATTTCATTATGAAAATACTCATTCAAAAAGGACGTATTTTAAACCCTTCTGACCAGACTGATGAGGTTGGAGATATTTATATGGAAGACGGTGTGATTAAGGAAAAGGGAGGCACCATTACCCCGGAGGAAACACCGGACAAAGTAATCTCAGCAGAAGGCTGTTATGTGATGCCGGGACTCATTGATCTGCATGTGCATTTAAGAGATCCGGGGCTGACACACAAGGAAGATGTTCTGACAGGCGCAAGAGCAGCAGCCAGAGGAGGATTTACCACAATTCTCGCCATGCCCAATACAAAACCGGTGATTGACTGTGCAGACAGAGTAGAGTATGTACACAATAAGGCCAGAGAACTGGCGCCTGTACATGTATTGCAGATTGGCGCTGTGACAAAGCAGCAGAAAGGTGAAGAACTGGCAGATATTGAAGGCATGATTCAGGCAGGAATTCCGGCTATCAGTGAGGACGGAAAATCAGTTATGAATATGAAGCTTTACAGAGAAGCCATGGAAATTGCAGCAAAGCATGATATTCCTGTGTTTGCTCACTGTGAAGACCAGAACATGGTAAACGGCGGCTGTGTCAATGAGGACGAACATTCCAGAGAACTGGGATTGCCGGGGATTACCAATTCTGTAGAAGACGTGATTGTGGCAAGAGATATTGTACTGGCAAAGGAAACCGGCGCAAGACTGCATTTGTGTCACTGCTCTACCAAGGACAGTGTGCGTATGATACAGCTTGCAAAGGAAGAAAACCTTCCGGTAACAGGCGAAGTCTGCCCTCATCATTTTACCCTCACTTCAGACGATATGGTTCCGGGGGATACCAATTACAAAATGAATCCGCCTCTTCGTACCAAAGAGGATAAGGATGCGCTTTTAAAAGGTCTGAAAGAGGATATTTTTGATGTTATCAGTACAGACCATGCACCCCATACCAGAGAAGAGAAGCAGAAAACCATGACAGAGGCGCCTTTTGGCATTGTGGGACTGGAAACAGCTGTGGCGCTGACCGTTACAGAACTGGTAGACAAGGGCGTGATTACCCCTATGCAGATGGCAGAAAAGATGAGCTATAATCCGGCACGGATTATCGGAAGCGACAGAGGACGCCTGGAAGTGGGAAGTCCGGCAGACATTACTATTATTGACCCGGAAGCTGAGTATGTGATTGACAGCATGAGTTTTCTTTCAAAAGGAAAAAATACTCCCTTTGACGGCAGAAAGGTAAAAGGTCTGGTAAAAGCTACCATTTGCGACGGAAAAGTTGTATACCAGCAGGATTAAGAAGAAAAAGAGAAAAGAACCATTGGAGGAAAAGAACATGATTAATAAACTGACCGCAAAAATTCAGAAGACAAAGGCACCCATTGTAGTGGGGCTTGACCCGATGTTAAGCTATATTCCAAAGCATATTCAGGAAAAAGCGTTTCATGAATTCGGAGAAACCCTGGAAGGGGCAGCAGAAGCTATCTGGCAGTTTAATAAGGAAATCGTAGATAAGACGTATGATTTGATTCCGGCTGTAAAACCGCAGATTGCCATGTACGAACAGTTTGGAATTCCAGGGCTTCAGGCATTTAAGAAAACTCTGGACTACTGCAAAGAAAAGGACTTGGTGGTTATTGGAGATATTAAGAGAGGGGATATTGGTTCCACTTCTGCTGCTTATGCTACAGGACATGTGGGCAAGGTGCAGGTAGGCGCAAATAAAATTGCGGCTTTTGATGAAGATTTTGTAACCTTAAATCCATATATGGGTGCGGACAGCATTAATCCGTTTATTGATGTCTGCAAAGAAGAGAAAAAGGGTATGTTTATTCTGGTAAAAACCTCTAATCCTTCCAGTGGAGATTTCCAGGATCAGTTGGTAGACGGAAGACCTCTGTATGAACTGGTAGGAGAAAAGGTAGCGCAGTGGGGGTCTGACTTTATGGGAGATTCCTACAGCTATGTGGGCGCTGTGGTAGGTGCAACTTATCCGGAAATGGGCAAGACTCTGCGTAAGATTATGCCGAAAGCCTACATCCTAGTGCCGGGATACGGCGCACAGGGCGGACAGGGCAAGGATTTGGTACACTTCTTTAATGAAGATGGACTGGGTGCGATTGTAAACTCCTCCAGAGGAATCATTGCTGCTTACAAACAGGAAAAATATGCGAGATTCGGAGAAGAAAACTTTGCAGAAGCATCAAGAGCCGCAGTGGAAGATATGGTGGCTGACATTAACGGCGCTTTGGAAGCAGCGAAATAAGGAGAAACAGAACCATGGCAAAAGTAAAGATGACAGGCAGAATTATCAGCCAGGAAAAGATAGCCGCAGAGATTTACAGCATGTGGATTGAAGCAGCAGAAATTGCAGAGCAGACAAGACCGGGACAGTTTATTTCTGTGTATTGTAAGGACAATTCCAGAATTTTGCCAAGACCCATCAGCGTCTGTGAAATTGATAAAGAAAAAGGCGCACTTCGTATTGTATACAGAATCGCAGGAAAAGGAACCGATGAATTTTCCCATATGCAGGCAGGAGATACTGTAGATATTATGGGGCCTCTGGGAAATGGCTTCCCTATGGAAGAAGCAAAAGGAAAAAGAATATTTCTCATGGGCGGTGGGATTGGTATCCCGCCTATGGTGCAGACTGCAAAAGAAGCAGAAGCTGAGATTACAGTAATCGCAGGCTACAGAAACAGCGAAATTTTCCTGAAAGAAGAGTTGGAAAAAGCCGGAAAGCTGGTGGTTGCCACAGAGGACGGCAGTGTGGGAACAAAGGGAAATGTTATGGACGCAATCCGGGAAAACAACCTGGAGGCAGACGTGATTTTTGCCTGCGGTCCGACTCCCATGCTGAGAGCAATCAAAAAGTATGCAGAAGAAAAGAATATTCTTTGCTACCTTTCCATGGAAGAAAAAATGGCATGCGGCATTGGCGCATGTCTGGCCTGTGTGTGCAAGTCTAAGGAAAAGGACAGCCATTCTCATGTGCATAATAAGCGGGTATGTAAGGACGGCCCTGTATTTTTAAGTACGGAGGTGGAACTGTAATGAATATGAAGGTGAAAATTGCCGGAGTGGAGTTGAAAAATCCGGTTATGACAGCCTCCGGAACCTTTGGATCCGGAGCAGAATACAGTGAATTTGTGGATTTGAACAGACTGGGCGCTGTGGTGACAAAGGGCGTTGCAAATGTGCCTTGGGCAGGAAACGCCACTCCCCGTATTGCGGAAATACACAGCGGTATGATGAATGCTATTGGTCTGCAGAATCCCGGTGTTGAGGTGTTTTGCGAAAGGGATATCCCTTATTTGCAGCAGTTTGATACAAAGGTGATTGTCAATGTGTGCGGACATGCACCTGAGGAATATCTGGCAGTGGTAGAACGTCTGGCGGAGGAACCCATTGACATGATGGAAATTAATATTTCCTGTCCTAACGTAAATGCCAATTTCCTGGCATTCGGCCAGAACCCGAAGCATGTAGAAGAACTGACTGCACAGATTAAGAAAATCGCAAAGCAGCCGGTGATTATGAAGCTGACCCCAAATGTAACCGATATTGCAGAGATTGCAAGGGCAGCGGAAGCAGGCGGCGCAGATGCGGTTTCCCTGATTAATACCCTGACAGGTATGAAAATTGATGTAAAAAGAAGATGCTTTGCGCTGGCAAATAAAACAGGCGGCGTATCCGGCCCCTGTGTGAAACCCATTGCTGTGCGTATGGTTTATCAGGTTGCTCAGGCAGTGCAGATTCCCATTATCGGTATGGGTGGTATCCAGAATGCAGAGGACGCTCTGGAATTCATTATGGCAGGCGCTACAGCCGTGTCTGTAGGAACTGCAAACTTCACCAATCCCTACGCAACGGTAGAGATTGTGGAAGGGCTGGAGCAGTATATGAAGGAAAATAAGGTGGAAGATATCAGGGAACTGATTGGAATTGTGAAATAAAAAAGAGATAGAGCAGAATCCGGAAGAGAGAAGGATTCTGCTCTGTTTTTTAGGCTTGTGTATTTTGAGATTTTCTGCTATAGTTATACTATAAATGCTTAGTAATACTAAATGACTAGGAATATAAAATAGATAGGTGAAGAGCATGGAGGGAAAATCTGTAGACCAGGTGCTTTCAGAAATGGGGACTCCCAAAGAAGTGGCAGAGCGGTTTAATCAGGAAATGAAATCTCCTTCAAAACGTAAAAATTTCTGGAGTGTGATAATAGTTTGCGTCTTAGGAGGGATTGTACTGGCAGGAATACTGGGAAGTATGTGGTTTCGTTTTTTCAAACAGCAGGCTGTCAGTATCGTCGGGGGTGCAGATGGTCCGACCTCTGTTTTTATAGCAGGAAAACCAGGTTGGAATGGATACCTAATTTCTTCCATAGGGTTTATTTTTGGCTGTATCTCTGCCGGTCTTTTATGTAAATATGGAAAAAAGGCGCAGAAGCGTTCTTATGTGAAATGCACGGTACTTTCTCTCGTAGGATTAGTGTGTGCGTTCGTGCCGTTTCTCTTTCCGTTTTTGGAAAATTTACAGTGGATTTTTTATTTGGGGGTTACGGAGATTACTTTGGCGCCGGGATTGATTCTGAATCTGATTACGCTTTGCTGCTCTATGGTATTTATGAGGAAAAATGAGAAATAAAAAATTATACTGAGAAGTTAAAAAAGCAGTTTGGTTTTGCTAGTGCCGAACTGCTTTTTGTGTTATGATAACAACAGAAAGGAAGTGAGAAGTCCGGGCAGTTTTTGTCTGGCGGAGAAAATGAAAAGACCGTTGCCGATTGGAATCGATAATTTCAGAGAAATTATAAAAAATGGTTATTACTATATAGATAAAACAGGATTTATCAAAGAACTTTTGGATATGAAGGGCAAGGTGAATTTGTTTATCAGACCCAGAAGATTTGGAAAAACCTTGAATCTCAGTATGTTGCAGAGTTTTTTTGAAATGGGATTTGAGGATACAAAAGAGATTTTTGCAAATCTGAATATTTCCAAAGCCGGAGAAGTGTATGCAAGGCATATGGCACAGTATCCGGTTATCAGTCTTTCCTTGAAATCTATGAAACAGACCAGCTATGAGCTTTCCCTTGAGCAGATGAAAAAAGCAGTTGCAGAGGAATTCAGGAGGCATGACCGGATATTGCAAAGGTCGGAACTTACATTGGCAGAAAAAAGAAGATTTGAGCGAATCAGAGATGTACAGGGAGAAGAAGCGGATTATCTGGACGCTTTGCGGTTTTTATCCGCATGCCTGAAAACCTGTTATGGCAAAAAAGTGATTCTGCTTATTGATGAGTATGATGTGCCTTTGGAAAATGCCTATTTTGCCGGGTTTTATGGGCCAATGGCAGGGCTTATCCGTTCTATTTTGGAGTCTGCTTTAAAAACAAATGAAAATCTGGAGTTTGCGGTTATTACAGGGTGTTTACGCATTTCAAAGGAGAGCATTTTTACAGGTTTAAATCATCTGAATATTATTTCCGTGTTAGATAAGCAATATAGTGAGCATTTTGGCTTTACAGAAAAGGAAGTCCGAAATGCCATGGAGTATTATGGCGTGCAGCAGAGATTTTCAGACATGAAGCAGTGGTATGACGGATATTTGTTTGGCAATACGGAGGTTTATAATCCCTGGAGCGTGATTAAATTTCTCTATGACCTGGCTGTTGACGAGCATGCTTTTCCGAAACCATATTGGGCGAATACCAGCTCGAATGATATTGTTCGGAATCTGGTGATGCAGGCAGACAGGGAAACAAAGGCGCAGATAGAGGCTTTGCTTGCAGGAGAAACCCTGAGCATTCCGGTACATGAAGAAATTACATATTCTGATGTCTATGAGAACGAAGAAAATCTGTGGAATTTCCTGTATTTTATCGGATATTTGACAAAAGTAGAAGAATATATGCAGGACCATGTGATTTATTTGAAGGTTCGCATTCCAAACCAGGAAGTAAAGATGATATATAAAAATACAATCTTAAGTTGGTTTCGGGAAGAAATAGGAAAAAAGAATTTTCAGGATTTGTATCAGGCATTGGAGGAAGGAAAAGAAGACAGAGTACAGGAGATTTTAAGTGAGCAGTTGTTGTCTGTAATTAGCTTTTATGACAGTGCAGAAAACTTTTATCATGGATTTCTTGCAGGCATTTTAAGTCAGAGTCCCAAATATCTGGTGAAGTCCAATCGAGAAGCCGGAAACGGGCGTTCTGACCTGGTGATGAAAACCCCTTCTTTGCGTGGAAGAGCCTTTATATTAGAAATCAAGGTGGCGAAAAGCATGGAATATTTAGAAGAGGCGGCAGAAAGAGCCATAAATCAGATTTATGAAAAGCGGTATATGGAAGAATTAAAAGCAGAGGGATATGAAAAGATAGACTGCTATGGCGTGGCTTTTTACAGAAAGGATTGTGAAGTCCGATTTGGCAAAGGACAATAGGAATGAAATTTCCTGAATTGAAAATTTTTCTTTCCTATGTTAAAATTGAAAAGGATTTAAGAATCCTTTCAATTACAGAGTAAGGGCAGAAAAGCCCGTTAAATGGAGGTTTCAGAAAATGGAAGCATATAAAGCAGAGTTTATTGACTTTATGGTAGAGAGTAATGTTTTAAAATTTGGAGAATTTACCTTAAAAAGCGGAAGAAAATCCCCCTTTTTCATGAATGCAGGGGCTTATGTCACAGGTTCTCAGTTGAAGAAGCTGGGAGAATATTATGCAAAGGCCATTCATGATAAATATGGTGATGATTTTGACGTACTGTTTGGTCCGGCTTATAAGGGAATCCCTATCAGCGTGGTAACAGCCATTGCCTACAGTGAATTGTACGGGAAAGAAGTGCGTTACTGTTCCGACCGTAAGGAGGAAAAAGACCATGGTGCAGACAAGGGAAGTTTCCTTGGAAGCAAGCTGCAGGATGGGGACAGAGTTGTGATGATTGAAGATGTTACAACTTCCGGAAAATCCATGGAAGAAACTGTACCAAAGGTAAGAGGTGCAGCCAATGTGGAAATCGTAGGTCTTATGGTTTCCTTAAACCGTATGGAAGTAGGAAAAGGCGGCGTAAAGAGCGCTCTGGAGGAAGTAAAGGACACTTATGGATTTGAAACCAATGCCATTGTTACCATGGAAGAGGTGGTAGAGCATTTGCACAACAAAGAGTGTAATGGCAAAATTGTCATTAATGACGAAATTAAAGAAGCCATTGATGCATATTATGAACAGTACGGTGTGAAATAAAATTTGAGAAGGAAGGGTTTCTGATGAACGAAAAAATTTATAAAACTATGTCCCGCTGTGCAGCAGGTTCTATTGCAACCGGGATTGTTGTGCTGGTGACAGGGGCAACTGCAGGTATTTTAATGTTGGTAACCGGTGCCAGATTATTGAAAAGAAAATCAGAAATTACATTTTAAATTTTCATGAGTGAGAAAGGGGGATTGTCGCGGGAACAGCAGTCCGGAGGACTTTTGTGTTTCCCGGCTGCTGCGGCAGCCCTTTTTTCTTTATTTACAGATTAGGATTGAGGTTGAAAAATTGAATAAAAGGATAAAGAAGAGAATTAAAACCGCAGGTGCGGTTTTGTTTGTCATATATATTCTTGCACTGATTTACTTTCTCTTTTTTGCAGAGCGATTTGGACAACTGGATTTTGCAGAAAGAGAGTATCACTATAATCTTGTGCTGTTTCAGGAAATTAAGAGATTCTGGACCTATCGAAAACAACTGGGAGCTTTGGCTGTAGCAGCAAATCTTCTGGGAAATGTGGTGGGATTTATTCCCTTTGGTTTGATTCTTCCTGTTGTCAGCCGTGATGCAAGAGGTTTTTTCTTTATTACTTTCTCTGGATTTACCCTGAGCCTTTGTGTGGAAACCGTTCAGCTTGTCACAAAGCTGGGGTGCTTTGATGTAGATGATTTAGTGATGAATACTCTGGGGGCTGCATTGGGATATCTCCTGTTTGCAGTCAGCCATTTGATATATAGAAATTGGAAAAGGAGAGCAAAATAATGGCAGGAAAACGATACAAATATGATTTTGCAAAGAAAAAGCATTCCCCAAAAGGAGTGATTTCCTCGGTGTTTGCAGGAATCTCTTTGGGATTTTTTTGCATTGCAGCAGTTGCCTCCCTTATTTTTCACGGGAAAGGCGGAATGTATCTGGGAGCTTTGGGGCTCATTGCTATGGGGCTTTCTATATACGGATTTATTCTGGGACTGAAAAGCTTTTCTGAGAAAAACAGGGATCAGCTTTTCTGCAAGATCGGCTCAGCGGGGAATGGTGTGCTGATGGTGATCTGGCTGGGGCTGTTTTTGGCAGGACTGGCATAAAACACAAAAGGGGAGGAAACGCAGATGGAAGAACGGTTGAAAAAACAAATGGAATTTTTACTGGAAATGGATAAACTGAAATTTATTAACCGCCAGACCTATTTATCGGACAGTGTGCGGAAGGAGAATGATGCAGAGCATTCCTGGCATCTGGCCTTAATGGCAGTGCTTTTAGCAGAACATGCAGATGAAGAGGTAGATTTATTAAAGGTTATTACCATGGTACTGATTCACGATCTGGTAGAAATTGACGCAGGAGATACCTATGCCTATGATGAGGCAGGGAAGCAGACACAGAGGGCAAGGGAAGAAAAAGCGGCAGACCGGATTTTCGGCATGCTTCCAAAAGACCAGGGGGAGAATTTCCGCGCACTCTGGGAAGAGTTTGACGCATACGAAACACCGGAAGCAAAATTTGCCCATGTGTGCGACAATGTACAGCCTTTGATGCTGAATCATGCCACAGATGGGAAATCCTGGAGAGAAAGAGGGATTAAGCGCTCTCAGGTGGAAAAACGAAATAGCCGTGTGGGAGAAAGTTCACAGACTATGAAAACCTATATTGAAGAAATTTTAGATAAAAATGTGGAGAAAGGAAATTTGAAAAATGAGTGATGCATGGATAATGGAACGCTTTTCTCTTATGAAAGAAAGAATTTCAGAAATCTGTCAGGAGGAAGTAGTAAAAGAACCCTACAGGGCTTATTTTAAAAGTACAGCCCTGTTTATCGGACAAGTGATGGAGCTTCATGAAAAGCTGCAGCAGGGCTGGCTGGAAACTGCAGAGTTAGAGGATCTGGAAGAAAACAACCAGAAACTGTATGGAGATATTCTGCCTTCTCATTATGCCTGTTCTTACGGAAATCCGGCATGGGCAGTGCAGACCCTGGGAGCAGAGTTTGGAGCGCTTTTAAGTTTTTTGTATACAGAAGTCAGAGGTTTGATTGTTTTTGCATATGAGAACCGTCTTTTTGATATGACAGTGGTTATGGAGCTTTTTGTGCAGGTATATAACCTTTTTGAGGAGGAAGAAATTTCTGCAAAAGACGTCAAAGAAGCTGTGTACTGGTATGTGAGTGATTACAGTGATGAGATGGTAGGGCGAAGAGTGCAGGAGGGCGTGGATCCCTCTCTTGACTTTGCTGTACAGATTCTGAAAAAAAGTGATTTGTCTGATGTGCGTTATTTATATCGCTTTGGAGAATATGTCACAGAGAACGAAATCGGTATGGCAAAATTTTTGAATACACTTTCAGAAGAAGAAATCCAGGCAATGGCACGGACCTTTACAGAGGGCTACCGTACAGGATTTGCCCTGACAGGAAAGGATATTACAAAGAAAAAGACCGTGAATATCCGTTTCCAACTGGGCTTTGAGCGTATGGTAAAAGCTGCCATTGGACAGTTCGAGGACATGGATTTGAAACCTGTGATTTACAGAAGTGCAGTGCATACAGTAAACAAAAAGCAGCATCACAGAATCGGCTATTATGGGGCAATTCCAAATCCACAGTTTGAATATGACCACAAAGATGACGCTGCCCTGTATCTGGATCATGAGTTTATCCAGAGAAAACTCCGGGTGCTGCAGGTGGCTTATGAGCAGGTAAAGACTTTGGCAGCTGTTCATGGAGGCCCGGCGTGTATGGAAACCTTTGGGGAGATTCCTTTTGCGCCGGAAAAGAAAAAAGAGGCCTGCACACTTTCTTCTCATCAGCAGAAGCTGCAGGTTACCTATGACAATGAAGCCGGTCAGATTGTGAATCGATATATCAAAGGTGAAGAGCGCAGTTTTACCATTATTGCCTATCCGGTTATGGAAATTGGGGAACAGTTTGAAGAGATATTCAAGGAAACTGTGAAAATCAATACCCTGGACAACCACCTCTACCGTGAGATTCAGCAGAATATCATTGATGCGCTGGACAAGGGGGAAACGGTTCATATTCAGGGAAAGGAGGGAAATGCCACAGATTTGACAGTGAAGCTGCATCATCTGGAAAATCCGGAAAAGCAGACAAATTTTGAAAACTGTGTGGCAGATGTAAACATTCCGGTAGGTGAGGTATTTACTTCTCCTGTCTTAAAGGGAACCAATGGAACTCTGGCAGTTTCCAGAGTGTTCTTAAACGGACTGGAATATAGGGATTTAAAAATAGAGTTTACAGACGGAAAGATTTCCGGCTACAGCTGCGGTAATTTTGATTCCGAGGAAGAAAACAGGAATTTTATCAAAGAAAATCTCCTGTATCATCACGATACTCTTCCTCTTGGGGAATTTGCCATCGGAACCAACACCACGGCTTATGTCATGGCACAGAAATATCAGATAGGACATCTTCTGCCCATTCTCATTGCAGAAAAGATGGGACCTCACTTTGCCGTAGGGGACACCTGCTATAGCTGGTGCGAAGATACGGCAGTGTATAATCCGGACGGAAAAGAGATTATTGCAAGGGATAATGAGGTTTCCATTCTCAGAAAAGAAGATATAAGCAAAGCTTATCTCGGCTGCCACACAGATATTACTATACCTTATGATGAGCTGGATAACATAAGGGTGCAGACCCCAGACGGGGACTGGGTTTCCATTATTGAGGGCGGCAGATTCGTGCTTCCGAAAACAGAAGCATTAAATGAGCCGTTTCCTGCTTGACAAGACCTGTCACAATATGTAAAATTGTGCTGTGTGGAAGTATAAGCGGTGAAAAATCCGCGGAAATTTTTAAATATAAAGGAGAATAATCATGGCAAAAGTTGGAATTGTTATGGGCAGTGACTCTGATATGCCTGTTATGAGCAAAGCAGCAGACATGCTGGAAAAATTCGGGATTGAATACGAGATGACGATTATCTCAGCACACAGAGAACCCGATGTATTCTTTGAATATGCGAAATCCGCAGAAGAAAAAGGATTTAAGGTTATCATTGCAGGTGCAGGTATGGCAGCGCATCTTCCAGGTATGTGTGCAGCCATTTTCCCAATGCCGGTTATCGGTATTCCGATGCACACCACATCACTGGGAGGAAGAGATTCCCTGTACTCTATTGTACAGATGCCTTCCGGTATTCCGGTTGCAACGGTAGCGATTAACGGAGGAGCCAATGCGGCAATTCTGGCAGCCAAGATTTTAGCTACTTCTGATGCAGAGTTGCTTCAGAAATTAAAAGACTACAAGGAAGAGTTAAAAGACCAGGTTGTGGCAAAAGATGTAAAACTGCAGGAAGTAGGATATAAAAACTATAAATAAGCACCGAAAAACGGCGAGGAGGATAAAAATGGATTACAAGAAAGCTGGCGTAGATATTGAAGCTGGTTACAAATCAGTGGAATTAATGAAAGAACATGTAAAGAAAACCATGCGCGAGGAAGTGCTTGGGGGCCTGGGCGGATTTTCCGGTGCTTTTTCTCTGAAAAAAATCAAAGAAATGGAAGACCCGGTTCTTTTGTCCGGTACAGACGGTTGCGGCACAAAGGTAAAGCTGGCATATCTTATGGACAAACATGACACCATTGGGATTGATGCGGTGGCAATGTGCGTCAACGACATTGCCTGTGCAGGCGGAGAACCTTTATTTTTCCTGGACTACATTGCATGCGGTAAGAATTATCCTGAAAAAATCGCAGAAATCGTAAAAGGTGTGGCAGAAGGCTGTCTGCAGTCTGATGCGGCGTTAATCGGAGGCGAAACAGCAGAACATCCGGGACTTATGCCGGAGGAAGAATATGATTTGGCAGGTTTTGCAGTTGGTGTGGTGGAACGTAAGGACTTAATTAACGGCGAGAACTTAAATGAGGGAGATGTGCTGATTGGTATGGCATCTTCCGGCGTACACAGCAATGGATTTTCTCTGGTTCGTAAGGTTTTTGAGATGACAAAAGAATCTCTGGACACTTATTATGACGAGCTGGGAAAAACTCTGGGAGAAGCGCTCTTAGCTCCAACCAGAATCTATGTAAAGGCTTTAAAAAATGTAAAGGAAGCAGGAGTTACGGTAAAAGCCTGCAGTCATATTACAGGCGGCGGTTTCTATGAAAACGTGCCGAGAATGTTAAAAGACGGCGTTTGTGCAGTGATTGAAAAGGACAGCTATCCGATTCCTCCAATCTTTACTTTAATGGCAAAAAAAGGCGAAATCGAAGAAACCATGATGTACAATACCTTTAACATGGGGCTTGGTATGATTGTGGCAGTAGACGCTAAAGATGTGGATAAAACTATGGAAGCAATGAAAGCTGCCGGAGATATTCCTTATGTGGTAGGTAAAATTGAAGCAGGGGAAAAAGGCGTAAAATTAGTTTAGTATCATAGAAAAAGGAAGTCAGGGTTGCCGGAGGCAGCCCTTTTCCTGTCGAATAGAGAGGCTGAAAAATATGATGAAAATGGCAGTTTTGGTATCCGGAGGCGGAACCAACCTTCAGGCAATTTTAGATGCCATGGACAGCGGCAGGATTACCAATGCCCAGGTGTCTGTGGTAATCAGCAACAATGAAAATGCGTATGCTCTGGAGCGCGCAAAAAAGCACGGAATTCCGGCGCAGTGTGTATCCCCGAAAAATTATGAAACCAGAGCGCTTTTTAACGAGGCGTTGCTTGCAGCCATTCAGTCCTATGAGGTGGATTTGGTGGTGCTGGCAGGTTGCCTGGTGGTAATTCCGGAGATTATGGTAAAGGCGTATCCAAACAGGATCATCAATATTCACCCTTCCCTGATACCGGCTTTTTGCGGAACCGGGTATTATGGTTTAAAGGTACACGAAGGTGTGCTGCAAAGAGGGGTTAAAGTAACGGGAGCCACCGTACATTTTGTGGATGAGGGAACAGATACTGGCCCCATTATTCTGCAGAAGGCGGTAGCGGTGCAGCAGGGCGACACACCGGAGCTTCTGCAAAGGAGAGTGATGGAAGAGGCAGAATGGCAGATTATGCCAGAGGCCATTGATTTGATTGCCAACAACAGGGTAGAAGTCATAGACGGAATTGTAAAAATCCGTGAAGCATAGAACGTATTAAAAAGCGAAAGGGGCAGAAAATTTATGAAAGTATTGATTATCGGAAGCGGCGGAAGAGAACATGCCATTGCGTGGAAGGTGGCAAAAAGTCCAAAGGTGGACAAGATTTACTGTGCACCGGGAAATGCAGGAATTGCAGAAGTGGCAGAGTGTGTAAATATTGGCGCTATGGAATTTGATAAGCTGGCAGCTTTTGCAAAGGAAAAGGAAATCGACCTGACGGTTGTAGGCATGGATGACCCTCTGGTGGGAGGCGTGGTTGATGTCTTTGAAAAAGAGGGACTTCGCGTGTTCGGACCCAGAAAAAATGCTGCGATTCTGGAAGGATCCAAGGCTTTTTCCAAGGATTTAATGAAAAAATATAACATTCCTACAGCAGGCTATGAAAACTTTGAAAACGCAGACGAAGCGCTGACATATCTCAGAGAAAAGGCAGATTTCCCCATTGTATTAAAAGCAGACGGTCTGGCTCTGGGAAAAGGTGTTTTAATCTGTAATACTCTGGAGGAAGCAGAAGAAGGCGTAAAGGAAATTATGCTGGATAAAAAATTCGGTTCAGCAGGCAATACTCTGGTAGTAGAAGAATTTATGACAGGACGTGAGGTTTCTGTGCTTTCCTTTGTAGACGGAAAGACCATTAAGACCATGACGTCAGCTCAGGACCATAAACGTGCAAAAGACGGCGATGAGGGCTTAAATACCGGAGGTATGGGGACCTTTTCTCCAAGTCCCTTCTATACAAAAGAGGTGGATGATTTCTGCGAAAAATACATTTATCAGGCAACCGTAGATGCTATGGCAGCAGAGGGCAGAGAATTTAAAGGGATTATTTTCTTTGGTTTAATGCTCACAGAAAACGGACCCAAGGTGCTGGAATACAATGCCCGCTTTGGAGATCCGGAGGCGCAGGTGGTGATTCCAAGACTGAAAAACGATATTGTGGAAGTTTTTGAAGCCTGTGTGGACGGCAGATTAGATGAGGTAGATCTGCAGTTTGAGGACAATGCAGCTGTGTGTGTGGTACTGGCGTCTGACGGATATCCGGTATCCTATGAAAAGGGATTTCCGATTGAAGGACTGGACAGCTTTAAGGATAAAGAAGGCTATTATGTTTTCCACGCAGGAACTGCTTTAAAAGACGGCAAAATTGTGACAAATGGCGGACGTGTGCTGGGTGTTACAGCAAAGGGTGCAGACTTAAAAGAGGCAAGAGCCAATGCTTATAAAGCAACCGAATGGATTCAGTTTGCTAATAAATATAAGAGAAATGACATCGGAAAAGCCATTGACGAAGCATAAAACTGCATTGCAATAGGCTTGTTCAGGTAATGCTGCCGCACAAAATGCTCAGGAGGACTGTTTTGTGCGGCAGAAAAAGAGCTGGCAGCTCAGCCGCTTGGAAGATGTATCCTTTTTATTCCCGTTCTTTTTCCTTTCCGTCCGTTCCTGGGCAGTTTACCATTTCCTCATAAATTCCGCAGCAATTGAGAACAATTAACAGAATAAAAAAGAGAGGTTTTTTACAAGTATGTCAAATGCAATTTCAAAAGATTTCAGGCTTTTTTCGTTGTTGAAATTTGCCTTTCCAACCATGGTTATGATGGTTTTTATGTCCCTGTACACCATTGTGGACGGGATTTTTGTGTCCAGGCTGGTAAATACACAGGCGCTTTCTGCCGTAAATATTGTGTATCCGGTTATCAGTCTTTTAGTGGCAGTAGGCGTTATGCTGGCAACCGGAGGCAGCGCGGTGATTGCCCGAAAAATGGGAGAGAATAAGTCTGAGGAAGCGCGCCGGGATTTTTCTTTTCTTGTTTTGACAGGCATTTTGGCAGGTGTGGCTTTCTTTGTGCTGGGAAATGCGTTCCTCCCTCAGTTGGTTCGTATGTTGGGCGCTACTGATGGTGCTTATGCCTTATTGTGAGGAATATTTGCGAATCCTTTTGTATCTGGCGCCTGCCTGTGTGCTGCAGCTTTTGTTTCAGACTTTTTTTGTTACAGCAGGAAGACCGACCATAGGCCTTGCGCTGACCATTGGGGGCGGACTTTTGAATATGGTTCTGGACTATATTTTTATGGGGCCTCTGCAAATGGGGATTGCAGGTGCGGCGCTGGCAACCGGCATCGGACAGCTTCTTCCGGCGGTGGTAGGATTTTTGTATTTTCTTTTTGTAAAGGAATCTTTGTACCTTGTGAGGCCGCGGCTGGATTTTATGGTTTTAAGGGAAAGCTGCTTTAACGGCTCTTCGGAAATGGTAACCAATCTCTCTACCGCTGTGGTTACCTTTCTTTTTAACATTGTTATGATGCGGCTTTTGGGAGAAAACGGAGTTGCGGCAATTACCATTGTTTTGTACGGACAGTTTCTGTTTAATGCGCTGTACATGGGCTTTTCCATGGGGGTTGCACCAGTTATCAGCTTTAATTACGGAAGAAAAAATACAGCGCTTTTGCAGCGGATTTTTAAAATCTGTATATGGTTTATTGGCATATCCTCTGTTCTGATTACTATTTTTGCCCTGCTATCAGGGGGAACAATTGTGGAAATCTTTACGCCAAAAGGAACACAAACCTATGAAATTGCCAAAAAAGGCTTTTTTCTGTTTTCCTTTAATTATATTTTTGCTGGTATTAATATTTTTGCCTCGTCTATGTTCACTGCGTTTTCAGACGGAAAAATATCGGCAATTATATCCTTTGTTCGTACTTTTGTCATGATTGTACTGAATATTCTTTTGCTGCCCCTTCTTATGGGAGTAAACGGTGTATGGCTGGCTGTGCCCAGTGCAGAGTTTATGACTGTGCTTTTATCCCTGTATTATTTTAACCGGAAAAAAGAGGATTATGGATACATAAAAATAAAAAGGAAGAGAGAATAGAATTTCAGTTTGACCAAAAGTGCTAATTATGCTATATTGAATATAACAATAGGAAGCAGGTGAGAATATGCTGATAGAAATTGATTTTAACAGTGATGAAGCAATTTATGTACAGCTTTGCAACCAGATTATCATGGGAATTGCCACAGACCAGTTGAAGATTGGAGAAGCGCTCCCTTCTGTACGTCAACTTGCAGATACCGTGGGAATCAACATGCATACGGTGAATAAGGCGTATTCTGTGTTGCGCCAGGAGGGATTTGTAACCATTGACCGTCGAAAAGGAGCAGTTATTTGCATTGATGAAAACAAAATCAGAGCTCTGGAAGAAATGAAGGAAAATCTGTTGGTGCTTCTGGCAAAGGGCTGTTGTAAGAACATTACGCGGGAAGAGGTGCATGCCTTAATTGATGAAATTTTTGACGAGTACAAAGTATTAAACAGAACAGGAGATTTGCATGAAGAATCAATATTCAAAATGGGCATTGCGGGCATTAAAAACTGCCGAACAGACGGCAAAGTCCTGTAATCATAATTATATCGGAACCGAACATCTTCTGGCAGGGCTTCTGGCAGGAGAAGAAACAGCGGCAGGGATTCTGTTAAAGGAAGCAGGCGTTACAAAAGAGCGGCTTCAGAACCTGATTGAAAAACTGGTGGCGCCTTCTCAGGGCGTGCTTTTAGAAGAACCTCAGGGCTATACCCCCAGGGCAAGAAAGGTGCTGTCGCTGGCAGAAGAAGAGGCAGAGCGACTTGAGAGCCGGGAAGTGGGAACAGAGCATTTGCTCCTTGCCATGCTGAAGGAATATGACTGTGTAGGAGCCAGGCTGCTACACACCATGGGGGTGAATATTCAGGGACTTTACGCAGAGGCTCTGAAGACCATGGGAAAAGAGGGAACGCTTACAAAAGAAGAGGCGGCAGGAGATTTTCAAAAAGGCATTTCAAAAGCAGCAACGCCTATGCTTGCACAGTTTGGCAGGGATTTGACAGAGATGGCAGAGCAGGGACTTTTAGATCCGGTGGTTGGCAGAGAGAAAGAAATCAACCGTATGATTCAGATTTTGAGCAGAAGGACAAAGAACAATCCCTGTCTGATTGGAGAGCCTGGAGTGGGAAAAACCGCTATTACAGAAGGGCTTGCACAGCGGATTGTGAGAGGTCTGGTGCCGGAGAGTATGGCGGATAAACGAATTATTGTGCTGGATTTGTCCGCTATGGTGGCAGGTTCCAAATATCGCGGAGAATTTGAGGAGCGAATCAAAAGAGTAATTGCAGAGGTTTCCGGGGACAGAAGAATGCTCCTGTTTCTCGACGAGCTTCATACTCTGATCGGCGCCGGGGGTGCAGAGGGCGCTCTGGACGCCTCCAATATTTTAAAACCGGCTCTTTCAAGAGGAGAGATTCAGCTTATCGGCGCTACCACCATTGAGGAATACCGCAGACATATTGAGAAGGACGCAGCCCTTGAGCGGCGTTTTCAGCCAGTGATGGTAGAGGAACCCACAAAGGAGGAGGCAGAGAAAATCCTGAAGGGTCTGGTGCCTTATTACGAAAAGCACCACGGAGTTTCCATTGAGGAAAGTGCTGTAAAGGCAGCCGTTGCCATGGGAGTCCGCTATATCAATGACCGCTTTTTGCCGGACAAGGCGCTGGATTTGCTGGACGAAGCATGCTCTAAGGTACAGTTGGCAGGATATAAGACACCGGAAGGGCTTGTGGAGGCAGAAAAGCGTCTGAAAAGTCTGTATGAAGAAAAAGAAGAGGCTGTAAAAAGACAGGATTTTGTTCTTGCAAAGGAGCTTCAGGCACAGCAGCAGGAAACAAAAGAGCAGATAGAAAAGGCAAGAGTGCGTTTTGAGAAGCAGTGTAGGCGCAAAAAGCTGGCGGTTACAGAAGCACAGATTGCCCAGGTAGTGGCAGAGTGGACAAAAATTCCTGTGGAGAAGCTCACAGAAGGAGAGTCCAAACGTCTGGCAAAACTGGAACAGCTTCTTCATAAGCGGGTCATTGGACAGGAGGAAGCAGTCACAGCAGTGGCAAAAGCCGTGAAACGAGGTAGAGTGGGATTAAAAGATCCCAAGCGTCCCATTGGTTCCTTCCTTCTTTTAGGCCCTACCGGTGTGGGAAAGACGGAACTTTCCAAAGCATTGGCAGAGGCGGTGTTTGGCAGAGAAGACGCCATGATTCGCGTGGATATGTCAGAATATATGGAAAAACATAGTGTTTCCAAGCTGATAGGTTCTCCGCCGGGATATGTAGGCTATGAAGAGGGCGGACAGCTCAGTGAGAAAGTGCGGAGAAATCCCTACAGTGTGCTGCTATTTGATGAGATTGAAAAGGCACACCCTGATGTCTTTAACATTCTTCTGCAGGTTTTAGATGATGGACACATTACAGATGCCCAGGGCAGAAGAGTAGACTTTAAAGAAACCATTATCATTATGACCTCCAATGCAGGAGCGCAGTCCATTGTAGAGCCGAAAAAGCTGGGATTCGGAGCAGCAGACAGTGAAGCGGCAGATTATAAAAAGATGAAGGAAAATGTTATGGAAGAGGTAAAACGCCTCTTCAGACCGGAATTTTTGAACCGTATTGATGACATCATTGTCTTCCATATGCTGAACAAAGAAGAAGTAAAGAAAATTACAGGGCTGCTGTTAAAGGAATTTGTTACACGTTGCAGGGTGCAGATGAAGATAGAAGTAAAAGTCAGAGATAGCGTGAAAGAGCTGATTGCAAAAGAGGGATTTGACCCGAAATATGGAGCCAGACCTTTAAAAAGAGCTATTCAGAATAAAATCGAAGACCCTATGGCAGAGGAAATTCTGGAGGGGAAGATCAAGGCAGGAGATCAGGTTGTGATTGGACTGTCTAAACAAACTATAAAATTTATGGTAAATGTACAAAATGACTAGAAAAAAATGTGCTTTTATGGTAACATTGATATACAAAAAGAAACAAAAGACAGAAGCGGGAGGACATAACTATGTCAGTGGTAAAAGAATTAATTCGTACAGAAGAAAACGGCAAAATCAGCTTTGGGAACTACGAGTTGGCACAAAAATCAAAATTGTCAGATTTTGAGTATGACGGAGATATGTACAAGGTTAAAACATATAATGAAATTACAAAACTGGAAAGAAACGGAATGTTTGTCTATGAATCTGTTCCCGGCACAACGGTATTGAATCTGGACACCAGAGAAGATGGCATGAGCTTTATTGTAGAAGGACCGAAGGACGCGCAGATTACTGTAGAGGTTGAGGAAGATGCTGAGTACAAGGTAACCATTGACGGTGAAGAGGCAGGTCAGATGAAGACAAACCTGGGTGGTAAGTTATCCTTCAGTGTGGAGTTGGAACAGGCAGAGCAGGTTTCCGTTTGCATTGAAAAGGTCTGAACTGTCGGTCTTCATAAGAGCAGTCTTAAAAAATAAGATGCAGGGTCGGGAGTGAATATCCCGGCTCTGCTTTTGCTTTACAGGAAATTTTAAATAACAGGAGGTATTATGGCAAAAGCGAAAAAAAGTGTATTTTTCTGCCAGAACTGTGGATATGAGTCTTCAAAATGGCTGGGACAGTGTCCGGGCTGCAGGGAATGGAATTCCTTTGTGGAGGAAACGGTTTCTGCAGGAGGAAAGGCAGCCCCGGCAAAAGGAATCTCCGGTTCGGAGGGACGTACAGGCAAAAAAAATGAGCCGGTCAGGCTTGCCGAAATTCAGGTCAGGGAAGCCGACAGAGTTTCAACCAATATGGAAGAACTGGATCGAGTATTAGGCGGAGGAATCGTACCTGGCTCTATGGTGCTGGTCGGCGGAGATCCGGGAATCGGAAAATCCACCCTGCTTTTACAGGTATGCAGACAGCTCACCATCCAGGGACATAAGGTGTTGTATATATCAGGGGAGGAATCTCTTCGCCAGATTAAGCTACGGGCAAAACGCATTGGAGAATTTAATGAGCATTTATATTTGCTTTGTGAAACCAATCTGGAAATAATTCGCAGTACCATTGAGCGGCTGAAGCCGGAAATGGTGGTGATTGATTCCATTCAGACTATGTACAATGAAGAGGTGTCCTCTGCGCCGGGCAGTGTGTCCCAGGTGAGGGAATCCACCGGAATTCTCATGCAGATTGCAAAAGGATTAGGAATTTCAGTGTTTATTGTAGGACATGTGACAAAGGACGGAAGTGTAGCAGGTCCCAGAGTTCTGGAGCATATGGTAGATACGGTTCTGTACTTTGAGGGGGATAGGCAGCTTGCTTACCGTATTTTGCGAGGGGTTAAAAACCGTTTTGGCTCTACCAATGAAATTGGTGTTTTTGAGATGCGGGAAAAGGGGCTGGAGGAGGTGAAAAATCCTTCTCAGGCGTTGTTGAACGGACGTCCTACTGATGCGTCCGGCACAACAGTAGTCTGTTCAGTGGAAGGTACCCGCCCTATTTTGATAGAAATTCAGGCGCTGGTAACCAGGACAAATTTCGGACTGCCAAGGAGAACCTCTGTGGGAATTGATTACAATCGTGTGAATCTTCTCATGGCAGTGCTGGAGAAAAGAGCTGGGATTCGTCTGGGCGACTGTGATGCCTATGTAAATCTGGCGGGCGGTATGAAGCTGGGGGAGCCTGCCATTGATTTGGGAATTGTGTTATCTCTTGTATCCAGTTACAAAAATCAGGTCATAGATGAAGGAACACTGATTTTCGGAGAAGTAGGACTTTCTGGGGAAGTCCGGGGTGTCAGTATGGCGGAAACCAGAGTGCGGGAGGCAGAAAAGCTGGGCTTTACTTCCTGCATTATGCCGAAAACCAATGTAGAGGGGATACAGGGAAAATATAAAATAAAATTAATAGGAGTATCGAATATTAAAGAAGCTATGGAACATATTTAAGAGGGAATGACACATGAAAAAGATATTTGACAGAATGTTTGGGCAA